>CAYGBV010000008.1:0-124638 GCA_964348295.1 uncultured Gemmatimonadaceae bacterium
TCACTGGCTGCTCGGGGCCGCCTTCACGGCCACCTCGATGATCGGCTTCATCGCGCTCGCCGGCATCATCGTGCGCAACTCGATCCTGCTGGTCGATTTCATCGAGCTGGGACTCAAGCGCGGCAGTTCACTCAAGCAGGCGGTGGTGGCCTCCGGCCTCATTCGCGCCCGGCCGATCATCCTCACCGCACTGGCGGTGGTGATCGGCGGCCTCGTAATGGTGCGGGACCCGATCTTCGAGGGCTTGGGGATCGCCCTGATCAGCGGCGCGGTGGTGGCAACGGCGCTCACGCTGGTGGCCATTCCGCTCCTCTATTACGAGATGCGCAAATGAGCCTGCTATTGATCTTCGTAGACTCCGACCACGCCGACGACGTCGAGCGGCTGCTCGAGGACAGCGCGGTTCCCGGCTACAGCACGTTCCCCAACGTGCTGGGCATGGGAAAGACCGGCCGCAAGCTGGGAACCCGAGCGTTCCCGGGATCGAGCACGCTCTACTTCGTGGCGCTGCCCGACGGCGACTGCGCCGGCTTATGCGACCGCCTGAAGGCGCTGCAGACCAACAAGGGGCCCGAGGAAGGCCTCAAGGCATACATGCTCAACACCGTGGAGGTCCTCTGATCATGCACTACCTGATTCGCGGCATCGCTGGGACGTTCGTGCTCGTCTCGCTCGCCCTGGGCCATTGGGTGAGCCCGTACTTCTACCTGTTCACCGCCTTTGTCGGGCTCAACCTGCTGCAGTCCAGCGTGACCAAGTGGTGCCTGATGGAGGACATCCTGGCCAAGGTGGGGATCGCGCAGAAACCTGAAAAGCGGTGAGGCGCTAGGCCGACGGCGGTAGCGCGGTAGGCACTTCCCGGCGTCACCGCCCTACCGCCCTACTCCCTGGTCAACCGGTACATCAGCAGGGCCGCACGCTTCGCCATGACAGGGATCGACCCGAGGTCGACCGTCTCGCGCTCCGTGTGCGCTCCCTCACCGATCACTCCCAGGCCTGACAGGGATGCCTCCACGACGTCCGCGACGAAGGAGATGTCCGCGGCGCCCCGCCGACCCGGATCCACCTCCGTTACCTCACCGTAGCCCAGATCGCGGTTCACCCGCGAGAGCATCTCCATGAGAGCGTAGTTCTCCCCCGTGGGCTCCATTGGGGGATAGGAGTCGCGAAAGCTGATCGTGGCCTCCGTGTGAGGCAGGCTCTCCTCCACAATGTCTTCCATCCGCTCCTTCGCCCGCTCCCGCTGCAACTCGGACAGCGCGCGCAGGTCGCCGATGACGACGGCCGTCTCCGCGATCACGTTGGTCTTGCCGAAGGCGCTCCCCCGGCTCAGCTCCGCCTCGAAGTCCACCGTGGTGCCGCCCAGGATCATCCCGGGGTTGAACGTGAGATACTCTTCGCCCTTGAGCTCCTCGTGAAACTCATTGAGGATCCGGGCGGCCTCGAAGATGGCACCGCTGCCCAGGTCCTGGCGGAAGATCTGGGAGGAGTGAGCCGGGCGGCCCGTCACCCGCAGCGTCCAGCCGGTGAACCCCCGGCGCGCGACCGTCACCTGGCCGACACCGCCCACGTTGCCCTCGAAGCCCAGGGCGACGTCGCTGCGCAAGGCCGCTTCCCTCAGATGCTCGCGGGCGTAGTCGAGCGGGTCTCCGGTATGCTCCTCGTCTCCCGTGAGCGCGACGATCACACTGGTGCCCTCCAGCACGCCCGCGGCGTGCAGGGCCTGGAGCGCCAGCAAGATCACGACATCCCCGCCCTTCATATCGGATACGCCCGGCCCGGTCGCAGTCGAGCCCTCGCGCTCGAACCGCTGGAAGGGGCTGTCCTCCTCGAACACGGTATCCAGGTGGCCGATGAGCAGCAGTCGCCAGCCCTGGCCACCCCGCCGCTCGGCGAACAGGTGCCCGGCCCGGTTCACGCTGTCCATGGGAACCCAGCGGGTGCGGAACCCGAGAGCCGCGAGCTCGCTGTCGAACACCCGCCCGACCTCGCGGACCCCGTCCAAGTTCATGGTCCCACTGTTGATGTTCACCACCCGCTCGAGCAGCGCTATCGCGTCCTCGGCGTGGGCGTCGATATACTCCACGATCGCCTGCTCTTCCGCTGAGAGATCCTGCGCGGATGCGGCTGTGCCACCCAGCGTCGAGGCGAGCAGTGTGGCGGTGAGAAGCGTCAGCATCCTCATCACGTCGGCCTCGCGATGAAATGGTCGAGTAGTCCCGCAGTAGGAGTTGACCCTAAAGACGCCGGGCGCGCAAGGGCCCTTGCGGTCCCGTACCGAGAGTCTAGCGGCACCGCTCTGCCGCCGGCAGTTTCTTCGGACCCTCCCCAGCTCGAGGGGGACGGCCGAGGGGCTCCTGGCAACGTGTCGGCACGGAGCTGAAGGACCATGACCGCACTCCGCACCCTGACGAGCCTCACCCGCGCCATCACAACCTGCCGCGCGTGCCCCCGCCTGGTGGCCCACCGGGAGCGCGTGGCCCGCGACCGGAAGCGCGCCTACCGCGAATGGAAGTACTGGGGGCGCCCGGTGCCGGGGTTCGGCGATCCCGCTGCCAGGCTCCTCGTCGTGGGGCTCGCCCCCGGCGCCCACGGCGCCAACCGCACGGGACGGGTGTTCACCGGCGACTCGAGCGGTGACTGGCTGTACGAGGCGCTGCACCGCTTCGGCTTCGCTAGCCAGCCGGAGTCGACCGCGCGGGACGACGGGCTGCAGCTCTTGGATTGCTACGTCACCGCGGCCGGTCGCTGTGCACCACCGGGCAATCGCCCGACGCAGCACGAGCTCGACACGTGCCAGCCCTTCCTCGAGGCCGAGCTGCGCTTGCTCGCCCGGGTGCGGGTGGTGCTCACGTTGGGCCACGTGGCCCATCGCCAGTGGCTCAAGGCGGCCGGATGGTGGGAGCGGCTCGTCCCGCGCGATAGACCTGCCTTCGGGCACGGCGCCGTGTCGCGCCTGGACAACAGCACTGCGCTGATCTCCTCCTATCACCCCAGCCGGCAGAACACGAACACCGGCCGGCTGACGCGGGAGATGTGGCATTCGGTGTTCGAGCAGGCGCGGCAGCTGGTACGAGGAGCTGCGACGTAGGTGAACGGTACGACTCGCGGGAAACGGGAAGCTGGAAGCGGGAAGCGCAATAGGGACGAAGCGAGACCGGGGGTGCCACCCGAGTGAGCATCGGCGCACCGCTCACCCCGGCGCGAGAGCACTCCGAAAGGTCAGCGGTCAAGGGGCGTGGGGAGCCTCGCAGGCGGGGCTTCCGGGGGCGGCATCGGTGGGTGGAATGGGAGGTACGGGGTGGTGGGCCGGTGCATCGGAAGTCCCGCTCAAGAGGCTACCCCACGCCCCTCAATTGCACATGGCGGGCTAGCGCTCCTCCTCACCCTCCCGAGCCCCCGCCCACTCGCGCAGCACCTGCCGCTGCTCCTCCGACAGCCTCGCATCGGAGTGCATCCACAGGTACTTGCCAAGGGGCATCTCCCCCTCCTCGACCTCCTCCCAGACCTCCTCCCTGAGCTCGGCTGCGTCCTCGGGCGAGAGCAGCCCCGACGCCGAGAAGTTGAGCTCCTCGCGCGCCTCGTGTACGTCGTGCGCCACCAGCCACGAGACCGGCGCGACGTAGCCGTACCACGGCCAGCGGGTTTCGTTGGAGTGGCAGTCGTAGCACGCCGTGCGCAGCACCTGCATGACCCGGGGAGGCGCGTCGATCTCGGCGGTCACGGGCGGATTGGCGCGGTCGACGGGCCACAGCTGGATCAGCACGACCAGCCCCGCGACGCCGATCGTCGGGACCCACACACGTCTACTCAACTTCATCTCTGGACTCGCAGGGTCGAGTCGTGAGGCATGAGGTCGTCCACCTTCCAGCCGTAGAGCCAGTACACGGTCTGCCCCGCTGCATGCCGCACCCAGTAGCCGGCGTCGGTCGAATCAAACACCAGGGCAGCGAGTGTGTCACCGCCCGCGCCGACGAGCGTCAGGCGGCGGTCCGGACCCCGGAAGTCCGCGGAGTCCGCCTGCGCCGGCGACGCGAACGCGCTTCCCTGGGCCGAGACCGTACCGTACTCCCGCAGCAGTCGCGCCACGGCCGCAGAGTCGGCGTCCGCCCCATCGGCGAACGTCCAGACGCTGTCCGCCCGCACCAGCGCGTAGCGGCTCCGGCCCCGGTCGACCGCAATGAACTCGACCTGTGCGGCGTCCACGGCGACGATGCGCTTATCGCGCCAATCCGTGACGCTGCGGCCTACCAGGGTGGCCAGCGGACCGCGCACCAGGTACACGAGATCGTCACCCACCTCGCGCACGAACACCGAGCGAGACTGGCGCCCCCGATTGCCGACCACGAGCTCGGCCACCGCCCGGTCCTCACGCACGACCCGCAGCCGCTTCCCCCCCGCGGAGTCCACTCCCATGCGCGCGTGCGACGACCAACTGCGAGCCGCCAGCGCCCCCCGCAGCGGGTCTGCCACCGCCTGGAACAGCTCGTCCACCGCGTCGGGCGAGGCGGGGTAGCCGTTCACGCTCCACTCGTCTCCGGCACCCCGAGTCAGGCGCACCGTGTCAGCGGCACTCGCAATCTCGAGGGTGTCGACCTCGGCGGCAGTGAGGGCCGGCAACAGCTCCCGCTCCTCGATGGTGTCGCCCCCTCCCCCGATGATCGTGACCAGCCCCCAGAGAAACAGCGCCGCGGCGAGGGCGACTCCGATGTGCAGCAGCTGGCGCGGCGTCACACGGCCGCTCCGACAGGACGGTAGCTCTGGCGGGTCCAGCGGCGGCGACGCCACAGCCAGGCCGCCGCGAGCACGATGACCAGCAGCGGGATCCCCACGACGTTCAGGTACTTCACGAAGTCCCGCAGCGTCTCGCTCTCGAACACCAGCGCTGGCGGGCGGCGGTTCTTGGAGCGGATCTGGATGAGCGCGTCGTCCTGCGCCAACCAGTCCACCGCGTTGAGGGCGAAGCCGATGCCCATCGGATCGCTGCGCGCGAACTGGTCGGTGATGAGCTCCGCGGTTCCCACGAGCACGACCCGCCCCAGCCGCGCTGCGCCACCGCTGTCCGCGGCGAGCGGATTCACCAGCGCGGCGAGGAGTCGTGTCGCCAGGCTGTCCTGCGGGTAGTCCCGCTGCGGGGCGATGAAGGCCCGACCTTCCTCCGTACCAGCGGCCCCGCTCGACGTGAAGAGCGGGATGACGGTCCCGGGAGCGGCCAGCGCCGTGTCGATGCTGCTGACCCACGGGAGGGTCATCGCCTCCAGCTCACTGTTCACCGTGGTGGCCTGTGTGCTGAGAGCGCGGATCCAGAAGGGGTACGACACCAGCACACGACCGAACGACGCCGGCATCGAGACCGCCTCGTTGGAGGCGAGGTCGTACACCAAATCGGACCGGATCGACACACCATACGGCTCGAGCAACGAGTTCCAGCCCAGCGGCTGCGCCACGGCCTGGAACCCCTGGGGCTGGATCTGCATGCCGCTCGCCAGAACGAGCGCGCCGCCTCCCCGCGCCAGGAACACCCGGAAGCGATCGAGCCGCGCGCTGTCCAGGATCGGCGGCGCTCCGGCGAGCACCAGGACACCGATCTGCTCGTCGATCGGCGCGCTATCGGCGGCCGGCACGGTGCGGACCTCGTAGTTCTGCTGCAGCTCCCGGCGCAACGCGCCGTAAGTGTTGCCCTGTCCGGGATCGGGGCGCGACTCCACCAGCGCCACGACGGGGCGCTCGGTGCGTGTGAGCGCGCGGACGAAGGAGATGAGGCGGTATTCCAGGTCGTCGGTGCGGGTGACCACGGGAATCGTCTCGACCGCGTCGGCGTATTGCACCGCGAGGCCGAGATAGCCCTCCTGTACCTGGAGCTGGGCCTCGCCCACGGAGCTGAACTGCACCGGTGGGATGCCGAGGGAGCGCGCCTCGGCGATGGCGTCCTCGTCGTCCGCGGGATCGAGCTCCAGCACCAGCAGGTTACCGCCGCCGGCCGCCCGGAAGTCGGCCAGCAGATCTCCGATGTCGCGCTTGATGATGCCAAAGTCCTCGGGCAGCTCCTCCGTGACGAACAGCTTGATCGTGACCAGATCGTCGAGGTCGCCCAGGATCTCCCGCGTGGCCGGCGACAGGGTGTATGCCTTGCCCGGCGTGAGATCGAGGCGTCCACCGATGCGACCTCCCAGCAGGTTCACCACGACCACGAGGGCCGCGATGAGCGCCGTGCCGAAGTGGAGGCGCCGCCGTCCCGCCCGTGCCGGCGACAGCTTGCGCCGCATCAGCGCGGCGTACGCGAGGGCGAGGAACAGCGCCCCGAGCGAGACGAAGTAGATCGCGTCCCGCAGGTCTATGACACCCCGGGCGATGTTCTCGAAGTGCGGCAGGACGGCCAGGCTCGCGGCGATCCGCTCCAGGCTCGCCGGCAGGCCGGTGATCATGGGGCCTGCGCCCACGAGGATGAGCAGGAACATCACGGCGACGCCCACGATGAACGCCGTGACCTGATTCGGCGTCACGCTGGAGGCCCAGAGCCCCACGGCCGTGAATGCCGCGGCCAGGAGGGCAGCGCCCACGTACTGCGCGACCATGACGCCTACCTGGAGGTCCGCGCCGAGGGAGAGCCCGAGCGGGATCGTCACCGTGAGGACCAGCGCGATCCAGCTGAAGGAGAGCGCGCCCAGGTACTTCCCGACCACCAGCTCCAGCTCAGTGATCGGCTGGGCGAGCACTACCTCGAGGGTACCCGAGCGGGCGTCCTCCGACAGCATCCGCATCGTGACGGCCGGCGCAAAGAAGAGGAGGATCCAGGGCAGGAGCCCGAACATGGGGCGGAGCGAGGCGACGCCCTGGAGGTACGCCGTGCGGAAGAAGAGGAAGTTGTTGAACGCCAGGAACACGACCAGCAGGATGTAGCCCGTCGGATGATCGAACAGGAACCGTAGCTCGCGCCGCGCCAGGGTCCAGATCGCCTGCATCACTCCCCCGCCCCACCGGTGAGCTGCCGGAACAGCTGCTCCAGGCTCCGGCTCTCCTGGTGCAGCTCGTACAGCGTCCACCCGCGCTCCTTGGCCAGGGCGAACACATCGGGCCGCACGTCGCGCGAGCCGTCGGTGGTGAGGATGACCGCTACCCGCTCGCCGCCGCGGGGGTGCGGGCCCTCGACACCCAGCACGCCGGCCTGCCGCTTGAGGGCGTCCACCAGCCCCTCGCCGACCGCCTCCACCGTCACCTGGGCAGCGCCCTCAGCCCGGGCCGTGAGCTGTTCCACCGGACCGTCGGCCGCCAAGCGTCCCTGGTGGATCACGAGGAGCCGGGAGCAGGTGTGCTGCACCTCCGAGAGCACGTGCGTGGACAGCAGGACTGTGCGGTCGCGCCCCAGCTCGCTGATGAGGCGTCGAATCTCCACCCGCTGATTGGGGTCCAACCCCTCGGTGGGCTCGTCCAGCACCAGGAGGTCGGGCCGGTGCAGCATGGCTTGGGCCAAGCCGACGCGCTGGCGGAATCCCTTTGAGAGCTCACCGATGGGTCGATAGTAGACCGTGGCGATTCCCGTGCGGGCGATCGCCTCGTCCAACGCCTCCCCCCCACCGGGCCCTCCCAGCCCCCGGAGCCGCGCCACGAAGTCGAGGTACTCCGCTACGGCCATCTCGTCGTACAGCGGGTTGTTCTCCGCCAGGTAACCCACGCGGCGCTTGGCCTCGCGGCCGGCCTCGGCGAGCGGCACTCCGTCGAACCGGATCTCGCCCTCGTCAGGTTCGTAGAACTGCGTGATCAGCCGCATCGTGGTGGACTTCCCGGCGCCATTGGGGCCGAGGAACCCCACGACTTCCCCGCGGTCGATGGTGAAGCTCGCGGAGTCGACGGCGGTCACGCCGTCGAAGCGCTTGGTGACGTTGGTGAGGCTGAGGAGCGGCATGGATGCGGTCGCGCGCCACGTCGGAATGGGCAGGATTGTAACCACGGCACGGCACACCGTTCAACCCCCGGATCGCCCTTCGGATGGGGCGATTCCCCGTGACCGGCTCCCTTGCGCCACCCGGCAGGAAACGTACTTTATCATGCAAAGTCCTTTACCTACACCGGCCTCGGGGGGAGCCGTGTCCATTCCTACGCACGAGGAGCAGCAAGAGGCCAAGGAGACCCTCGCCTACATCCGGCGCACCATGGAGTCGGCATCCACGTACACCGCCGTCTCCGGGTGGGGCCTGGTTGCGGTCGGTGCCCTGGGTCTGGTGGCGGCGTGGCTGGCGTGGAGCGGCGACCTGGGAGCCGACCTTCGCATCTGGATTCCGGCGGCCCTCGTCTCGGTCCCAATCGCCACCGGATTCAACATCACCAAGGCGCGGCGGCTGGAGGTACCGATCTGGACCGGCGCGATCCGCAAGGTGGTGTGGGTGATGGCGCCGACGCTCGTGGCCGGCGGCCTGCTCACCCTAGCCCTGGCGGAGCACGGCACAACCGAGCTGCTGCCCGGCACCTGGCTCGCCCTCTATGGGGCCGGCGTCACCGCGGGTGGCACGATCTCCATCCGGGCGATCCGCTGGATGGGGATGGCATTCCTGATCCTGGGCGCGGTCGCGCTGTTCCGACCCGACTGGGGGCTGCCGCTGTTGGCCTTCGGGTTCGGCGGCCTACACGTGGCGGTGGGACTTGACATCGTGCTGCGGCATGGCGGATAGCACCACCACCGACACGCTCGACCGGCTCATCCACGAGCGCATCCGCCTCGGGATCGTCTCGGCCCTCGCGGCGGAGGAGCGGATGAGCTTCGCCGACCTGAAGCAGGTGTTGCGCACCAGCGACGGGAATCTGAGCGTCCACGCCCGAAAGCTGGAGGAAGCCGGCTACATCAAGGTGACCAAGGGCTTCGAGGACCGGAAACCGAAGACCGAGTACCGGCTCACCACGAAGGGGCGGCGTGCCCTCGAGACCTACTTGGCACAGATGGAGACGATACTGAGCGAAGCGCGCGACGCGCTGGAGCGCACATGAGCGGGCTGCACGTCGGCATCATCATGGACGGCAACGGGCGGTGGGCGCGCAGCCAGGGGAAGCCTCGCTGGCGCGGTCACCTCGCCGGGGTGGACAGCCTGCGGGATGTGGTGCGGGGCGCGCCGGACCTCGGTGTGACCACGCTGACGGTGTACGCCTTCTCGAGCGACAACTGGAAGCGGCCGCCCACGGAGGTGGGACGGCTCTTCTGGTTGCTCAGGGAGTACTGCCAGCGCGAGCGCAGCGAGCTCATCAAGAACGGCGTTCGGGTGACGCACGTGGGCCGCCGCGACCGCATCCCGGGCTCGGCCCGGAGGCAGCTGGAGGAGACCGAGCACGCCACGGCGCGGGGGCGGCGCCTGCACCTCCGCCTGGCGATTGACTACAGCGCGCGCTGGGCCATCGCCGACGCCATGAGCAAGCTGGCGCGCAAGGTCAAGCGGGGCCGGCTCGACCCCAGCGCCATCACGCCCGATCTGATCCAGCGCCAGATCTGCGGCAACGTCCCGGAACCCGACCTGATAGTGCGGACCGCCGGCGAGCAGCGGCTGTCCGATTTCCTGCTGTGGGAGCTCGCCTACGCCGAGCTCTACTTCACGCCGGTGCTGTGGCCCGACTTCCGGCGTGCCGACCTGGCGCTGGCCCTCTCGGAGTTTCGTCGCCGCGAGCGGCGCTTCGGAGCCGTACCCCCGGAGCAGGCCGCCGAGCCAGAGGCGGCCGCCAGCTGACCCCCAGCTCCGCCTTGCCAAGACAGGGCAGGTACCCGAGCTTTCTCCGACTGTTCGACTCGTGATTGGTCTCACGGCGCCCGAAACCGGGGGGCGCTACTCTGAGACCGCCCAATGAGTGAGGTTCGACCCACGTGAGACCCTCCAGCACCCGACTCGCGACCGCGGCAGGACTCCTGGTGGCCGCCACGGCCTGGGCATCGCCCGCGGCGGCGCAGGTCTCGTTCCGCGGGCAGGGAGGACCTGTCGCCCTGCGAGCGCAGTTCGCCCCCGCGGTGCTGGTGGAGGGGCGAATCGCGGGAGCGGCTGCCGCGGCACGCCCGACCTTCATGCTGCAGCAGCATCACCACTGGGTCGCGAGGCCACTGCAACCCGGCGACGCCGCAGCATCCGGCAGGCGCGCCGACCCACTCCTCCTCACGACCGAGTTACGGCCCAGCGGGGGGGCGCTCCCGGCGCCAATGGCCCTGGTGCGACGAGTGCCGCTGTCCTTCGGTGTCGCTGACCTGCTGAGTGGGTTCCACGGCAGGCGCGCGCTACACCACGCGATGCCGGGCCTCAAGAGCGCGAGTCGGGTGTTCCGACTCGGCGGCAGCGTCAGCTTCTAGCCTCTCGCTGGTTCCGCACCCCATGCGGCGGCATCCCGCTCCCGCCTGTCGCTATCTTTGGCCCATGTCTATCGCAAAGCCGACCGCCCTCGGGGCGGCAGTTGCGGTGTTCGCCCTCGGCGCCACTCTCTCACGACCTCAGCCGGGTGCGGCCGTCGGCTGGTCCCCGGAGCAGCCGAGGCAGGGTACCCTGATCCGCATCGTGGTTCAGCCCGACACGGTGCGCGCCTCGGAGCAGAGCCAGGCGCTGGTGGAGGGCACCCTCGCCGGTCAGGCGCTCCACTTCGAGGCGGCACCCAGTGGGTTCCATACGCTCGCGGCCGTCCCGCTCGGCGCCCAGGAGACCATTCCCCTCGTCCTCACAATCCGCTACGGGAAGGGCGAGCCCGAGCACCGCTTCATCCGCATTCCGGTGGGGCAGACCGAGTATCCCGTGGAGCAGCTGCGGGTTGCCTCCCGGTTCGTGGAGCAGCCCGACTCGGCGCTCCGGGCCCGGATCGCAGCCGAGCGCGCAGCGACCCGGGCGGTCTACCGGCGCTCGCAGGACACGCCGCGTCTGTGGACCGGCGATTTCGTGCGCCCAGCGGCCGGCCCTATCACCAGCGCCTTCGGTACCGCGCGCGTGTTCAACGGCCAAGTCCAGAGCCGGCACTGGGGCGTGGACTTGGACGGCGAGCGGGGCGACCCCGTGGTGGCGGCTAACCGCGGCGTCGTGGCCCTGGTGGAAGACCTCTACTACAGCGGCAACGTCGTGTACCTCGATCACGGCCGCGGCCTGGTGACCGCCTACCTGCACCTGAGCGAAGCGCTCGTAGCCCAGGGTGACACAGTCGAGGGCGGCCGGCTCATCGGGAGAATCGGCGCCACTGGGCGGGTGACCGGACCGCACCTGCACTGGCTCACGCGCCAGGGCAGGGTGACGGTAGACCCTATGAGCGTGTTGCAGCTGGACCTCTCCGCATTTGGAGCTCCTCCTCCCCCAGATTCGGTGGCGGCTCCGTAGCTCGATTCACTGCGGGGAACGGGGCAGGGTTGGGTGGGGCTGATCGCAAGAACCGGGTTGAGACACCCTGGGGGAACGCCCAAGTTGGCTCCGTGCCTCCCACACCAAACGGAGCAGCGATGTCACAGCGCGACGGCGACCGGATCGCGCAGGCGATCCAATACCTCGATCGGCACTACCGCCGCCAACCCTCCCTGGAGGAGGTGGCCACGGCCGCGGGGCTCAGCTCCTACCACTTCCAGCGGGTGTTCAAGCGCTGGGCCGGAGTTAGCCCCAAGCGATTCCTCCAGTTCCTCACCCTCGAGCACGCCAAGGCCGCGCTGCGCGAGGGGCAAAGCGTGCTGGCAGCCTCGTACGACGCAGGGCTGTCCGGACCCGGGCGGCTGCACGACCTGTTCGTGTCCGTGGAGGCAGTTACGCCAGGCGAGTACAAGGCGGCGGGAGAGGGACTCACGATCCGGTACGGCTTCCACCCCACGCCGTTTGGCGAGTGTCTCCTCGGTGCCACTGATCGGGGGGTCTGTCGGCTGGCGTTTGCCGAGGAGCGCGAGCGTCGCGGGGTCCTCGCCGGGCTGCGGCGGACGTGGCGCGGCGCACATCTGGTGCACGATCAGGTGGCAACCGGCTCGGTCGCGGCGCGCATCTTCGAGCGACGGAGCGGCGGAGGAAAACCGCTGACCCTGGCGCTCACGGGCACCAACTTCCAACTCAAGGTGTGGGAGGCCCTGCTCTGCATCCCACCCGGCACCCTCGTGTCCTACGGCGACATCGCGCGCAGCATCGGGCACCCCGAAGCCCAGCGGGCCGTCGGGACGGCGGTGGGGCAGAATCCCGTCGCCTATCTCATTCCCTGCCACCGGGTGATTCTGAGCTCCGGCGCCTTCGGCGCGTACCGCTGGGGCGCGGCGCGCAAGAAGGCAATGGTCGCGTGGGAGGCGGCGCGGCGCGCGCGCACCTCCGCACCGGCGCTGCGCGCCGGCTGAGTCCCGCTCAGCGGAGCCCGGCCACCACCGGGTTCCGCAGCACACCCACCCCCGCGATCTCCACCTCCACCACGTCGCCTGCCGCCAGCGGCGCTACGCCGGCGGGGGTTCCGGTGGCGATCAGGTCGCCCGGCTCCAGCGTCATGATGCGGCTGATGTAGGCCACGAGGCCGGGAACGTCGAACACCATGTCGGCTGCGCGTCCCCGTTGCCGCTCCGCTCCGTTCACACGACAAGCCACCTCCAGCTCCGGAAGCGGCGGCAACTCGGCCAGCGGCACGAGCCGGGGCCCAAGGGGGCAGAACGTGTCGAAGCCCTTGGCCCGGGTCCATTGGCCGTCGGTCTTCTGCAGGTCCCGAGCGGTCACGTCGTTCACGCAGGTCACGCCGGCCACAGCGTCGAGCACGTTTTCGGCTCGCGCATTCCTGAGCGGTGCGCCGATCACTACGCCGATCTCGCCCTCGTGCTCCACCCGCTCGGAGTCGGGAGGGAGCACGATGGACTCCCCATGGCCGATCACCGCCGAGGGCGGCTTCATGAAGAGTAGCGGCCGCTCCGGCACCACGTTGCCCATCTCCTCGGCATGCGCCACGTAGTTGCGGCCCACACAGATGATCTTGCCAGGACGCTGCATTTCCTCTTCCTGTTCCCCTTGTCCCGCTCACCTGGCGGTAGGCTACGCCGACGGCACCCTCCTGCCCTAGCGCCCTACCGCCGTCCGCTCGATCTCTGCCAACACCGGCTGCAGGACCGGCCACACGTTCTGCGCGATGATCTCGTGCCCCGCGGCCGTCGGATGGATCCCATCAGCCTGGTTGAGCCGTGGCACACCTCCCACCCCATCGAGCAGGAACGGGATCAACGCCGCGTCGTACTCCTCGGCCAGCTCGACGAAGACCCGGCGAAACGCGCGCGTGTAGGACGGCCCTAGGTTCGGGGGCGCCTCCATGCCCACGATGACGATTTGCGCATCGCTGTGGGCAGCGAGGGTGCGGTCCACTATCTCACGCAGGTTGGACCGCATTTCCTCGGTGTCGAGCCCACGCAGGCCGTCGTTGGCGCCGAGCTCCAGCACCAACACGGCTACCGGCTCCCTGAGCAGCCAGTCGATGCGGCGCAGCCCCCCCGCCGAGGTCTCGCCGCTCACCCCGGCGTTCACCACACGGAAGTGCAACCCGGTCTCATCGATGCGCCGTTGCACTAGGGCGGGGTACGCTTCCTCCGCCTCGAGTCCGAGGCCCGCGGTGAGGCTCGTCCCGAGGAACAGCACTACCGGCCGCTCCTCCAAAGCGGACCCACCGGTCGCCGACCGGGCCGCGCCCGCGTCGCCGCGCTCCTCTGTGGCGGAGCACGCGACGAGGAACGCGCCCAGAGCCATGAGCAGTATCTTTCGAGCCATGATCATCGTCGCCGAGCACCTGGAACAAACATACACGAGTGGGGGCCACCCCCTCACCGTCCTCAAGGACGTCAACCTGACGGTAGAGCCCCAGGGTTTCATCGCCATCGTGGGGCCGTCGGGGAGTGGCAAGACCACGCTGCTCGGTCTCCTGGCCGGACTGGACCGCCCCAGTGCGGGGCGGGTCGAACTCGACGGGCAGGACCTGAGCCGCCTCACCGAGGACGAGCGCGCCCGCTTGCGTGCCGAGAAGGTGGGCTTCGTCTTCCAGACCTTCCAGCTCATCCCGACGCTCACGGCGCTCGAGAACGTGCTCGTCCCAGTGGAGCTGCAGCCGGGCAAGCCCGGCGACGGCGGCGCGCATGTCGAGGAGCGCGCCCGCGACCTCCTGGCGCGCGTCGGGCTCGCGGAGCGGACCCACCACTACCCGGCACAGCTATCAGGGGGCGAGCAGCAGCGTGTTGCCCTGGCCCGCGCCTTCGCCAACCAGCCGAAGATCCTCTTCGCGGACGAGCCCACCGGGAACCTGGACACTGAGACGGGGAAGGCCGTGGCCGATCTCCTGGTGGCGCTCAACACCGAGGCGCAGACCACGCTCATGCTGGTGACTCACGACCAGGAGCTCGCCGGCCGGGCACACCGCATCGTGCGGCTCGCCGGGGGCACCATCGTCCCGTGACGCTCCCCTTCATCCTGCGTATGGCCCTGCGGGAGAGCCGGGCCGCGTGGCGGAGGATGGCGCTGTACATGGGTTCGATCACGCTCGGCGTCGCCGCGCTCGTGGCCATCAACTCCTTCCGTGCGGACGTGATCACGGGTGTCCACGCGGAGGCCCGCGTCCTCCTGGGAGCGGACCTGGAGCTCTTCAGTCGGCAGCCGTTTCCCGCAGATGTGCAGCAGGCGCTCGACTCGGCGGCGCAAGCAGGCACCCCGATCTCGTACGCCACCAACTTCACCTCGATGGCGCTCGCGCCTCGCACCGGCCTAACGCGGCTGGTAAACGTGCGCGCCATGACCGGCGGCTACCCCTACTACGGCACGATCGAGACCGAGCCCGCGGAGGCGTGGTCACAGCGGGAGGCAGGGCGTCAGGCGCTGGTCGACCCGGGGGTGCTCGTCTACCTCGACGCCCGGCAGGGAGACACGCTGCGCATCGGGCAGGCGGCCTTCGTGATCAGCGGCGTGGTGACCAAGGTGCCGGGCGACGTGGGGCTGCGTACGGCCATCGGACCCAGTGTCTACATCCCGCGAGCTTACGTCGACGAGACCGGGCTCATTCAGTTCGGCAGCCTGGTGCGCTACCTGGCGTACCTCCAGATCCCCACCGTCGAAGAGGTCGAGACTTTTGTCGACGCCTGGGGCACGCGGCTCGAGGAAGCGCGCATGGGCTACGACACTGTCGAGGAGCGTGAGGAGGAGTGGGCCGAGTCCCTCGATGCCCTCGCCCGCTTCCTCGGTCTGGTGGGATTGATTGCTCTGCTCCTCGGCGGCATCGGCGTGGCGAGCGCGGTTCACGTCTTCGTCAAGCGCCGCCTCGACACGGTAGCAGTATTGCGCTGCCTCGGCGCCTCGCAGCGCACCGTCTTCGCGGTGTATCTGGTGCAGGCCGCGCTCATGGGAGCGGTCGGGTCGGCGGTGGGCGTAGCGCTCGGCCTCGCCGTGCAGTGGAGCTTGCCGGGGGTGCTCGAGGATTTCCTCCCCCTCGAGGTCTCCCCGACGCTGCACGCTGCTCCGGTGCTCACCGGGCTCGGAATCGGCATCTGGGTGGCGGTGCTGTTCGGCATGCTCCCGCTGCTCACGGTGCGGGACGTGGCGCCGCTCCAGGCGCTACGCCGCGCCTACGACGGGCCCCCGCCGCGCCGGGACGTGGCCCGGCTGCTCACCTATGTGGCCGTCGCGGCCACGGTGGTCGGGCTCAGCGTGTCGCAGGCCCCGGTAATGCCGGCCGGCCTCGCCTTCGCGGTGGCCATCGCGCTCACGACGACGGCCCTGTGGCTCGTGGCCAAGGGTCTGACGCGTGCGACGCGGCGCTTCTTCCCCCGCCGCGCACCCTATGTGGTGCGCCAGGGGGTGGCGAACCTGTTCCGCCCGCACAACCAGACCGTGTCGGTCATCCTCACCGTGGGTTTCGGCCTGTACCTGCTCGCGAGCCTGCACGTCGTGCAGCGCAACCTGCTCGACCAGATCGCGATCGACGCGCGCCCCGACCGGCCCAACCTCGTGATCTTCGACATCCAGCAGGACCAGCAGGCGGGCGTTGAGAGCCTGCTCACTGAGCGGGGGCTCGTCACTCAGGAGTTCACACCCATCGTGCCGGCCCGGATAGCGGCGCTGAACGGCCGCCCGGTGAGCGAGCTCCTCAGCGACACGACGGGGCCGGGCCCGAGCCGCTGGGCGCTCAGGCGGGAGTACCGCAACACCTACCGGGACACACTGGTGTCCTCCGAGGAGCTCACGGCAGGCGCCTGGTGGGACGAGCCGCGCGCCGCGCCACCGCCCGGGGCCGGCTCACCGCTGCCGCGGATCTCCATGGAGCGAGACGTGGCGGAAGAGCTGCGCCTGGAGCTGGGCGATCGCATCACCTGGGACGTGCAGGGCGTGCGGGTGGAGACCGAGATCGCCAGCCTGAGGCGTGTTGACTGGGCGCGGTTCGAGCCCAACTTCTTCGCGGTCTTCGAGCCCGGGGTGCTGGAGGGCGCGCCCCAGATTTTCGTCACCCTCGCCCGAGTCGAGGGCGACGTGCCCCGGGCCGAGGTGCAGCGCGACCTGGTGCAGCGCTACCCGAACATATCCGCTCTCGACCTCTCCCTGGTGCAACAGACGATCGACACCATTCTGGGCAGCGTGGCCGTGGCCATCCGGTTCATGGCCCTGTTCTCGATCGCGAGCGGGATGATCGTGTTGATTGGCGCCATCGGCACCTCACGCTACCAGCGGCTCCGTGAGAGCGTGCTGCTCAAGACGATCGGGGCCCAAGCGCGACAGGTGACCCGCATACTCGCCACCGAGTACCTGGCGCTGGGCGCGCTCGCCGCTCTCACCGGCCTGCTCCTGGCTGCCCTCGCCGGCTGGGCGCTCGTCACCTTCTTCTTCGAGATGACATTCCGCCTGCCGCTCCTGCCGCTGCTGGGATTGGGCCTGGCGACCGTCCTGGTCACGATCCTGGTAGGACTCCTGTCGAGCCGCGACGTGATGCGCCGCACGCCGCTGGCAGTGATGCGGGAGATCACGGAGTAACAACGGCCGCAGGGTTCAGCGAGGCCGCAGTGCCACCCGAGCGAGCAGCAGCACGCCGCACGAGGAGGATGGGGCGACGTGGCGCCTGGTGACGCCCGGACGCCATCCCGACCAGCCAAGTGGCGACAAGCGTGGTGCCGTGAACGAGGGTGGGGTACCTGGCCGACCGCCGAGCCCCCACGCCCCGCAATTGAGCCGCGCCGTCAGCTTGCGGAGGTAGGACCCCGGCCGAGCGCCGAACCGCTAGCCAGCCTCCTCCCGCCGCAGCTCGATCACCGCCTCGTGGATCCGGCTCGCGAGCTCCCGCTCCTCGCGCAGCGCGGCGATGATCGCCTCCGCCTCCTTGGTCTGATAGCTGAGTCGGCTCGCCTTCTCGATCGCATGATCCACGACGGCCTTCTGCCCGCGTAGCGTCTCGAGACTCGAGCGCACGTCACCGAGCAGCGTATCGAGCCTGGCGAGCCGCTCCTCGGCCTGCGTGATGCGCGCCCACCGCTCGTCGACCGACGCGGCGAGCTCGTCTACCTGGCGCGCGCGGTCCAGCACTCCCTCCAGCGCGGCCCGCGTCTCCTCTACCTCCTGCCGTGCGGTGGTCACGCTGCGCATGTGCTCCACGGTTCGCTCGGCCGTCTCGAAGATGGTGCTCAGCTCGCGGCGCACCGCATCGACGCTTTGCTGCCGTGAGGCGAGGCCATTCATCGCGGCCTCTACGTCGCGCTCCATCTGCTCGAGCTGGACGATCTTCTCCTCGAACTGGGTCACGCGCTTGTCCGCGAACCGCAGCGCGCCGGCCCGCGACTCGAGTTGCTCTGCGAGGTCGCTCACCCGCTCGGCCTGCGACTGGGCCGCCGCGAGGGCGTTGCCCAGCTTCTTGCTCTCGTCCTCCAGCTCCTGGGCCGCCACCGCCGCCTCCTGCCGGAGCGCCGAGGCCCGCTCGAGCTGCGCGGCGGCTTGGCGCAGTGCTTGCTCGCGCTCCTCGATCTGGCGTCCCACGGAGTCCACCCGCTCGGCGAGGGCTTCCAGCTCGGCCGCCCGGGCGGCGGCGTCATCCACGCTGACACGCAGGTCTCCCATGCGCTCCTCCGCACCCTGGAGCTGCTCCCTCACCGAGTCCATGCGGTGTTCGAGCTGGCCCACTTCCTCGTCGCGCCGGGCAACGACATCGAAGCGTCGCTCCGCATCGTCCAGGCGCTGCCGCAGGGCGTCACTGCGCGCCTCCAGGTCGGCGAACGCGCTACGCCGTTCCTCGAGGGTAGCCATGCGGGCATCGAGCTCGCCGCTCAGCGTCCCGAGCCCGTCGAGGCGCTGCTCCAACTGGGCCACGAACTCCTCGCGGTTCTTCAGGTGCTCCGCCTTCTCGAGCGCGTCGCTCGCCAGCACACGCACCCGCTCCACGGCCTGCGCGGCTGCATCGAGCTCGGTGACCTTGGCACGCAGCTCTTGCACCCGCTGGTCGGCCTCTGCGAGCCAGCGCCTCGCCTCGCCCTGAGCACCGAGCCCTTGCTCCAGCTCGCTGCGCGCGACCTGGAGCTGTGCCGTCGCGTCACGTACCGCCTCGTTCGACGCCATGAGGTCCGAGACTTCGCGGCTCAGCTCGGCGAGGGCCGGCTGCGACGCCACGAGCCGCTCGATCTGCTCGGCCAACTGGTGCGCAACGCTCTCGCTGCGCTCAAGGCCCGCCTGCACGGTCCGCGCGCGCTCGCCGTGCTCTTCGACCCGGCCGACTTCCGAGGCGAGGGTCGTGAGCCGCGCCGCCAACTCGTCGGACCGCGATTGCGCCTGGGCGATCGCCTGCCCCGCCCGCTCCATCTGCTGGAAGCGGGATTCGAGCTCGGTGAGGGCCGCGCGCAACTCGGTGACCTGGTGGCTCGCTGCTTCCAATCCCTGGCGGTCGAGGCCGAGCCGCTCGACGCCTTCCCGCACGGCCGATTTGAGCGACGACAGCTGCGCCGCAAGTTGTTCCGCCTCCATCCGCGCCGCGGCGTCGTCCGCCTTGGCCGCCTCGATCCGCTTCGTGGTCCGGTCCACGAGCTGCTCGAGATCGGCGAGGCTATCCTGCGTCTTCTTGATGAGCTTCGAGTCCTCCTGGAGCTTCTTGAGACGGCTGTCCAGATCCCACACCAGGTCGTCCAACCGCGCCGCCTGGGCCGCCGCACGGTCCACCACCTCCCGTTGCGTCTCCAGGGTACGGGTCTTGTGCATCACATGATCGGAGAGGGCGCTCAGCGCGTGAAGCTGCTCCTCGGTGCGCGTACGGCGCTGCTCCAGCTTCGCGACTTCCGCGATCCCGGCCTCCATCGTGGCCAGGCGGGCCTCGGCCCCCTCCACCTCCTGCTTCAGCCGCGCGGCGAGCTCCTGCGCCTCTTGGAAGCGGGCGCGCGCCGCCACTTGCTCGCCCCGGATCGACTCCTGCGCATCCCGCGCGACGGTCACGTCGTGGCTGTAGTTGAGGAACTGGTCGCGAACCTCATCCGCCTTGGCTCTCAACTCGGCGATCGCGCCCGAGGGACCGCTCAGCTGCGCCAGGTCCTGCTGCAGGCGCGTGGCTTCCTCGACAGCGGCGCGCACGCTGTCGGCCACACCCGAAACGTCGGCGAGGTTGTCGGCCACTTCCCGCACGCCGGTTGCGGCCTGGGCGCGGGCCCGCTCCACATCCCCGATCGCACCATCCAGCTGCTCCAGCCGACCCGCCAGCTCAGCAAAGCCTTCGGCCTGCTCCCGGGCCGCGTCGAGACGCTGGGCGAGCTCCTGCTGCCGCTCCGCCGCTTCCGCGATCTGTTGCTGCAGCGACGTTGCTTGCTCCGTCTGCCGCTCGGCCGCCCCGACCAGCTGTTGCTGCACCGACGCAGCTTGCTCCACCTGCCGCTCGGCCGCCTCGGCAAGCTGTTGCTGCATCGACGCGAACTGCTCCGCCGCGCCCTGTGCCCGATCCAGCACACCCTCGAGCGCGCTGCGCTCCTCCTGGATGCGCTGCAGCAGTTCCTGCAGGACCTCTGGAAGCTCCTCGAGACTCGTCTCCGACTTGGGCTGCTTCTTGAAGAGGGCCGCCATGGTTTCGTCCGTATGAGCTAGATGACAGAGGAAGTTGCGGCTCGGGGACCGGGATGGTCAATAGAGCAGTGGGCCCCTGGCGCGCTTCCCCCGGGGCCTGTTGATTTGAACGTATGCGGGACCCACTCAAGAAGCTCGTGGTCGTCGGCGATCGTGTATTGATCGCGCCGGAGGAGGGAGAGGAGCGCACCAACGTGGGGCTCTACCTGCCGTCCACCGCCGTCGACCACCAGGCAGTCCAGAGCGGCCGAATCCTGGCCACCGGCCCGGGCACGCCACTCTCGGCGCCCACCGAGCTGGACGAAGAGCCGTGGAAAGAGATCGGCGGCGGTGAGCCACGCTACGTGCCCATGCAGGCGCGGGTCGGCGACTTCGCCCTGTTCTTCCGCAAGGCCGCGGTGGAGATCACCTTCGAGGGCAAGCGCTACCTCGTGGTGCCCCAGGCCGCCATCCTGGTGCTGGTGCGATCGGAGGACATCCCGAAGGACCTGCTGGACGAGCTGTAGCCCGCCACTCCCGCGAATGCCTTCCTTGATCTTCCTATGTGTGGCGAACTCCGCCCGCAGCCAGATGGCCGAGGGCCTGGCGCGCGCCAGTGCGCCAAACGGCTGGCGCGTCTACAGCGCGGGCTCCAGACCGGGCAAGCTCAGCTCGCGCGCCGTGGACGCAATGCGCGAGATCGGCATCGACATCAGCCAGCAGCGCTCCAAGGGCATGGACGAGGTACCGCTGGCGGACGCCGACGTGGTAGTCAGGCTGTGCGCCGAACAGGAGTGCCCCGTGGCTCACACGACCGGACGATTCCTCGACTGGGCGCTCCCCGACCCCGCCGCGCCGGCCGCGAGCGACGCAGCGCAGCTCGCCAGGTTCCGCGAGGTGCGCGACGCGATCGCAGAGCGGCTCGCGGCATTCTGGGAAGAGGAGCAGGCGCGAGCATGACCGCATCGCTCGGACTTGTCCTCCTGCTCCTGGCGCTGGCGGCGGCGTTGGCGTGGTTCTTCGCCGGCCCGGGAAGGTCGAGCCGTGTGGACCCGGACCGCGCGGCGGGCGACGCTGCGACCGATCTGGAGGAGCTGGCAGAAGCGGAGGACGAGGTACGCGACGTGGACGCCTTCGCCTCGCCCGAGCAGGCGGAAGAGGAGCTGCCCGATTGGGGACCGGGCGCGCCCAAGCCGTAGACTAGACGAGCAGCTCCACCGACTGGGCGGTCACTCGGTGCGAGATGAGGGGTAGCGCCTCCGGGTCGTCCGGCGCTCCGATCAGCACCGCCGCATCCAGCGCGGCCCGACCCTCGGCCATCCCTGCCTCGTCTCTCGCGTAGATCGATGCGATGGGCTGCCCCTGCTTCACCCGGTCGCCCGGCTTGACCGTTACCACGATGCCCACCGACAGGTCGATGTCGTCCTCCACATGACGCCGCGCTCCCCCCATGGCAGCCACCGCCTCACCGAGCCGCCGGGGCTCGACTCGCTCCACCATGCCGGCGGCAGGCGCCTCGAACACGCGCGTGAGGGGCGCCTGGGGGAGCACGCTCGGGTCATCGACCACGGCCGGGTTGCCGCCCTGGGCTGCCACCAGCTCGCGAAACCTGTCGGCGGCCCGCCCTGATGTAATCGCCTGCTCCAGCATGGAGCGGGCATCGGGCCGTGCGGCGACCACGCCGGCCAACAGCAGCATCTCGGTCCCCAAGGCGTAGGTCACCTCCATCAAGTCCGCAGGTCCCTCGCCACGCAGCGCCGCCAGCGCTTCCTCGGTCTCGAGCGCGTTGCCGCACGCGTGACCCAGGGGCCGGTCCATGGCGGTGATCAGGGCGACGGTGGGACAGCCGCGCTCCTCGCCGAGCCGGATCATGGTCTGCGCCAGCTCCACGTCCCGGTCGAGCTCGGGGAGGAAGGCCCCGCTGCCGCGCTTGATGTCGAGCACGAGCCCGGTCAGCCCCTCGGCCAGCTTCTTCGACATGATGCTGGCGGCGATGAGGGGAATCGCATCCACGGTGCCGGTGGCATCCCGCAGGGCGTAGAGCTTCCGGTCGGCCGGCGCGATCTCGTCGGTTTGGCCCAGCATCGCAATCCCGATCCGCTCGACCTGGCGGCGCGCTTCGTCGAGCGAGAGGTCCACCCGGAAGCCGGGAATCGCCTCCAGCTTGTCGAGCGTCCCGCCCGTGTGTGCCAGCCCGCGCCCCGAGATCATTGGGACGGACACCCCGAGGCTCGCCACCAGCGGCGCCAGCACGAGCGACACCTTGTCGCCCACGCCGCCGGTCGAGTGCTTGTCCACCTGGGGCTGCGCGTCGGGGCCGAAGGCGAGCCTGGCTCCGGACGCGCACATGGCGTCGGTGAGGGCACCCAGCTCCCGCCCGTCCAGCCCGTTCAGCAGGATCGCCATGAGGAGCGCCGCCATCTGGTAGTCGGGCACCTCGCCGGCGGCGTAGGCGTTGACCAGACGGGACCACTCGTCGGCCCCGAGCGCCCCACCGTCGCGCTTGCGCTCGATCAGCGGCCGCACGAACATATCACGCCCGCCCTTCATGGCGTCTCACCGCGGAGTGCCAGCATGCGTTCACTCATCGTCACGACCATCGCCGCGTGCATCACTGCGGGTTCAGCCGCAGCCCAGACCTATGCCGACCACCTCGCTCGGGGCGACAGTCTGATGGACGCCCTCAAGCCGGCCGAAGCGTTGGAGGCCTTCCGGCAGGCGCTGTGGATCGACTCCACGCGCGTAGAGGCCATGTGGAAGTTCGCCCAGGCGCAGATCGACGTCGCCAAGCAGCTGGAAGATGAGCGCTACGAGAGCGAGCGCGACAGTCTCTACCAGGAGGCGTGGTCATGGGCGAGGCGCGCCACCGAGGCCGACTCCTTGAGCGCGGAGGCCTGGTTCCAGCAGTCTGTGGCGCTCGGGCGGCTGTCCCGCACCAAGGGTGGTGAGGAGCGGGTGCGCTTCGCCAGGGAGATCTACAACGCGGCGGCGAAGGCGATCGAGCTCGATCCGGCTCACGACGGCGCCTACCACGTGCTCGGGGCGTGGCATGCCGAGATCCAGCGGCTCTCCGGTGTGACCAAGTTCTTCGCGCGCGCCCTGTTCGGCGCCGACTTCATGAACCGGGCGAGCTGGGACTCGGCCGTGGTGCACCTGGAACGCTCCGTCGAGCTCAAGCCGAGCTACCTGTACCATCACCTGGAGCTCGCGGAGATCTACGTCGACCTGGAGCGGTACGCGGAGGCGCGCGAACAGCTCGAGGCCCTGCTGGCGCTGCCGCCCACCAGTGATGTGCAGGACCCCGAGTACCTAGAGGAGGCGGCCGAGCTGCTCGAAGAGATCAGAGACCGAACCTGAGGACGGCCGGGCGCCGGCCCCGTCAGCTGGTTCGACCCCGGAGCCGACGCTGCAGCTTGCGGCGGTGGCGGCGCAGTTCGCGCTCAGCGTCTGAACGGAAGTCGTCCAATTGCTCCCGAGCGTCGTCACCCACGTCGCGCAGCTTGGTGCGGAGGCGCCGCCTCGTGATGTCGCCGCGCTCGGGCGCGACCAGCAGGGCCACACCGGCGCCGATCAAGGCCCCCAACACCAGCCCCCCAATGAACCCGATGATCCCGCTGGCGCCGTCGGTCTCGATGATCTCGACCTCGTCCAGCTCCTCTTCGGGCTCCTGCTCGTCCTCGATGATCTCGAGGTCTTTTTCGCGTGCCATCAGTTACTCCCGGTTGCCTGTGGCCGATCGGCCGACTGCATCAGCCGCTCGATCTCTTCCGTGGTGCGGGGCGCGTCCGCGGAGAGCAGCTCTGCACCGCTCTCCGTGACGAGGACGTCGTCCTCGATGCGCACTCCGAAGTTCTCGTTGGGCAGGTAGATACCTGGCTCGATGGTCAGCACCATGCCCGGCTCCAACGGCAGGCGGCGGCTGCCCACGTCGTGCACCCGCATGCCGAGCCAGTGGCTCACGCCGTGCACTAAGTACCGCGCGCAGGTCTGCTGGCCGCACAGATTGCCGCTGTGCTCGGTCATGTACTGCCGGGCCACCCGGTTCAACTCTCCCAGGGTGGTCCCTGGCTTTACCGCCTCGATCACCGCGTGCTGGGTGGCCAACACCAAGTCGTAGATGGCCTTCTGGCGCTCCGTGAAGCGGCCGCTCACCGGGAAGGTCCGGGTCACGTCGGCCGTGTACTGGGCGTACTCGGCGCCTACGTCCACCACCACCACGTCGCCCGCCTCCATCAGCCGCCGGTTCACATCGTAGTGGAGCACCACGCTGTTGGGCCCGCTTCCCACAATGGAGGGGAAACCGAGCCGATCGGCGCCGCGGTCGCGGAAGGTGTACTCGATGACGGCCTCGAGCTGGTACTCGTACATCCCGGGCCGCACGGCCTGCATACCTGCTTTAACGGCCTCGGTGGTGATCGTGACAGCCCGGCGCAGCGCAGCGAGCTCCAGTGCATCCTTGACCACCCGGAGGCTGTCCATGAGCGGGACCACGTTGCGGACGTCGCTGCCCGAGGTCACCCAATCCCTGATGCGCCGGTCGTGCCGAGTCCCCGCATACATGACGGTGTAGAGCGGCACCTCCGCCCGCATCATGGCGACCATCACCGCCCGATCGAGACTGTCCGGATCCAGCGGAACCACCCGCTCGATGCCGGTGAGCCGCACGGCTTCCGGTCCGGGGCCGAGCTGGACACCCATCCATTGTGCCACTCGCGGACTGGCGGGCGGTAGATAGAGCGTGACCGACTCGGTCACGCCGCGCGACGCCACCATCATGAGCCACGCGTCGGGCGTCTCGATGCCGGTGAGGTAGAAGAAGTAGTCGTCCTGCCGGAAGTCGTTGTCCTGCAGAACGTGCTCCTCCATGTCCCGCCGGGCCGCGGCAGGCACCAGGATGATGCCATCGCCGACCCGCTCGCTGAGGCGGGCGCGGCGCGCGCGATGCGCCTCCGCATCCACGGGGCGACCGGCCCCGGGCAGATCCGCGATGGGGGCCTGAGCTTGGGCGAGCGCGGGGCCCGCCAGGAGGCAGGTCAAAGCCAAGAAATGCCGCACGGTGAGTCCTTTCTGAGGGTCCATCCGAATCGAGTGGATTCTACTCCCTTGACGGTACTCCGTCGAGGCCACAAAGATTGTGTGCGCCCATACCTCGGAGCAGCGATGGCAGACGTAGACGCTGGCGGCCAGGAGGCGACGACCGAGCAGCTCCAGGCCCGGATCCGCGAGCTCGAGCACGAGCGCAAGCACCTGCTGGCCGTGATCGAGATCCTCGAGGAGATCACGGGCACGCTGCACATCGTCGACATCCTGCAGGGTATTACCCGCAAGTTGGGCGAGACGTTCGGGCTCGATCGCTGCTCGATCTACCTCGCCGAGCAGGGGGAGCGCACCGCCCGTCTCGTGGCCTCCTACGAGGATCCCTCGATCCGCAACTACGTGGTGAACCTCGACCGCTATCCCGAAGTCCGGCAGGCGCTGGAAACGAGCGAAACTGTGTTCATCCCCGACGCCCAGGCGCATGAGGGCCTCAAGCACATCCGGGGGCTGCTGCAATCACGTCGGGTCAAGAGCATCACCGTGGTGCCGATCTCGTGGCGCGGGGCGGCCGTGGGCGCCATCTTCCTGCGCACGTTCCGCGACGGTCCCACGTTCTCGGACACCGACGTCCGGTTCATCCAAGTGGTGGCCAGCCTGGTGGCGAAGGCGCTCCGGACCGCGCACCGGTACGAGCAACTGCTCAGGCAGGCCGATCGCCCTGATGCGGCGCACCAGGAGGACCTGCGCCGCGCGGCCCTCTTGGGGTTTCTGTCACGCCTGTTCGACGCGTATACGGGACGCAGCGACGCCACGGAGCGACTGCTCTCCCGGGCGGCGGGGGAGGAGCTCGATCGGCTGGTGGAGATCGCCATGGCGGTGTTCTCCGAGGAGGCGAAGAGTACCTGACGCTCTTGCGCGCCCTCACCTGCCCGTCCTAAGTTGCGACGGCCGCAACCAGTCCAGCGACAATGACATCAGCGCTCTATCAGAGCGGCGTCGTCGGCATCGGCGCCAAGGCCCTGCACACCACACGCCGGGCGCTCATCGACGACCTCGGCGAGGCCGGTGAGGCCCGCCTGCAAGAGATCGGCTACGCCGCGGGCGAGGAGGTGTACCACTCGTTCTGTGGCTGGCTGCCGCAGTACACCGGCGTATCGGACCCTGGAGAGCTGGATGCCGATGCGTTGAGCGAGGTGCTGTCGGAGTTCTTCCGCTCGTTGGGCTGGGGCACGGTGGCAGTGGATCGAGCTGGCAGCGCCGGTCTCGAGATCACCTCTGAGAACTGGGCCGAAGCCGACCCGGAGGCGCGGGCGGAATACCCGTCCTGCTACTTCACCACCGGCCTGCTGGCCAGCTTCCTCACCTGTCTCGCTGGCGGGAACGCGTTCGCCATCATGGAGCTGGAATGCCGCTCGCAGGGCGATGCCGAGTGCAAGTTCCTGGCGGGCTCGCCGGAGACCCTGGACGCGGTGTATGAAGCGCTGAGCGAGGAGCGGGACTACCGAGCGATCCTCGGAGCCTAGCCGCGGCTCCGGCTATTCCTCCCCTTCTTCTTCCTCCAACTCCTCGAGCTTGGCAGCGTAGTCGGGTCGCATCGTCAGCACACCGTCCACGATCACCTCGCGATCCCACGGAAGGATGATGAAGCTCTCTGTGGCGAGGGCATGGTAGTCGGGCTCGTACGGCCCCGTCTTGAACGACACGGCCGTTCGCACCTCGGCCGGCTGTTGTTGGCGGACGGCCGCCAGCGCGACCTTCAGAGTGTCCCCGGAATCGCAGGTCTCGTCCACGATCAAGACGCGGCGCCCCTTCACGCCCGGCGGCGGTCCCGTCACGAGCGTCGGGCGCCGCGCTGCCTGGCGCCGCGTGATGGATATGGCAGCAAAGTCCCGCTGCAGAATGGAGGCTACTACGGCACCCGGCAGGACACCTGCCTTGGCGATTCCCAGGATCAGATCGGGGTCGTAGTCTCGGACGATCCGGAGAGCCAACGCCCGGCACAATTCCCCGAAGAAGGTCCAGTCGATCTCCAGGACGTCGCGAGGGTCTTCCGAGAAGAAGGTGTCGTGCATGGATTTGGGATAGTAGCGCGGCCACCCCGACGCGTCTAGGCGTCTCCGCCTCCGGGCATTATCTTCCCGCTCGAATGGCTTTCTGGAAACGCCTCTTCGGGCGGCGCCGGGACGGGGCTCTCAAGCCTCAACGGCTCGACTACCTGAACGAAGCCCTGGCGTTGGAGCGGCAGGGCGACTACGATGCCGCCCTCACCTCCTATCGCCTGGCACTGCGCGACCACCCCGCCGACCCTCGCGTCCTGCAGAACATGGCGATCGCCTACACCAAGACGAACCGGCCCGACGAAGCCATCCGGCACTACCGGCGCGCTCTCGAGGTGGACGGCGAGTTGCCGGGCGCCCACTACGGTGTCGCCTTCCTGTTGATGCGCCGCGGGGATACAGAAGTGGCCGCTCAGCACCTGCGCGTCTTCCTCCAGCGTCCCCCGCGCGGCGCGGACGCAGACAAGTGGGTGGAGCACGCGCGACAAGCGCTGGCACAGCTGGAGCAGGAGGCACGCTGAGACGCTGTCTGGCTGTCGCGGCCCTCGCGCTCGGCTGCGGGGACCTTACCGGTGGTCTCGACCGGATCATTGCCATCGAGATCGTCGGCTCCACCACCCCCGTGGTGGAGGAGGGCGACAGCCTACAGCTTCACGCCCGAGCGGTGAACGCCGCCGGCGACACCGTTCCCGAAGCGCTCATTGTCTGGGCCCTCGTGGACACCGGCGCAGTGGGGTTCACAATCGACGCAACGACTGGCTGGATCGTTGCGTCGCACCCAGGATCGGGGCGCGTCGTGGCCCAGGCCGACGACATCCGGTCGGGCGAGCTGCAGGTGACGGTGACCGGCGCACCTGACAGCGTCGCGGCCGTATCCGAACAGCAGGTGACGATCGACGTGGGCGCGAACGTCTCGCCGCCGCTCAGGGTTATCGTGCTCGACACCACGACCGAGCCCGGTGCCCAACTCGCGCTCGCCGAGAAGCCGGTGCATTTTTTCGTAGTCGATCCGATGCCGGGGAGCCCACAAGCACAGGGCTTCTTCTTGGCCACCACCGACACGCTGCCGAGCAGCGATCCGTTCGGTATCGAGGCGGTGACCGATGCAGATGGCGTCGCGACGGCCGTGGTCCGGCGAGCGAGCGCCACGGCGCAACCGGACTCCGCCGTGGTGCACGCCGTTGCAGTGACAGCCGTCGGTGACACGACGGCGGGATCACCGGTGCGGTTCGTCGTGCTGTTTCAAAGCAACTGACTCGTAGTGAGAACGTGGGAGCCGGAGGAGTACCGTGAACCCCCCTGACACACTCACCCAGCTCTTCTTCGACGCCGTGGACCGCTTCAGCACCAAGCAGGCGGCGCTGCGCTACAAGGAGGGCGACGCCTGGAAGGACATCACCCACCAGGAACTCGCACGTCGTGTGAAGCACGCAGCTGTCGGGCTCATGGAGCTCGGGATCCAGCCCGGCGACCGTGTAGCGATCCTCTCGGAGAACCGCCCCGAGTGGGCGATCACGGATTACGCCTGTCTGACCGCCCGGTGTGCCGATGTGCCGATCTACCCCACGCTGCCTGCACCTCAGGTCGCGTATCTCCTCGCCGATTCCGGCGCGCGCGCGGTGTTCGTGGAGAACGCAGGCCAGTACCAGAAGGTGGAGGCCGTGCGCAGCGAGATCCCCGGCGTAGAGCACGTCGTCGTGTTCGACGCTGAGGAGGGAATGGAGGGCCCCGGGCTGATCAGCTTCCAGGAGCTGATGCAGCGCGGTGCGGCGGCAGAGGATAGGTACCCCCGCTACCGCGAGGACGCGCTCTCGGCGGGCAAGAATGACCTCGCCACATTGATCTACACATCAGGCACGACCGGGCCGCCCAAGGGTGTGATGCTCACGCACTACAACTTCTGCTCCAACGTGGTGGCTGCCCTCAAGGTGCTGTTCATCGGCCCCGACGACTCATGCCTCTCGCTGCTGCCGCTGTCGCACAGCTTCGAGCGCATGGCGGGGCACTACGTCATGTTCCACTGCGGCACGACCATCAACTATGCAGAGAGCATTGAGCAGGTGCCGGCCAATCTCGGGGAGATCAAGCCGACTGTCGTGCTCTCGGTGCCACGCCTGTTCGAGAAGATCTACGCCCGCGTGTTGGAGAACGCGATGGCGGGTGGTGCTCTCAAGCGACGCATATTCTTCTGGGCGCGACGCAACGCCGAGCACTGGGCCGACCTCAAGCTGGCGGACCAACCCATCCCCGGGTGGCTCGACTTCAAGAAGAAGCTCGCCGACAAGCTCGTCTTCTCGAAGCTGCGTGCCCGCACGGGCGGCCGCATCCGGTTCTTTGTCTCCGGCGGCGCGCCCTTGAGTCCGGAGATCGCGAAGTTCTTCTACTCGGCCGGGATCACCATCGTCGAAGGATACGGGCTCACCGAGACCTCGCCGGTGATCGCCGCGAACCCATTGGACAAGGTCCGCATCGGTACGGTGGGTCCACCGCTCCCCGGCGTGGAGGTGAGGATCGCCGCGGACGGAGAGATCCTGGCGCGCGGCCCCAACATCATGAAGGGCTACTACAACAAGCCGGCTGAGACGCAGGAGGCCATCGACGCCGACGGCTGGTTCCACACCGGCGACATCGGCGAGATCGATGCCGCGGGGTACGTCAAGATCACGGATCGAAAGAAGGACCTCATCGTCACGGCCGGCGGCAAGAAGGTGGCGCCGCAACCGATCGAGAACATGATCAAGACGAACCAGTTCGTCTTGAACGCGGTGATGGTGGGGGACAAGCGGAAGTTCCCCGCCCTGCTCGTCGTCCCGGACATCGAGGCCCTCAAGAAGTGGGCGGCGGAGCGCGACCTTGGCTTCGAGTCGGCAGCGACCTTCCTCCGGCAACCCGACGTGACGGCCAAGGTCGAGCGGGAGGTGATGGGCAGCCTGCGGGAACTAGCGAGCTTCGAGATGCCCAAGAAGATCGCCCTCATCGAGGAGGACTTTACCATCGAGAAGGGTGAGCTGACGCCGACGCTCAAGGTGAAACGCCGCGTGGTGGAAGAGCGGTACAAGGGCACAATCGACGAGCTGTACGCGGAATAGGGTCACTCAGCGGCCACCCACCTTCGCGAACTGCGCCTCGCCGCAGGACTCAGCGGGCATCAGCTGCGCTCCAGCCGTAGGCTCGTAGCTCAAGCCTGCGAGGCAACGCCGGCCAGGCCTCGCTGATGTTCGCTCAGGTGGGCTCCCGCCCTCGCTTTCTCCTGCTCACTCCCTCACCCCCACCCACATCCCCCGCCCCACCGCTAGCTGTTCCACGCCCGCAGGAGCGACGTCCTCGCGCAGGACCACGAGCCGAAGCCCCCGCAGCAGCAGGCGGGCCGCTTCGGCCAGCCAGGGGTCGTGCGCGAACTCGGCGCCGACCACACAGCCACGAGCCATGGAGGACTTGAGTGGGATCCGATCGGGAGCCGTTACCAGGCTCAGCGCGCCGCCGGGCTCCACGTCGGACGGCGGGTTGACACCCACGAAGTGCACGCCCTCAATGAGCTCCGCGAGCGGTGCGGCATGGCGGGCCGCCGAGCCCAGCAGCACCAGGTATCCGCCCGGACCAGCGAGCGCGAGGACCGCGTGCACCTCCGAGGGGTCGGCAGGCGCCGCGGCATCCGGCGCCTCTTGTACCACCCTACGGTCGTCCGGCGTGCCGAAGCACGCCACACCGTTCACGATCGGGTACTCCCGACCGCACGCGGGACACCCGATGGAGCCGCGCACCACCCGCCGACCCGACATCTGGTCGGGCACCACCACGCAGTAGCCTTGCTCGCCGTGCCCTCCCGGACAACGGACGAACTCGGCGAGCTCGATGAACATGAGCGGACGTCGCCGGTGGCTGACGCAGGAGCGACTGCTACCCTACGCGCGACACCTGCGCCGGGGGACTCATCCCGCGGGCATCACCCGGATCCACTCCACGTTCACATGCGGCGGCCGGGTGAGTGCGAACACGACTGCATCGGCGACGTCACTGGGTAGGAGCATCTCCGCGCGCCGCGGCACGTCGTCGCGCTGTTCGGGATCGAGGGAGTCCCACAGCTTCGTATCGGTGGCGCCGGGGGAGACGAGTGTGCTGCGGATGCCGCTCCCACGAAGCTCCTCTGCCAACACCTCGTGCAGCCCGCGGACCCCGTATTTGCTCGCGCCGTACGCCGCGTTGCCCGGATAAGGTCGGTGGTCCACCACACTGCCGACCGTCACCACGTGAGCGGTGCCATCCCGGGCGAGTCGTGGCAGTAGCTCGCGTAGCACCAGGAACGAGCCGACGAGGTTGACGTCCACCTGTCCCGCGAACTCCTCCGGCGTGGTATCGGCGAGCGGTTTGAGGAGAAAGGCACCGGCGTTGTTGACCACGATATGCGGCGCGCCAAACGCGGAGACTACTTGCTCGACCGCGCGCCGCACGTCTGCTTCCTGCGTCACGTCACACCGCATCTCGAGTCGGCTATCGGTGCGGCACTCGGTGAAGCTGCGGGCGAGGCAGCCCACTTTCGCTCCCGCCTCCTCCAACCGGTCCGCGATCACCCGTCCGATCCCCCGGCTCGCGCCGGTGACGACGGCGACCTTCCCGGCCAGGGCGCTCACTCGAGCCAGTTGCCGCCGTGGGCGAGCCGCAGGAACTCGTCTCGGGTGGTTCCGTCGAGGAAGTTGCCGCGCAGCGCGCTGGTGACCGTCTTGGAGTTCTGCTTCTCGACGCCCCGCATCATCATGCACAGGTGGTATGCCTCGATGACGACGCCGACGCCGTGAGGCTCCAGCACGCGCATCAGCGCGTCGGCGACCTCGTCGGTGAGGCGCTCTTGAACCTGCAGCCGCCGGGCATACACGTCCACGATGCGCGGGATCTTGGAGAGTCCGATGATCTTCCCGTTCGGGAGGTACGCCACGTGCGCCTTGCCGAAGAACGGCAGCAGGTGGTGCTCGCACATCGAGTAGATCTCGACGTCGCGGACCAGCACCATGCTCTCGTGCGGCTCCTCGAAGATAGCGCCGCGTACCAGGTCGTCCACCGACTCGCCGTAGCCTCGCGTGAGCCAGCGGAGCGACGACTCCACCCTGGACGGCGTGCGCGTCAGGCCCTCGCGCTCGGGGTCCTCGCCTAGGAGCTGCAACATCCTATGCACCAGTTGCTGCATGCCCAGCTCCCCCACAGGGGACGGGAGCTGTACCACCTTCGGCGAGCCGCGCTCGAGCTCGTTACGCGCCGGTTGCTGCTTGCCCACCGGTCACTCCTTACCGTGAGAGGCCGCGCCGGTCCCGACCGGGCCGAACGACTCGGACGTCGGCGCGTTGAACCATGTAATTTAGCAGGAAGCGGATGCGCAGCGAACCAACACCAGGCAATGGCACATAGCGACGTGACGCCTCACTCACCAAGCGCCGCGCAAAAAAGCGGGAACGAAGAGCATTATTGAAGCCCGATTCCACAGGAACCGCGCCCGCGCCACGACGTCTGCCTTCCCCTCGGGGGCATGCCATCGGCCGCAGCAATTGGGCGCGTGGTCGAGCTTGTTGGCTCAATAATGCAGCTCTTCGCTCCCGCGAATGCGAACCTATAATAGAGGCGGGTTCAGGGAGCGTCAAGCAACAAACTCTCAGATCGAGGTCGGAATGAATCTGGAACTCGGTGCGGCAATTCTGTTACTGATCGCGTGGGTATTGCTCGCCTTCGTGGCAGCGATTCCCAGTGGGTGGGTGCATGTCCCTCTCGCGTTGGCGTGCATTCTGATTGCGCGGGGAATCGTGGTGGGAAGCAGACGGTGAGCGCCTAGATCTCCCAGTTGGAGAACACGATCTCGCCCTCCGGCAGCTTCACCTCCGGGTAACCCTCCAGCGTCATCCGCAGATCGGTCCAGCGCACGCGATAGCCGCGCGCCAGCAGTGCCTGGTACGCTGCCGTGTGCGCTGTCTGGCATCGGATTGCCACACGCCCGACGCGCTCATGTGCCGCACACGCCTCCAGCACCACGAGCAGGCGCCCGAACGTCTCCTCGGAGTCGGCGAACAGTTTGAGCACGCGCAGCTCCTCGGACCGGCGACCTTCGGCCAGCGGCGCGGAATGCCACAGGGCGAAGCCCGACACGTCACCATCATCTTCGATCACCACCGTGTCACCGATGCCGAGCTCCGTGGTGAGCTCGATCTCCCGCCCGAAGTCGTAGCCCCGCGCGGAACGGTCGAGCCGCGCACGACAGCCCTCCGTGAGCTCCTCGCGCCGCCGCGCTGCCAGCGCCCCCAGACGAAGATACTCCCCACCCACCCGACGGCGTGACGCTTCGCCCGTCATCGTGACGGTGAGCTGCCTGGGAAGGAACCCGAGCCGACCATAAAATCCGATGTTCTCTACGGTCCGTGGCATCGTCTCGAGCCCGAGCGTGGTGACGCGCCGATCCTTCAGCCACGCAATCGCGCTCTCCACGATCGTGCGACCGGCGCCCAGCCCCTGCCGGTCGGGGCGCACGGCGAGCGGCCCCATCCATCCCTCTGTCCCCGAGCAGTGGGCGATGTTGAACGCCACGACCTCGTCGTGCTCGTCGTACCACAACATCGCGCCGTCCCCAGCGTCGCTCACCGCGTAGCACCAGATGTCGCGGTTGAGCCGCGGCACCCGCACGCCCACCAGGCCGTCGCGGCGGTAGCGATCGGTGAACGCATCCGAGAAAACGCGGTTGAGCGCATCCACGTCATCGAGGGTCGCCGCCCGCGGACCCACGAGCAGGCGTTCAGGCCGCAACATGCTCACCTTCGACGGTCACTTGGTCTTCGCTCACCACAGCCGCCCCTCGCTGTTCATCTAGCTCAACGCGCAGCACCCGATCTACGCCGTCCCGCACCGACTCAATGTGCGTGATGAGCACCATCTGGGGGAAGCGATCGGCCAGACCCCGCAGCAGGTGCACTACGTTGTGACGCCGGTGCTCATCGAGGCTGCCGAAGATCTCGTCCAGCACGAGCAGCGAGAGAGGCTGACCAGCGCGCTCCGCTACCATCTGACTGATCGCGAGCCGCAGCACCAGGTGGGTGAGGTCCTCCTCGCCACCCGAGATCACCGGCTTCGCCACACCGTCCTCGACCACCAGCACCTGGTACTGCTCGTCCAGCTCCAATTCGCCGTACCGTCCATCGGTGAGACCAGCGAAGAACTCCGAGGCACGCTCGGCCAGCTCCGGGCGCATCGCCGTGTTCAGCTCGAGCCGCAGGTCGTGCAGCGCACGATCCAGCTCGTCGTGCAGCTTCACCTGTCGCGCGATCTCGTCGATGCGCGCCGCCCGCTTCTCGCGCTCGCGAATGTGTCGCTCGGCGCTGTCCAGCGCGGATCGCGCAGCCTTCAGATCGCCCTCCACCGACGCCAGGTGCAGCTCCGCGTCGCGCAACGTCGCCTCGGCTCCCTCGTACCGCTGCCGCGCAGCGGCGTACGCCTCCTCGTGATACCCGAGATCGGCAATGGCCGCCTCCAACTGCTTGACTCGCCCCTCCTGCTCCGACAATGCCTTTTCCGCTGCCTCCGCCTCCGAGACGAGCTGCTCCGCGTGGGTCGCCTTGGTCTCGAGCCGGGTGGCGAGCTGCACCGTCGGCTCCAGCTCACGCAGGCGCTCGCGCACAGTGTCGTGCCGCGCGGCGTCGTACGCATCGGGCAGCTCCGCTAGCTCCCGCTGCAACTCCGCTTCCCGCCGAGTCGCTCGCTCCAGCTCCGCATCGAGCTCGTTCGCCTCCCGCACCCGATCCTCACAGCGCGCCACCTCCTGCAGCGCCCGCTCCACCGCGTCCGCCGCTTGCGCCGCCTGCTGCTCCGCATCCCGCACACCGTCGGGCAGGTCCTTCAACTGGTCGATGCGCTGGCGGAAGAACTTCCCCTTGACCTCGATCTCCTCCAGCTGCCGGTCCAGCGTACCCAGCACGTCCTGGTAGACGTCGCCCAGGGGGCGCTTGCAGATCGGGCACTCGCCGTCGGCACCGGCCTCCAGCACGCTCTGGCGGTGGCGCTGGTGATCGAGGTATTGATCGCGCAGGTTGGAGCGTTTGGTCTCCGCATCCTGCCGGTCCCGCACCCAGGCGGTGCGCGCCTTCTCTTGCTCCGTCTCCGCTCGCTCGAGCCCGAGGCGCGCCGCCTCGAGCCCCTCCTGCGCCACCTTGAGCGCGGCCGCGACGTCACCCGTCCGGTCCCGGCGCCCGCGCACCCGCTCCGCCTGCTCGCCCAGCTCGCTCAGCTGCCCCGTCAGCGCACGTCGCTTGCCGGCGCTCCGAGCTTCGTGCTCGAGCCGCTCCAGCTCCTGCTTGAGCGGCGGCACCTCCTCGAGCGGCTGCCGCAGCTCATCGAGCTTGCCACGCGCCGCCAGGGCCTCGGCCAACTCCTTGTCGAGTCGGTCGAACTCCCGCCGCGCTTCCCCGACGTCCCGCTCCGCTACCCGCCGCTCTCCATCGAGCGCGAGGGCTGACTCCCGCAGCTCCACCATGCGGGTCCAGGCGGGCCCCTCCTCGTCCAGCGCCTTGATGGCGGTCGCGCGATCCTCCAGAGCGCGCGTCACTGCAGCCTCCGCGTCGCCGGTCCGTCGCAGCGCCTCGGCCCGCTCCGTCTCGAGCGCCTCCGCATCCGCCAAGCCACGCTCCAGCCCCGCGAGCTCGCCCCGCAGTCCCGAGCGCGCCTCCCGCAGCCGGTCCTGCGCCAGCCGCAGTTTCTCATACCCCAGCACGCGCGACAGGAAGCGCGCCCGCTCCGTCGGGCCCATCGCCGCCATCACCGCGAGCTCTTTCTGCCCGGTGAAGTAGGTGTTGAAGAACTCGTCGCGAGTCATCCCGAGCAGGCGCTCGACCCGGGCGCTCACTTCCTGCTGGCTGTTGGCGATCGGAGCGTCGAACCGGTCCTGGAAGAGCTCTGCGTTGTACAGACCGCGCGCCACGCGGAACTGGTGGGCCCCGAGCGAAAACTCCACTTCGACCCGCACCGAGGAGCGCGGGGCCGCCCGGTTCCAGCGGATCGTGTCGCGGCTCCCCCGGGCGGCGGGGTTGCCGTAGAACGCCCACGCAATCGCTTCGAGCAGCGTGGTCTTGCCCGACCCGTTCGGGCCGATGATCGCGGTGATGCCCTGCCCCAAGACGATGTCGGTGTCGGCGTGCTGCCGGAAATTGCGGAGCTTCAACCGGTGCAGCTGCATCTACTCCTCACGCAGCACCTGCTCGACCTCGTGCATGTACTGCTGTCCCAACGCCACCAGCCGATCGCGATCGACGTCGGCATCGATCGGGCGGCGCCCCAAGTAGTCGGCGAGAATGTCGCTCAATGTCTGGCGTTGCCCCGGCGCCCCCACGCCCACCTCGCGCTGCGGCTGCGGGCGCCGCAAGTCGAGGTGGTAGTGCAGTGCCCGGGCCTTGAGCTCGCGGATCCGCGCGTGGTCGAGGTCCCGGGCCAACGGTCGGGGCACGTCGTGTACCAGCTGCCGCACGATCTGGTCGTCGATGCCGCCGTCGACATTCTCCACCTGCTCGACGATCCGGGCGTCGATGTCGCCGGCGCTCAGCCCAGCCGCGTGGATCGGCGGCAGATCGATGAGTCGCCGCACGAGCGGCACGGGCCGAAACTCCACCCGCGCCCCGTCGGCCAGCTCCACCAACAACCAACCCTTCTGTCCCTCACGTCCTTCGCGCGCCTCGTCCTTGAGTTCGCCCCACGGATTGGGGCTGACGTATTCGAGGGCGCCGCTGTACCACGCGTTCTCGCGCACCTGGTGCGCTACGTGATAGTGCCCCAGCGCCACGTAGTCCCACCGGTCCGCGTTTAGCTCGCCGGGTTCCACCAGGGCGCCTCCGTACTCCACGGCCCCCGCGTCGCGGGGCAGCACCCCGGCTACCTCGCCGTGAGTGACCGCCACGCGGTGACGCGCTCCGTCCGGCGGCGTGAGGACGGGTCGGGGATCTTGCATCCACGCGCCGTGCGGCACGCAGGTAACGCACAAGTCGAGCTCCTCGAACACGAGGTCGCGCGGCTGCTCGGCAACGACATGCACCCCGCCCACCGCCTCGAACAGCCTGAGGATCGTTCCGGTCTCCACGGAGCGGGGAGTATCGTGATTGCCGGCAACGATCACGATGGGCGCCGCCGGCAGCGCCTCCCGCAGGCGACGGAACTGACCGAAGGAGTGGAGAATCGCGGGGTTGGTGGGGCGCACCGAGTTGAACAGGTCACCCGCGATGAGGATTACGTGGGGCGCCGCGTCGATCAGGTCGTCGATGGTGCGGCGGAACGCCCCCGCGACATCCGCTTCACGCTGATTGATGCCCTGGGAGGTGAGACGGTGATACTGCCGAAACCCGAGATGAACGTCCGCGAGATGGGCGAGCTTCACGCTAGGGAAGCACCGACTGGCGCACGGTCGTCTCGAGGCTGAGCCGGCCCTGCTCGGGCGTTCGCACGATCACCTGCAGGCGTACCGCGGCCGAGACCCACCCGCGCCATCCCGACGACCAGACGAGTGAGCCAGTCGTGGCCCCGGCGAATTGGAGGGTGGCCCCGTCCTGCCGCCTGAGCGTGGCAGGCGTGAATGGCCCGCTGAACCTGATGTAGGCGAGTGTGTCCTGGGCCCGGGCGCTCAGCGAGTCGAGCCGAAACACCATCTCGGCCCCCAGGACGGCCGACGGCGCGCCCACAGGCGCGCGCCCCACGAGCTCACCGAGCGGGTACTCGAGGCGGGCCTCCCAGTAGTCACCCGGGCGCAGCCAGGCTCGCGGGAGCTCCATCCCCGGCACTCCGGTGAGCAGATGCACCAGCATTCCAGAGCCCGGTCGGTCGCCGCCGGCCGTCGCCTCGACCACGTGCATGCGCGAATCCATGCGCACCTGGATCCAGAGGCTGTCGAGCGCCGCCACCTGATACTCCCGCCAAGGATCCTCGCCCTCCCGTACGCGGGCACGCAGAGAGTCGTAGGCGAGGTGCACGATGAGGGCCCCCTCGGGTCCGGGAAGGGCCACCTCAGTCATGCCTCCCAGGTCGGCGGCCTCGCGGCTCGGCCCCGCGACTTCGCCCGCCGCGTCAATGTCAGTGACACGGGTGTGGGATTGGAACACGCGATGCACGCTCACGCCCGGCACGGGACCGAACCGCAGCAGGAGGCTGTCCTGCGCCGCCAGGCTGTGGGGCAGCGCGAGCGCCGCCAGCGCGATGACGGCGAGGCGCACGGTCACGGACGCACCTGGAAGCGGGTGGAACGATCCATGCTCAGGGTGACCTCCAGCGGGGCCATCTCCTCCGTGGCGCGCTGCATAACCATGGTCGCCTGCGTGCGAATCGCGCCGGACACGAAGGCGTTCCACCCGGTGGACCAGATGAGGCTCCCTCCGAACGCGCCCGAGATATCCACCTCGCCCACCACTTCCCCAGCGGCGGGCGTGGGAGGGAGGAAGCTCCCCTGGACCCGGATGAAGGCCAGTGTGTCGGTCGTGCGAACCATGATCGAGTCGAGGGTGATGGTGGAGCGCGCCAACACCTCCGGCTCTACGGGCATCTCTCCTACCAGCGCCTCTCCCTCGAGCCCCAGCGGACGGGGCAACGCCATGACGATATCTGCCGCCCAGCTGTCTCCCTCGGTGACCGGGTTCTCCGGCAGGGCGAACTCCAGCCCCGAGGCGAAGCCGCGCAGCTGCTGCAGCTGCCCGTTGGTCAGGCTGTCCTCTCTCAGTGGCTCGATGTCGGTGACCCGCAGACGATCGTCCACCACGAGCCGGGCCTCCGAAGTGCGCGCCCGCTCATCGGGCAGGTCCCGCCAGGCACCGCCCGGGACACGTGACCGGGCGCGCGTGGAATCGTGCGAGACCTGGAGCACCGCACTCGTGATGCGCGTCCCGACCACCGTGCTGGTGTAGCTGCGCAGCGTCGTGGCCTCGACCAGGATGCTGTCGAGAGCCGGCACCCCCGGTGCCCCCTCGCGAATCGTGCTGGTCAGTTCAGACCACCAGAGGGTGTGAAGCCTGGTGCGCGGCTGCGGGCGGTACCGCAGCAAGATCGACTGCTGGGCGGAGGCGCTCTGGGGAAGCACCATCATGGCGACACACGCCAGGGCGCTCAGCCACGTCGTCCTACGTCGCATACGGATCCTCCACCTGTCTGAGTGGTGTCGTCGTACTCCCGCTCGGGTGAACCTGCTCGCGCTGCACGGCGCGCCCGAGGCTGGCCGTGAAGAACCCCACTACGTCCTCGGGACGGGCGCGCTTGGTGGCGAGAAGTGCGCGCCGCACGTCATCCTCCCGCCGCCCGGCTATGGAGTCCTTGATCCGGCCCGGTGAGACGCGCCGGTCGAGGGCCGCCAACTGTCGCACCACGGCCTCCTCGAACGGCACGTCGGCGGCCGGCGGATAGCGCCTCACTCCAGCCGGCCCGCTCATCACCGCCGGTCGGGGGAACCGCACGAACACCGGCTGGGTGAAGTGCGGGTGCCGCACCATCAGCTCCCCCTTGGGCAGCGTGGCCAGCTTGATCTTGGTGGCCGGCGAGAGCACTTGGTAGCCGGGCGTCGCCAACTCGTCCATGTCCATCCGGCCGAACACCATTGTGCCGGCGTTACCCACGATCCGGCGGTGAACCTGCGACCGGAACTGCTGAGCAGCAAACAGTACCAACCCGAGATAGCGTCCCCGTTCCGAGATGTCCAGCAGCATCTTCCGCACATAGGTCTCGGGGCCGTCGGCCGGCGCGTACTTGTTCAGCTCATCCACGAACACGACCACGTGCTCCACCCCCAGATCGCCCCGCTCCAGGTGCTCCCGCAACATGGAAACGACCCGCGTGAACACCAGGTCCTGCCCGAGCTGGTCCATTCCCGACACATCTAGCACATACACCGCCCGGTCCTCGAACGCTCCGAACGGCAGATCGCTCACGGAACCGTCGTCGGTGACCAGCCCCTTGCAGCGCGTGGAGATGTTGATGAGTCGGTTCCGCACCTTGCGGATCGTGGCGACGTGATGCGTGCGCCACACGTCGCTCCGCCCCGCCTGCTCCATCCCGTCGAATATGCTGCGGAACAGCCGCTCCAGGTCGGTGAAGCTGCGCACCCGGTGCGTGCCGCCCCAATCGTCCCGAAACTCCTTCTCCACCACCCGGTCGGACAGGAAATCGAGGAACGCGTCGGCCTTCGCATCAATGTCATCGCGGTTGAGCAGCACCTCGTGGTACTTGAGCACCTCGCGCAGCCCCCACACCAGAGGCTGCACCGACCCTACGATGTCCGGGTGCGAGCGGAGGGTATTGAGATTCACCCCGTCCGGCTTGAACGGAGCGAGATACCGGACGTTGTCGAATGGCCGGGGCTCGATGCCCAGCGCCTCGTATAGCTCGCGGTCGGCTTCGGTGAGCTCCCCCGGCTGATCGAGGAAGCAGAGGTCCGGACCCTTCACGTTGAAGCACACCGCGGCCACGGAGCCCTTGTGGCTCGGCAGTCGCTGGAAGATGCTCGCCAGCATGAACTCCACCGCGCTGGTCTTGGTGGCGAGTCCCGAGACACCGGTGATGTTGAGGTGCGCGGACTCCGGACCGAGCAGGAAATCGGCATCCAGCGAGACCGGCGCCGTGAGCCCGGCGGCTCGGTACACACCCACGGGGACACCCGTGGGCTGCTCCGACCGCACGTAGCCGTCCATGCGCAGCGCCATCTCCACGTCGTCCTGCGACGCCAGACGCACTGCGGCCAACGGAACGGGTTGCACCGGTTCCTCCGGCTCGTGCCGCAGCACCGCCGCCGTCCAGAGCCGCACCTCCGTGCGCCGCGTCGGCGCCGGGCCGCTCGCAGGATCGCCCTCGGCAGCCACCACCTCGTGCAGCGGCGTGGCGAGATCAGAGTAGGCCCGTGCGTCCACCACTACCGCGTACACGCTGCGGCCACGCTCGGCGTCCACTCGCACGATCGCACCGATCCCGATGGGCGTATCGGTGGCGGTCCAGAAGTGAAACTGGTGGGGGCCCGCCGGCAGCGCCTCGGTCGCGACCACGCGTCCGATCGTCGCGCCGTTGCTCATGCGAATCACCACCAACCTCCAGCCTGCGCGCGCAAGAATGTCTCCACCTGATGAATGGGATAGAGTAAGCGATCCCAGCGACCGTCGGGGGCGCTCAGGGGGGCGCGCTCGGCCAGGAGCCACCGGCTCACGGCCGTCGCCTCGCTCACCGCCTCGTCGGTCGGCGGACGCTCGATCCGCACCAGACCGTGGAGCAGATCGTGCTCCTCCCACGGCCTGAGTCGAAGATACCACGTATAAACGGAACCGCGCTCCCTCAACGGGCGGGCGAACACGCTGGTGCGGTGACCCACCGGCAGCGTCACGGCCACCTCGAGGTCGGGGCCGTCGAGGAACTGCGTCTCGTGGCTCTTGACGAGCCCCAGCACGCGGGGGCCCTCGGGCAGCACGCGGGCCAGCCCGCCGAGAGCACCGTCCACCACCACCCAGCAGTCACGGTCGGACGCGAGCACTGCAGTCGCCACCACGACCTCGAGCTCTTCACGCCGCCGCTCGATCTCTCTCGCCGCGAGCTGGACATCCACGATGGGGTGCGGCCGCTCCCCAGCCTCGCAGTCCACCAGGGGAAGCCCGGTGTCCTCCAGCGCCGCCCGCTGCTCCGGCGTGAGCCGCTCGACGGGCACTACGATGAGCTCTTCGGCTCGATGGTCGGCGACCTTCAGCAGGTCTCCGTCCCGCCGCATCGAGGCGGCCGCGACGTAGCCCCGCACCACCGGCACGAGGCCGAACCGGCCCTCCACGGCGTAGCGCTGGATGCCGTCCAGGAAGGCGGCTCGCTCGGGTGGCGCCATCGGGCCGCCCACATCGATGCCACGGATTCGGTCGCCCTCCACGTGGCTCGCAGAACCGAAGGGGGACGCCACGGGCGGTGGAACGTGCGTGAGAGGCGTTCCCGCCCCCGCCGTTCCCCCGGCCTGGCGCAGGGCCTGGTGCAGGCGATGGCGCGTCGAGCCGGTCAGGGCGAGAGCGGCTCCTCCCGATAGACCCAATGTCCTCCCACCATGGTGCGCAGCACGCGAACGTCCTTGATGGCCGCATGCGGGACCTGGAAGAGGTTCTCTGAGAGCACCACCAGGTCTGCGACGTACCCCGGCGCGAGGGTCCCCTTCCAGCGCTCCTCGAACGCCGCCCACGCGGCGCTCACCGTGTACGCCTCGAGCGCCTCCTGCACGGTGACACGTTCCTCCGGATACCAGCCCCCCTCGGGCTCCCCGTCGAGTGTCTGTCGCGCCACGGCGGCGTAGATACCCAGCACCGGATCGGCGGGGTACCACGCGGCGTTCGTGCCCGGCCAGTCGGAGCCGAACACGAGCAGCGCACCGCTATCCTTCAGCGAGCGGAACGCGTACGCGCCCTTCGCCCGCTCACCGATCCGGTCTTCCATCCACCGCATGTCGTCAATGGCGTGGTACGGCTGCACCTCGGCGATGATACCCAGCTTCCCGAACCTCGCGAAGTCGTCCGCCTCGACGACCTGCGCGTGGATCATGCGGAAGCGCCGGTCCTTGGGCCCGTTGGTGCGGATCGCCTCCTCGTACATGTCCAGCAGCGTGTCTACCGCCAGATCACCGATGGCGTGGATGTTGGGCGTGAGGCCGGCGGCGTCGGCAGAGACGATGAGCCGCTCCATGTTCCCCGGCGGCGACATCATGGTGCGCCATATCCCCCGCGTGTCGGGCATGTGGCGGTACGGCTCGCGGAACATTGCCGAGGAGTTCCCCATGATCCCATCCACGAACCCCTTGAGACCGCAGATCGAGAGCATCTCATCGCCGAATCCCGTGCGAATCCCGACGGCGGCAAGATCCTCCCAGTGATCCAACGTGGGCCTGGCACAAACCCGCACCGTGAGGGAGTCGCGAGCCTTGAGGTACTGGAAGGTCCGCATCGTTCCGGCCCGGGTGATGTCGTGAATCGTCGTCACTCCGTGCCGCTTGAGGTCCCACAGGGCAAGCCGCGCCTCGGCAAGCAACTGCTCGTGCGACGGGGCTGGCATCGCTGCCCGGACGCGCCCGGCCTCCTCCGGCGTGAGGCGACCGTCGTGCATCGTGGGATCGATGCCGGCGGCCGTGAGCGCCGCCGCGTTCGCAACGTACCGGGAGCGATCCCACTTATTCAGCAGCGCGGGCCGCTCGGCGGTGAGGGAATCGAGCAGTGCCCGGCGCGGCGCCCAGTCGCTCTCGAGGTCGTATGCCCCCCAATCACCACCCACCATCCACGATCCGGGTGGCAGTCGGCCGTCGGCCTCCGTCACACGCCGCCGCAGCCCGGCATCGTCGGACACGTCCAGCAGATTGACCCCCAGCAGGAGCGCGCCGGCATACTGGAAGTGCGTGTGTGTGTCGATGAAACCCGGGGTGACGAACCCGCCCCCCAGATCTTCCACGCTCGCCCAACGTCCCACGACCTCCAGCACCTCGTCGCGCGATCCCACCGCCACCACCCGTCCCCCGCGGACCGCGACGGCCTCCGCCCAGGGGCGCCCCAGGTCGCCGGTCCAGATGGTGGCGTTCACCAGGACCCGTGTCACGCCGTCCGGTTGCTGCCCGGCGAGGGGCGGCGCCGCGAGCGCCGCCAGCGTCCCGACGAGAGCGCCTACTCCTATCGCAGTCGTGCGCATCACCGCGTCCCCTCCGCTTCAGGAAACGGCGGCACCGCGAGGAGCCAGAACCCCGCTAACTCGCCGTCGTTGTCGAACTCCACGATCAGGTGGTTGGCCAGCGCTATCCACTCCTTGGCGCGGCCGCTGCCCACTCGGAGGCGCATCACCGACTCGTCGGGGCTCTGCTCCACGGCGAGTGGGAGATCCACCTCGACGACCGCGATCCCCGGCTGGGACGGCCGCGAGGGCACCATGAGCCTCCCCTCCTCGCTCGGCTCGGGAGGTGTGAGGCCCTCCACCGTCTTGGTGGGCGGCCACACCACGATCTCCACCGCGCGCAGCACACCGCCCTCGAAGTCCAGCGTGATCACGGACCCCTTGGCATCCTCCAGCTCGATTGATCCGGTGAGCCCACGACCCGGCTTCACACCCTGGAGCACGCCCGAGAGGATCTCGGTCTCCGCATCCCACTGGAAGTCGACGCGCGGTAGCTCTCCGTCTACCGGCTCGATCTTCGCTCCGTAGCCCCGTACACCCTTCACTGCTCCTCCTTGGTCGTCAGCGACCGCACGAAGTCCGTGATTCGATGCATCGCCCGGCGGAGCGCCTTCTCGGAGGCGGCGTAGGACAGGCGCACCCAACGCCCATCCCCGAACGCCTCGCCCGGCACCAGCGCGACGCCCTGCTCCACCATCAGGCGCTCGCAGAACGCGGCGGCGCCCGCGAGTTCCCCGTCGAAACACCCATCCACCCGGAAGAAGAAGTAGAACGCCCCGAGAGGCTCCACAAACTCCACCCCCGGCAGCTCCTTCCGGAAGTGCGCCACCACCAGATCGCGGCGCTGCCGGAAGATCTCCACCATCCGCTGCACGTCCTCCTCCACCCGCTCGTCCGCCAGCGCGGCGGCGGCCGCCCACTGCGCCGGCTGCGACGCTCCACTCGTGATATGGGTCTGCATCGCCGCCATCGCCCGGGCCACCGGCGGGGGTGCCACGGCGATCCCCACACGCCATCCCGTCATCGCATACGCCTTCCCCACACCGGTCACCACCACCACCCGCTCCAGCAGATCGTCGGGGAAATCATGCACCGAGGGCGCCGGTCCCGAGCCGAAGTGAATCCGGCGGTACATCTCGTCGGAGATGACCCAGAGGTTGCGCTCCCGGGCCCACTCAAGCAGCAGCTTGAGCTCGGCCCGCGTGTACACCGCCCCGGTGGGATTGACCGGCGAGCAGAGGATGAGCCCGGCCGCCCGGGCGTCGGCCGCCCGCTCCAGCTGGTCCACCCCCACCTTGAGGCTCCACTCCACATCGCCCGGCACCAGCACGGGGGTCGCCCGCGCCAAGTGCACCAGCTGGGGGTACGAGACCCAGGCCGGCGCCGGGACCAACACCGTGTCCCCGCCCTCGAACAGGGTGAAGCAGGCGTTGAACAGCGACTGCCGGGCGCCGGAGGACACGATGATGTGATCGGCATTGATGGGCCGGCCGCCGGAGAGCAACGAGAGGTGCCGCGCGGCCGCGGCGCGCAGCTCCAGGATCCCGGCATTGGGTGGGTAGTGCGTCTTGCCCTGCTGGATCGCCGCGATGCCCGCCTCGGCGGGTATGCGCGGCGTGTCGAAATCGGGCTCGCCCACGGAGAGGTCGATGACGTCCTCCCCGGCGGCGGCCCGGCGTTGCGCCTCCTCCTTGATCGCGACCGTCTTGGAGGCCTCGAGATTGGCCAGGTTGCGCGACCGCTTGAACGCCATCAGCGCACGACCCCGTGGCGGCGCAGCACCTCGAGTGTCGCTTCGAGTGGGAGCGCCTCGGCGGTGCCGCGATGACCCACGACCGTGGTGGCGAGGAACAGCGAATTGTAGATCGCCTCCTCCGTTGCTTCGATCACGGCCTGGAACAGCGGACTCATGTCGGCGTTGGCCACCGGCCGGGTCGCCCCAAGCTGAGCCACCTTCACCGTGCTGAAGGCAATCACGTAATCACCGGAGCCGTTGCTCATCGAGCTCCCCGTGCGGGCCAGTCCCGCCAGGGCGCGGTGCGCCAGGCGCTCCAGGTTGCGGTGCTCCAGCGGCGCGTCGGTCGCGACGACGATCATGATGGAGCCGTCGGCGGGATCGTTGGCCTCGGAGCCCGCCCCCCCGACCTGCCGCTTGAGGTAGAAGCGGCCCAGCTCCACACCGACCGGTGCGCCCGCGATCGACAGCACGCCGCCAAAGTTGCTCTGCACCAGCACCCCCACGGTCCACTCCCCGAGCTCCGCCGGCAGCCGGCGGCTCGCCGTCCCGATCCCCCCCTTCCACCCGAAAGCCCGGGTGCCGCGGCCCGCCCCGACGCTCCCCTGCTCCACCGCGCCCGTCGTCGCAGCGCCAATCGCACGCAGCACGTGCTCCTCGGTGATGGGACGCAGGCGGATGTGGCTCAGATAGCCGTCGTTCGTCTCGCCCACCACCGCGTTGGCCGAACGGACGTTCTCGTTGCCGGGCAGCCCCAGCAGGTACGTGAGCACCGCGTCGGCCACTCGCGGCACGCAGAGGGTACAGGTGAGCACTACCGGGCTTTCGAGCTCGCCCAGCTCCTGCACCTGGGTGAACCCCACCAGCTTCCCGTAGCCGTTACCCACCACCACGGCGGCGGGCACCTTCTCCCGGAACACGTTGCCGCCGTGCGGCAGGATCGCGGTCACTCCGGTATTGATGGTGTCGCCGCTGGTGACCGTCACCTGCCCGACCTGCACCCCGCTCACGTCGGTGATGGCATTGAGGGGACCGGCCGGCAGCACGCCGACCACGATGCCCAGGTCCCGCGCAGACTGCCGTTGCTGCGCTCCCAGCGGCGCGACACCCAGCGCCGTGACGGCACCCGCCAGCGACAGCGCCAACCGTGTGAATTTCATGACTCGTCTCCCTGCGCCAAGCTTCGCCCCCGCTCCCGCTCTGTCAACGCGCCGCCGGACCTTCGCCGTAAACCTCTTGCCTCCAACGATATGGCAGCTCCACCGCGGCGCCCGACTCGGTGATCTCGTCGAGCACCGCCAGCGAGGCGCGTACGATGGTCCGCTGCTGTGCCTCCCGCCCTGGCTCGCCGAACACCTGGCCCAGACGGAACTTGACCAGCACGTTGCGCGGCGCCGGCAGCGCATCGGTCATGTTCCGCACCACGCTCACGGTCACCGTCGGGATTCCTCGGGCCTCGATGGCCCGGGCGACCAGTCCCACGGACCGGTGGCACGTCACTCACCCGGGTGTGGCCAGCACCAGGTCCACCCCGTCCCGCTCGAACAGGTCGGCGACCTCCCCGGCGGTCTGCCGCACCAGGCGCGTGCGCTGAGCGCCGTAGACGTGCCCCATCATTCCCACGTGCCGGGGGGCCACCTCGCCCAGCTCCCCCGCCTGCGCCAGCTCACGCAGCCGCTCGATGGGATAGACGCAGTTGACGTCCTGGTCGGCGGCGCGGTGGTCGTAGTAGTCGTGCGTAATCATGATATCTGACACGGGGGCGCCACCCGGGATGACCCGAAACGACGCGTCGCCTTCCGGATCGTCCATGTCGAAGGGGGGCTGGCTCGCGAGGTGCACCCCGGCGGCCGTCACCATCCCCAGGCGTGCCTCCGCCAGGGGGCGTCGGGGCCGCGCCAGCGGCGGCAGGGGGATCTCCGCGGCCCGCCCACTGGTGGCGCGGGCATACAGCTCGTTGATCCAGTGCACACGCGTGTAAACGGCGGACTGGAGCCGGTTCCACCAGCGGGCCATGAGTCTCCCAGCGAGTCGGTCCCAAGGTTGGTGCGCGGTGAGCGACCGCGGCCGGCGCCGGCCGGAGGGTGCGCTCGCTTGCCCCGCGCTTCAGCGCAAACTACCATGCTGTGTCTCTTTGACAATCGAGGGATCCCGTGTCCTGGACCTACGAGCCGACGTTCGACGCCGGCCACCGCGCCGCGCTGAGCGGTGGGAAGAACTTGATCTACGTGTGCCCGCCCGCAGGGTGGGCCGTAGTCCCACTGCTGCAGCGCCTCGGCGAGACATCGGATCCCGGCCTCACGACCCTCCTCCTCGCTCCCGATCCGTCCGATGTCGTGGAGCTCGCATCGCTCGCGGCTACCGTTGAGCCGCTCAGACCAGTCCACGCCGTCACCGGACTCGCCCGCGCCGGCCGCCTGCTCAAGGCGGGAGCGGCCCGCACGCTGGTCGCCACCCCGGCCGATGCGCTGCAGCTCCTGGCCCGCGCGCAACTCAAGCTGGAGGGTCTCCCGCGGGTACTGGTCATGTGGCCGGAAAACCACTTCGCGCTGGGGGCGGCGGAGGCGATCGACACCCTGCTCGCCGAGTGTGGTGGAGCGCAGCGGCTCGTCGTCACCGCCGACGAGGAACCACTCGCCGACTTCCTGGAGCGCCATGCCCGGCGGGCGCCCGTCGTGGCAGCGGGGCGGCTCCCCGAGCAGCCGACCGGCCGGGTGCGGTACGCCCTGGTGGACCCGCAGCGGCTCGCCTGGGCAGTCCGCGCCGCGCTGGACAGCCTCAACCCCGCCGCGGCCCTGCTGTGGGATCCCGCACCCTTGGCCAGCAGCCGCTGGACCGAGTACGACGACGATCCGACGGTACGCGTCGCAGCCGATCCGGGCGATCAGCCAGCGGAGTGGGCGGTGGCGCTGGAGCTGCCCAGTGCCCCAGCGCTGGCAGCCCTGCACGAGGTCGGCCAGAACGTGCTGGTCCTGGCGCGCCCCGCACAGCTTCCCTACCTGGAGCGCCTCGCCGAGTCGCTCACCGCGCTGCGGCTCCCCTGTGAAGCCGATCGCGCCCGCGACCGGGCAGGCACCGTGCGGGCCGAGCTGCGGAGTCGCATCGAGGGTGGCCAGCTGGTGGATAACCTGGCTGCACTCGCCCCCCTGTTCGACGAGTACGACCCGGCGCTGGTCGCTGCGGCAGCACTCCGGGCAGGCGAGCCGGCGTCAGCCGCGGAGCCGGCCACCGGCGAGATCCCGACCTGGGCGCACGTCCGCTTGAGCGCGGGCCGCCGCGACCGGCTACGCACCGCGGACGTGGTGGGGGCGCTGCTCAACGCCGTGGGGATTCCCAAGGATGCCATCGGGCGGGTGGACGTGCGGGAGAGCTTCTCGGTAGTCGAGGTGCGCGCCGCGGTGGCGGAGCAGGTGCTGCGCGGGCTCGACGGCATAACGCTGCGGGGCCGCAGCGTGACGGCGAGGATCGATCGGCGCTAGGACGGAAAACGGGAAACGGGAAACGGGAAACGTGCGAGGCCGGGGAAGCCACCCGAGCGAGCATCGGCGCGCCGCACGAGGAGTACGGGCTGCGAAGCTGCCGGGTGACGCCCGGACGAGATCCTACAGAGGCGGGGAGCGCCAGGTGCGGGGCAGCTCGCGAGGGTGGCTTCCCCGGCCGAGCGCCGAGCCCCCACGCCCCGCACTCAAGCCGCGCAGTTCGCGAAGGTAGGACCCCGGCCGAGCGACCAGCCGACGCACTCCGAGACACGAACCGGCCGGGCACGCATTGCGGGCCCGGCCGATGCATTACTCGCTCTACAGGGCGCTACTTGTTGACCGCGTCCTTGAGTCCCTGCCCTGCCTTGAACGCCGGAACCGTCGCGGCCGCGATCTGGATGGTGCCGCCGGTGCGCGGATCACGCCCCGTACGAGCCGCCCGCTTGCGCGCCACGAACGAGCCGAAGCCGGTGATCTGGACGCGGCCGCCGGAACGCAGCTCCTTCGCGATGAGGCCGTCCTCGCCGAACAGGGCCTCGGTGGCGCGCCCCGCGTCCGCCTTCGACAGTCCGGTCTGCGACGAGAGGGCATCGATCAGCTCGGTCTTATTCACCCCTATCCTCCCTGTGGATAGAATTGAAGGTAGGTACCAGTGGCGCGACGGGGCCGATCCGTCCGCCATCGCCACTAAGTAAGACCGGGCGGCGGATGTTGGCAAGCGGCTTGCCCGCCATCGTCCCGCGGGGTAGCGTCTCGACCACCCTCCGAAAGGGCGGCTGATGCTGCACAGCGAACAGCCGGGATGGATCGAAGTCATTACCGGCGTGATGTTTAGCGGCAAGAGCGAGGAGCTCATCCGGCGCGTGCGCCGCGCCGTGATCGCCAGGAAGCGGGTACAGGTCTTCAAGTCGCACCTCGACGACCGCTACGGCGGCGTCTACACCGTGACCACGCACGACGGCATCTCGGTGGAGGCACAGCCGGTGGATTCCTCGGCCGAGATCGCGCGGCAGATCCGCCCCGACTCGGAGGTCATCGCCATAGACGAGGCCCAGTTCCTGGATTCCGAGATCCTGGACGTGTGCACCGATCTGGCCGGGCGCGGGGTCCGCGTCATCGTGGCCGGTACCGAGACCGACTTCCGCGGCGAGCCGTTCGGCATCATGCCGCGGCTCCTGTGCACCGCCGAAGTGGTGGACAAGCTCCACGCCATCTGTGTGAGGTGCGGCAACCCGGCCTCACGCAACCAGCGCCTGATCGACGGCCGTCCCGCCAAGTACGACTCGCCCACCATCATGGTGGGAGGCAGTGAGGGCTACGAGGCGCGGTGCCGGCACTGCCACGAGGTGCCGCGCGTGGATGAGGACCAGACGGAGCTGCTCTAGCAGCGCTCCGGATCGCGCAGCCAGGCTGCTCTCATGCTCAACGTCGGACTCACCGGGAACATCGGCGCCGGGAAGAGCACCGTCGCCCGCTGGTTCAGGGAGTGGGGCGCTACGCTGATCGACGCCGACGAGCTGGTGCGGGAGGTACAGCAGCCCGGCTCTGAAACGCTAGCCGCCATCGCGCGGCAGTTCGGAGCCGATGTCCTCAAGCCAGACGGTTCGCTCAACCGCGACCTGCTACGCAACCGCGCCATGCACGATGCTCAGGCCCTCACCGCCCTGAACGAGATCGTGCACCCCGCCGTGCAGCAGCGGCGCGCCGAGCGCAGGCTCCTGGCGGCGGAGCGCGGCGACTGCGTGCTCGTCAACGACGTCCCGCTCCTCTTCGAAGTCCTCGATCCGGGTGACTTCGATCTGGTGGTGCTGGTGGACGCCCCGGAGGAACTGCGTCGCAAGCGCATAATGGAGGAGCGCGGCCTGTCTACCGAGGTGGCACGGCAAATGATCGGCGCGCAACTCCCTGCCGCCGAGAAGCGGGCCCAGAGCGGCATCGTCCTCGACAACGACGGCACCTTGGAGGAGCTCCAGGCAGCCGCCCACGATGCGTGGCGCGACATCCGGCGGCGCGCCGCCGCCAAGCTCGCTGCCCGGAAGGGCACCCTCCTCGCCGTCACGACGAACGAGCTGGACGCCACCCGCGCCTTCGGCGGGACACTCGCGCGGTATGCAGATGCCGGGGTGGAGACACGCCTGCTCTGCACCGGCGTGCCTGCAGCCGCGGAGGGCATCGCAGCCCTCGGCCTCGCCGGCACTTCCTCCCTCGACGTACCGCAGGGCGGCCTCGCCGAACACGAAGCCACCATCGTCGCTGCGGTGGCACGCGCGATGCACGAGCATTCACCCGACGTGACGATCACGCTCGGTGCGAGCGAGAGTACGGGTGCCCCGCTCGGCGCGGCGGTGCGCGGCGGGTGGAATGCCGCCGGCTCGCCGGGTGCACTGTTTCACACCACGCGCACCCACGATGGCAGCTCGGTGCACGCGCGCCTCGACGTGCGACCGTGGCGTGACGTGCAGCGCGCCGTGCTGGCGGCGCTCGGTGATACGGCTGACACCACCGCCGTAACTCCCTCGGAGCGAGAGACATACACCGCCGCTGAGCCACCGAAACACCCGCTCGTAGACCTCTTCGCAAGCGCCGATTGAGGCAGTTGACAGGCCGAGGGCCGCCGCATAACCTACGCCTCGCCACCCATACACAATGGCGGGACTCCCATGTCCGATGTTCCCGAGAACCTGCATTACAGCGAAGAGCACGAATACGTGAAGCCGACCGAGGACGGCTCCACCGTCTTCGTCGGGATCACCGATTATGCCCAGGGCGAGCTCGGCGATGTGGTGTATGTGGATCTGCCGGAGGTCGGTGCCAAGTTCAACCAGATGGACGTGTTCGGCACCATCGAGGCGGTCAAGGCGGTTTCCGAGCTGTTCAATCCGGTCGCCGGAGAGGTGATAGAAGTCAATCAGGCGATCGAGGGCGACCCCGGGTTGGTGAACCGCGATCCGTATGGAGAGGGCTGGATGATCAAGCTGCGTATGCGTAGTGCCGACGAGCTGGGTCAGCTCCTCACCGCGGCCGACTACAAGCAACACATCGGAGAGTAGCCGGGACGGGGACCCGGCAGCGCGAGTTGATCAACGACACGCCCTGGGGCCCCCCCGGGGCGTTTGCACGCATAGGGTAGTGACACGATGACTGACTTCAAGACACTCGACACGAACCCGGATCACTTCGTACGGCGTCATCTCGGCCCGCGTCCTCACGACGTGAAAGCCATGCTGGAAACCGTGGGATACGACTCGTTGGACGCCTTGGTGGACGCGGCGGTCCCCGAGGATATCCGACTCCATCGCCCGCTCGACCTGCCTGCCGGGATCAGCGAGCACGAAGCGCTGCAGGCGCTGCGGAGAGTCGCCTCGCAGAACGAGGTGTACCGCTCGTACATCGGGATGGGCTACGCCGACTGCGTCGTCCCACCGGTGATCCAGCGGAACATCCTCGAGAATCCCGGCTGGTACACGGCGTACACACCCTACCAGGCGGAGATCTCGCAGGGTCGGCTCGAGGCCCTGTTGAACTACCAGACGATGATCAACGACCTCACGGGTCTGGAGATCGCCAACGCCTCTCTGTTGGATGAGGGAACCGCCGCCGCCGAGGCGATGACCATGTGCCTCGGCGTCACCAAGGGCGAGGGTACACCACGGTTCCTGGCGGACGAGGCGTGCCACCCTCAGACGATCGCGGTGCTCCAGACGCGCGGGGACGCGCGGGGCATCGAGGTCGTGGTGGGCAACCCGCACGAGTTCAGCTACGACGGCTACGTCATCGGGATCCTCCTGCAGTATCCCACCACGTTCGGAAGCATCGAGGACTACCGTGCCGTCGTCGACCGGGCGCACGAGGCCGGCGCTCTCGTGACGGTCGCGGCCGACATTCTCGCGCTCTGTCTCCTCGCGCCCCCGGGGGAATGGGGCGCAGACATGGCAGTGGGCAACACGCAGCGGTTCGGAGTGCCGCTCGGATACGGCGGCCCGCACGCCGCGTACTTCGCCACCAAGGAGCAGTACAAGCGGTTCGCGCCCGGACGCATCATCGGCATCTCGAAGGATCCCAAGGGACGTCGCGCCCTGCGCATGGCGCTCCAGACCCGAGAGCAACACATCCGGCGGGAGAAGGCCACGAGCAACATCTGCACGGCCCAGGTCCTGCTGGCGGTGATGGCCGGGATGTACGCCACCCATCACGGCCCCGACGGGATCAGGCGCATCGCCCAACGCGTGCACCGGAACACCAACGTGCTGGCCGAGGCGCTGCGGCAGCTCGGCTACACCATCGTGCACGACGCGTACTTCGATACGCTCACGGTCGAGATGAAGGCGTCGCAGGCGACCAAGGTGCACCAGACGGCCGAGGCGCACCGCATCAACCTGCGGCCGATCTCCGACACGCGGATCGGCGTCACGCTCGATGAAACGACGTCGCTCGAGGATGTGGCGGACCTGGTGCGGGTGTTCGGTCTCGGCAAGGGGGACATAGCGGTCGGTGAGCTGGCCGAAACGGTCGAACCGACCATTCCCGAGCCGTTCGTGCGGACGTCGCAATACCTCACCCACCCGATCTTCAACCGGTACCACTCCGAGACGGAGATGATGCGGTACCTCAAGAAGCTCGAGGACCGCGACCTGGCGCTCAATTCGGCGATGATCCCGCTGGGCTCGTGCACCATGAAGCTCAACGCCGCGGCCGAGATGGCCGCCGTGAGCTGGCCCGAGTTCAACGGACTGCATCCCTTCGCGCCGCGAGAGCAGGCCAAGGGCTACGCCCAGATGTTCGACGAGCTGGAGGCGATGCTCGCCGAGATCACCGGCTTCGCCGCCATCTCCCTGCAGCCCAACGCGGGCGCCCAGGGCGAGTTCACCGGGCTACTCGTGATCCGGGCGTATCACAGGGCGCGGGGCGAGGGTCACCGCACGGTCTGCCTCATCCCGAAGTCGGCGCACGGCACCAATCCGGCGAGCGCTGTCATGGCGGGAATGGACGTGGTTGTGGTGAAGACCGACGCGGGCGGCAACGTCGACATGACTGACCTGAGGGAGAAGGCGGAAGCTCACCGGGACACGCTCGGCGCCCTGATGATCACCTATCCGTCAACCCACGGCGTGTTCGAGACCACCATCCGCGAGATGTGCGAGGTCATCCATGCCAACGGCGGGCAGGTGTACATGGATGGTGCGAACTTGAACGCCCTCGTGGGGATCTCCCGACTCGGCGACATCGGCGCCGACGTGTGCCACCTCAATCTGCACAAGACGTTCTGCATCCCGCATGGCGGCGGCGGCCCCGGCATGGGCCCAATCGGCGTGGCGCAGCACCTCGTGCCGCACCTGCCGGACCACCCGGTGGTGCCACTGGGGATCGAGCAGCCCTGCGGGACGGTCTCCGCCGCGCCATGGGGGAGTGCCTCGATTCTACCGATCTCGTGGGCGTACCTCGCGCTGATGGGCCCCGACGGTCTCACCGAGGCGACGCAGGTGGCCATCCTCAATGCGAACTACATCGCGCGGCGGCTCGCCGGCCACTTCGATCTACTGTACTCGGGACGGGACGGGCTCATCGCCCACGAATGCATCATCGATACTCGGCCGTTCAAGCAGTCCGCGGGCGTGGACGTGACCGATATGGCGACACGCCTCATGGACTACGGGTTCCACGCCCCCACGATCTCCTTCCCCGTCCCGGGGACGATGATGGTGGAGCCCACGGAGAGCGAGTCGAAGGAGGAACTGGATCGGTTCTGCGACGCGATGATCGCCATCCGCGGGGAGATCCGCGACATAGAGGACGGCAGCGCAGACCACGACAACAACGTGCTGCGCAACGCCCCCCACACGCTGGAGGACGTGATCGCCGACGACTGGGACCGTCCCTACTCGCGCGAGCTGGCGGCGTTCCCCACGCCGCAGACACGGGAGCACAAGGTGTGGCCGCCGGTGGGTCGCGCCGACGCCGCCTACGGCGACCGACACCTGATTTGCACCTGCCTCCCCATCGAGGAGTATGAGGCGGTAGGGCGGTAACGCGGCATGGCGGTAGCGAGCCACGGAAACGAGGGCCGCGCCGGCAACGACGGTACCGTCGGCACCATCGCTACCGCCCTCGAGTGGCACCTCATCATTGAGCCGACGGGCCGCCCCGGAGGCGAGAACATGGCCATCGACGCCGCGCTCCTGCGGGAGGCACGGGGGGGCGCGGCTTTTCTGCGCCTGTACGGCTGGTCTCCGCCCTGTCTCTCCTTCGGCCGCAACGAGCCGGCACGCACACGCTACGACCGCACGGCCATCGAGCGACTCGGCCTCGACACGGTGCGCCGCCCGACCGGCGGCCGCGCCGTATGGCACGAGGCGGAGGTGACCTACGCGGTTGCCGGGCCCGCGACTATGTTCGGTTCGCTCAGGGAGGCATACATTAGGGTCCACACGCTCCTGGCCGCGGCGCTGCAACGGCTCGGCGTGACGGCACAGCTGGCACAGCGTGCCAGCGGGCGAGCCGTGGACCCGGGAGGGGGTGCCTGCTTCGCGGCGCCGGTGGGCGGCGAGGTCGTGGTGGGCGGTCGCAAGCTGGTGGGCAGCGCGCAGGTGCGTGAGCAGGGAGCGTTCCTGCAGCATGGCTCGCTGCTGCTGGAAGACAGCCAGGACGTCGTGGCTCGAGTGACGCTGGGCGGCGCCGCTGCCGCGGCAGCGACATCCGTCAGCGCCGTCCTGGGGCGGGCGGTGGAGTTCGGCGAGGTGGCCGAAGTCATCGCCCGGGAAGCCCGGGCACAGTGGCCGGGAGCGTGGCAGGAAGGCAAGATCGGGTACACACCCGAGGAGCTGGCCCACTTCAGCGATCCGGAGTGGACGTGGCGGCGCTGAGCCGCCGCACACCCGCAACCATTACACGGGAGCCATCCGACCGATGAGATCACCAACCACTGCGATCGTCGGAGGAGCGTCCCTCGCAGTCGCTCTGAGCTGGTCCTGTGCGCCGGAGCCCACTTGCCCCGGCGACTGGTGCGGTACGGCGGTCGTCGTTTCCGCTGCCGAAGCCGACGTGCTGCTCCCCATGGTGACGACCCAGGACGTGGGCATCTCGATCTCCGACTTCATCTTCCTCAAGCTCGCCGACATTGGTCCCGACATGAACCTGGTGGACCCTGCCACGTTCGAGCCCGAGCTGGCAAGCTCGTGGACCGCGGAGGACCCGCGCACGCTGGTGTTCACGCTGCACCCGGACGCGCGATGGCACGACGGCACACCGGTCACCGCCGACGATGTGGTCTTCACCTTCGACGTGTATCGCGACACGCTGGTAGGATCGCGTGCCATACCACGCCTGCTCCAGATCGCATCGGTGACGGCTCGCGATTCCCGGACCGTGGCGTTCCGGTTCCGTCGGCGGTACGCCGAGATGTTCTTCGACGCGGTGTACCACATGCGGATCCTGCCGCGCCACCTGCTGGATACGGTACCCCGTGCCGAGCTGGCCGCGCACCCGTTCGGCCGCAACCCCGTGGGCAGCGGACCGTACCGCTTCGTGCGCTGGAACGCCGGGCAGTCGATCGAGCTCGCCGGCGACTCGGCGTTCTTCCTGGGGCGCCCGGGCATCCGCCGTGTGATCTGGCGGTTCAGCGCCGATCCGGGCACCGCCGCTGCGCAGTTCCTCGCCCGGGAAGCGGACGTCGTGAACTTCCTCCCGAGCGAAGCCCAACGACAAGTCCAGGCGGAGGAGGATCTCCGGGCCATCCCGTGGACGCCCTCCACGTTCTACTCTTACGTGCAGTTCAATTTGCGTGATCCCGAGAACACGAATCGCCCGCACCGCCTGTTCGCGGACCACGCCATGCGGGAGGCGGTCGCGCTGGCGGTGAACCGCGAGGAGATGGTGCGCGCCGTGTGGGGCGAGGACGGATTGGTAGCGAAGGGACCCGTTGCGCCAGCCTTCTACATCTGGGACGAGGATTACGTCCAGGTGCCGTTCGACACCGCCCGCGCTCGGGCGCAGCTAGCGGAGCTGGGATGGCGCGACACCGACGGCGACGGGCTGCTGGACCGTGCCGGGGAGCCGCTCGAGTTCGACCTCGTGTTCCCCACCAGCAGCACGTTGCGCCGCCGCCAGGCGGAGATCATGCAGGAGCAGCTCCGCCGGGTCGGCATCTCCATGACGCTCGCGGGCCTGGATTACGGCGCGTTCGTCGAACGCGGGACCGTGCACCGCTTCGACACATTCTTCGGCTCGTACGGGGGCGACTTCAGCCCCTCGACTATCGCGGAAGTGTGGACCACGGGCGCGGGGAACAACTACGGCTCGTATAGCAACCGCGCGTTCGACCGCGCCGCGGAACGGGCGCTCGACGCCGCTGACATGGCCACGGCGCGGGCCAACTGGGTGCAGGCGGTGAACATCCTCAACCAGGATGTGCCGGCCGTGTGGACCAGCGCGTCGGGCCCCAGCGCCGGCGTGCACGCCCGGTTCGAGAACGTGTCGATCCGCACCGATAACTTCGTTGCCACCTTGTGGCAGTGGTACGTGCCGGCGTCCAAACTCATCGATCGCGATCGCTACACGAACTAGCGTGCTCCGTTTCGTCACGGTCCGGCTGGCGCACGCGGCCGTGATCGTGTTCCTGGTCGCCACGCTGACCTTCGTCCTGTTGCACGTGGCGCCGGGAGACCCCTTCACGCGGGCCAGTGAGGCCACCCTGGTCCCCACTCACGTCATCGAGCAGCAGCGGCGCAACTTCGGTCTGGACCAGCCCATCTACGTCCAATACGGCCGCTACCTGGCCAACGTGGCCCGGGGCGACTTCGGCTACTCGTTCCGCGAGCACCGCCCGGCCGCTCAGGCCATTGCCGAGCGCGTCCCCAACACGCTGCTCCTCGCTGCCACCGCGCTCCTCATCGCCTTTGCCCTCGGAGTGCTGGTGGGCGCGGTGCAGGCGACGCGCCGCGGCTCCACCGCCGACGATCTCCTCTCGGTCATGTCGCTGACGCTCTACTCCATGCCGGTGTTCTGGCTCGGGGTGATGCTGCTACTGCTATTCGGAGTGTCACTCGACTGGTTTCCGGTCGGCGGGGTGGTAGACGACACGGTCTATCCGCATCTCTCCCTGCTCGGCCGCCTGTGGGACCGTGCGCTGCACCTGTTTCTCCCGGCCCTCACGCTGGGATTGGTGGGCGCGGCGGTCACCGCACGGTATCAGCGGGCCGCGATGCTCGACGTGGTGGGTCAGGACTTCGTCCGCACGGCGCGGGCTAAGGGCCTCAGGGAGCGGGCGGTGTTCTTCCGGCACGCGCTGCGCAACGCCCTGCTGCCGGTGATCACCCTGTTCGGGCTGTCCTTCCCCATCTTGCTCTCCGGCTCCGTGCTGGTAGAGACGGTGTTCGCCTGGCCGGGCATGGGGAAGCTGGCGGTGGACGCCATCCACGGTCGCGACTACGCGGTGGTGACCGCGGTCGCCATCATCGCGGCGATCATGGTGGTGGTGGGCAACCTCCTCGCCGACCTGCTCTACAGGGTGGTGGACCCCCGCACGCGGGAGGCGCAGTGAGCGCGCTGCTGCGGCGGCTGTGGCAGCAGCGGCGCGCCCGCTTCGGCCTGGCGCTGGTTGCCGTGTTGTGCGCGCTTGCGGCGCTGGCCCCGTGGCTCGCACCGTACGATCCCGCGGCGCAGCTCGATCTGGCTCGCGGGCAGTACCTCGCGCCGTCGGCGCTTCATCCGTTCGGAACCGACTTCTTCAGCCGCGACCTCCTGAGCCGCGTGCTGTTCGGTGCGCGAATCTCCCTCAGCATCGCGTTCCTCTCGGTGCTGGTGTCGGTCACCGTGGGAACGGCCCTGGGGATGACGGCGGGCCTGGCCGGCGGCGCGATCGACACGGTGCTGATGCGGGGCGTGGACGCTGCGCTGGCGGTGCCCCGCGTGTTCCTACTGCTCGTGGTTATCGCGCTGTGGGACAGCGTGGGCGTGGCCGGGCTCATCGCGGTTCTCGGGCTCACCAACTGGTTCGACACCAGCCGCATCGTGCGGGCGGAGGTGCTGAGCCTCAAGAGCCGCACGTTCGTCACAGCCGCCGAGGCGCTCGGCGTGGGACCGCGGCGGCTGGCGCTGCGGCACCTCTTGCCCAACGTGGCGGCGCCGGTCATCGTGACGGCAACCCTCGGCATCGGACAGATCATCTTGATCGAAGCCGGTCTCTCGTACCTCGGCGTCGGCGTACCGCCCCCGACTCCCTCCTGGGGATCGCTCATCCAGGAGGGGCAGCAGGCGCTGGCGGTGGCGCCGTGGATCGCCACCTTCCCCGGCGTGGCCATCGTGGTGACCGTCGTGGGATTCAGCCTCCTGGGGGACGGTCTGCGGGACGCCCTCGATCCGACGACGCGATGAAGCCGCTGCTCGAGGTGCGTGGCCTGCGCACGAGCTTCACGCTGGGCAAGACCGTCGCGCGCGCGGTGGACGACGTCTCGTTCGACCTGTTTCCCGGCGAGACCCTGGGCATCGTGGGCGAGTCGGGATGCGGCAAGACCGTGACCGCGCTGTCGCTGTTGCGGCTGATCCAGACGCCGCCGGGGCACATCGCGCAAGAGAGCGTCGTGGAGTACGACGGCGTCAATCTCCTCGAGCTCCCCGCCAGAGAGCTACGCCGCGTGCGCGGCGCCGAGATCGCCATGATCTTCCAGGAGCCCACCACGAGCCTGAACCCGGTGCTCACGGTCGGGGCGCAGATCGCGGAGACGCTGCGCGCGCACCGCGTGATCTCCCGGCGGAACGCGCGGGCGCGGACAATCGACCTCCTCAAACTCGTCGGGATCCCCGATCCAGAGATCCGCGCGCACCACTACCCCCACCAGATGAGCGGCGGCATGCAGCAGCGCGTCATGATCGCCATCGCCCTGGCCTGCGAGCCGAAGATCCTCATTGCCGACGAGCCGACCACGGCCCTCGATGTCACGATCCAGGCGCAGATCCTCGAGCTGCTGGCCGACCTCAAGCGCCAGCTCGGGATGGCGATGATCTTGATAACGCACGACTTGGGCGTCGTGGCCGGGATAGCCGATCGCATCGCCGTGATGTACGGCGGGCAGATCATCGAGGAGGGTCCCACGGCGACCTTGTTCGCGGACCCCGTGCACCCCTACACCGAGGCGCTGCTTCGGGCAGCTCCGCGACTGGACGCGCCCGCGGAGCGGCTACCGGTCATCCCCGGCGCCGTCCCACCGGCGACCGAATGGCCCGGCGGGTGTCGCTTCCATCCGCGCTGCCCGCATGTGTGGGAGCGGTGCACCGGCGACGTGCCGCCTCCGCTCGCCATGCCGACCGAGCAACGCGCCCGGTGCTGGCTCGTGGACGAGCCGGTTCGGAGGAAGGTGTGAAGCCCGGCGCTCCCCTGGTCGAGGTCGAGCACCTCGTCGTCGAGTTTCGTTCGGGCGGTGGCCTCCTCACGCCGCGGCACACCGTGCGCGCGGTGGACGGCGTGAGCTTCACCGTCGCACGCGGCGAGACGCTTGGTCTCGTGGGAGAGAGCGGCAGCGGGAAGACGACCCTGGGGCGGACCATCCTCCGCCTGCTCACGCCCACCACCGGCAGGGTTCGGTTCGACGGCGCGGACGTGTTCCACCTCGACCCACGCGCGCTGCGCATGCTACGCCGGCAGATGCAGATCGTGTTCCAGGACCCGTACGGCTCCCTCAACCCGCGCATGACCGTCGGAGCGGCGGTCCGCGAGCCGATCACGGTGCACGGGCTGGCGCGCGGCGCCGCGGCCGACGCACGGGTCGCGGCCCTGTTCAACGAGGTCGGTCTCGATCCCGGCTACGTCTCCTCCTTCCCGCACGAGCTCTCGGGCGGGCAGCGACAGCGCGTGGGGATCGCGCGGGCACTATCGGTGGGGCCGGAGTTCGTCGTCCTGGACGAGCCGGTCTCTGCGCTCGACGTATCGGTCCAGGCACAGGTCCTCAACCTGCTGGCCGACCTCCGCGACCGGCACGGCCTGACCTACCTGTTCATCGCGCATGACCTGGCGGTGGTGCGCCACCTCGCCGACCGTGTCGCGGTCATGTACCTGGGCAAGCTGGCGGAGCTCGCACCGGCCGACGCACTGTACGCACAGCCGTTGCACCCGTACACCGCGTCGCTCCTCTCGGCCGTGCCGGCGCCCGACCCCGCCGAGCCACGCCCGCCGCTGGCGCTCGCGGGTGAAGCACCCAGCACGCGCGAGCCGCCCACCGGGTGCCCATTCCACCCGCGTTGCCCCCACCCCAGGAAGGACCAGCGGTGCAGCGCTGAGAGTCCAGCGTGGCGTAAGGTAGAGACAGGCCGCTGGGCGGCCTGCCACTACGCCGAGGAGCCGTTGCGGCCCGCGTGACACCTGGGCATCTTACCGCCACTTTGCCGGCCGTTGACGGTACCACCCTTGCCGCATCACCCGCGGGAGGAACCGCATGACCTTTCTGCTGGTCGTCGTCCTCGTCTACCCCCTGATCCTCGTCGGCATCAGCCTGTGGCGCTCGCGGCGGGTGAAAAGCCACGAGGACTTCATGGTGGCGGGCCGCTCTGTTCCGGTCCTTCTACTGGTGGGCACCCTGGTCTGCACCTGGATCGGATCGGGCTCCCTGTTCGGTGGCGCGGGGCTCGCCTACCGCACGGGCATCGCGGAGCTGTGGTTCTCGTTCGGCGCATGGGTGGGCCTGATCGTGGCCTACTTCATCGCGGGCCGCGTGCGGCACATCGCGGAGTACACCGTCCCGGACCTGCTGGAGAAGCGGTACAACGCCGCGGCCCGGCTGCTGGGCACCTTGGCCATCATCCTCGCTTACGTGACGATCGCAGCGTACCAGTTTCGCGGGGGCGGCTGGATCCTCTCGATCGTGAGCGACGGAGCGATCAGCCCCACGACCGGGATGTACATCACGGCTGCCGCAATCATCCTCTTCACGATGCTGGCGGGCATGGTCTCCATCGTGACCGTCGACATCTTCAACGGCATCATCATCACGCTGGGCATCCTGTTCACCCTGCCCTACATGGTGTTCCAGGTAGGGGGCTTGGGGGAGGTACTGGCGCGGTTACCGGAGGGCTTCACCCACCCCCTGGGCGGGCACAACCTGCTGTGGGTTATGGGCGTGTCGCTGCCGACCTTCCTGCTGCTCCTGGGCGAGAGCGGGATGTACCAGAAGTTCTTCTCGGCCAAAGACGCCAACGCCGCCCGCAGGGCCGTCATCGGGATGGTGGTGGGAGTCGTGGTCATCGAGACCGCTCTGGCTTTGGTCGCCATCGTGGGCCGTGCCGCCTACCCCGACCTCATGGAGCAGACGTCCATCGTGGGGCGCGCGGCATCCGAGACGATCATCCTGTACATCGCGCGCCACGGGCTGCCGCTGCTGGGCGGCGCGATCCTGCTGGCGGCGGGAGTGGCCATCGTGCTCTCCACGGGAAACACGTTCCTGCTCGTCCCGTCCACCAACGCCAGCCGCGACATCTACGAGCGGTTCGTCAACCCGCAGGCAACCGAGAAGCAGAAACTCACTCTGCAGCGCGCGTCCATCGTGGCATTCGGAATTCTCGGGCTGTTCCTGCTCACGCAGTTCCAGACGGTACTGTCGATGGCCCTCTACGCGTACTCCCTGGTCGGGGCCAGTCTCACCCCGGCGCTGCTGGCGGCGTTCCTGTGGAAGCGGGTTACGCCGCAGGGCGGCGTGGCGTGCATCGCCGGCGGCATGGGCACCATCGTGAGCATCGGCGTGTTGAGCCGCCTCGGCGTGGGCTTCACGATGACGATCGCCGGCACCGAGTTCGACTTCGCCTCCAGCGAGTACATCGTGATCCCAGGCGTGCTGTTGTCGATCGGACTGCTGGTGCTGGTGAGCCTGGTGACGAGGCCGTCACCCGAAGAGAAGTGGACGCCGTTCTTCGCTGAGGAGAGAGCGGGCAGCGGGGAGCAGGGAGCAGAGAGCTAGCGAGGGTCTCCTACTCGAATAGCTCCGGTTGCCCTTCGTGTCCCTCGCTCTCCACCCGGGTGAGGGCCTTCAGCCGCCGCAGCCACGCGCTCACGTCGAACTGCGCCTCCGTGGTCAGCATCCGGCGTAGCACGTCCGGCATGTCCTCCAGCGCGTCCAACAGGTCGCCCATGACCTCCCGGGCCTCCTGCATCCGGAACTCCTCCACACCGGCCACCGCCATGTCGCGCAGGATGGCCCGCTCGCTGCGCGAGGCAACGAGGGGCTCATCGAGCGTCGCCGTGTACACCTCGGTGCGGTGACCCGGCCCTCGGTTGTCGCCTTCGATGGGCCTGAGGCCCACGATCGCATCCGACCGCCAGTACTTCCCGTAGCCGAGATAGACCATCCGACCCGCTTTGATCTCCACTGGGCCCCTAGCCTTTCCCCATTCGCTTTTTGAGCTCTTCTAGTTGCTCGTCGGCCTTCGCCTCGCGGGCCGCCCGGTCCATCTCGCGGCGCAGCCGCTCGCCCTCGACATCGGTCTCGGGCCGCGACATCCCCGCCGCCTCCAGATCGCGCCAGGCCGACTCGACCGAGCGGGCGGCCTCCGTCGCCGGCCGGCTGCGCTCGTACTCCAGCAGCTGGGCCTTCATGTCGCCGTACTCGCGCTCGGCGAGCGCCAACTCGTCGCGCTGCACCTTGAGCTTCTGCTCCAGCACCTCGACCCGCTCTCGATGCTTCTCCGCGAATTGCTGCGCCACCTCCACCGTCTCCCGGTCCTGGATACCGGCGGCTAGCCGCCCGCGGCGCTCTGCGTCGGTGAGCAGCTGGCGCTCGTGGGCGAGCCGTTGCTCCGTCTCGGACGCACCCTCGCGCATCGCTTCGATGGAAGTCCGCGCTTCGATCACCGCCTCACGCATCTTCGAAACGACGGCCCGCGGATCGGACGCGGGCGTTGCCGCTTCCAGGGCGGCGTTGATCGCTGCGCGTAGGCGTTCGAACACTAGCTCTTCTTGCCGGTCTTCGCGAAGAAAGAAGAGTAGACCTGCGCGACCTTCGTCGACTTGCAATTGGGACAGGTGGGACGCGCGCTCTCGTGTTGCGCCATCGACTCAACGCGAGTGAATCGCTTGCGGCATTTGTCGCAGCGATACTCGTACGTTGGCATACTCCACTCCTCCGTGCGTGAGAAATCGAGTACCCTCGAAAAACGATAGAGCCCGGTTCTGGGGCGGTCAAGCGACGGGCAGTGGGCTCGGCCCGCAGCCTCTCCCGGGTGGTCACCGGGTTCCGCACCGCGTAAGATTAGCCTCATGAGACGCATCACGACACTCGCGCTGCTCCCGGCACTCGCGCTCGCGTGTACCCCGGAAAACCCCGAGGATTCCCCCTCCTGCGGCTTCGCCGCCATGGCAGGCGCCACCATGGTTCTCGAGCAGCTCCGCAGCGGCGGACGGTTCATGGATTCCGTCCCCGCTGAGCTCCAGGGAACGGTGCCGGCCAGAGTGGTGGGGTACGGCACCACCCCCGCCCTCGTCGCCTACGGCCCCGACGGCGCCATGGTGGGCTACGAGGGGCCTGGCTTTCCCACGCTCCCGGGGTGGGGACTGGTCCTCGTGGAGGACTCCCTCGACACCTTCAAGGGTGTGCTGATCTACGAGACCGAGCCACCCATGAGCGCGCCCCTACTCGGGGGGGTGGTGAGCGGGAACTACACCATCCCGCTGTACGGGGCCCGCGTCACCTGGAGCGGGGTGAGCAGCCCGCGCTGCCCGCTGTTCGCGGCGGTGGATACGGTGGCAGGGGGGGAGCAACGGTAACGCTGGTACCGGCGCTACCGCCCTACCACCCGAACTCGTCCGCCACCTGCCGCAGCAACCGCCCCGGGGTGGACACCCGGGGGAACAGCATGCGGTCGGAAAGACGGTTCAGGGCGATGCGGATGTGCCGGAACGAGACGGCCGCTTCCTCGTAAATGTCGGCCATGTCGAGTTGGCGCGCGAGGCGGTGGTCCGACGCGAGTCGGAAGCCGTGCGCTCCCAGGCGGTCATAGTACCGCAGGCCCGGCCCGCCGCGGCGCTCCTCCCGGGCCGTGATGTGGTCGGGGTAGAGCCCGGCGAGCCACAGACTGAGGTTGCCAAGGTGCGCCCGCAACAGAAACCCGCGACGTCCCGAGGCGGACGCGGCGTGAGCCACTACGTCGACGAGGTAGCGATACACCTCGTCGTCCGTAGCGCTGATCCGATAGGCCCGGTCGCGCAGGCCGAATTCCAACACGAGGGCGCCGAGGTAGTCGCTCAGCCGCACGCTGTCGATCCCCACTCCCCGCAGGGCGTGCCGCAGCACGACATAGACGAACAGGGCCGGCGACGGCTGCTCCAGCCGCGGTGTACCGCGCAGCAAATCCGGCAGGTCGGGCGCATCGAGGAGCGCATCGATGCCCAACTCCTGCGCCACCCGTGCGAGCTCCCGCCTGTGCGCAGCGTCACCGCGCGCCAGCAGCCGAATCACCAGTTCTACGTCGGTCGCGGTGAACCGCTCCCGCACGTTTGCGAGGATCATGTCGCAACCCCCTCTATCTGGTAGCGCCACGGCGCCGATCGCGGGTTCCCAATCCCTCAAGGCGCTCACGGCGCTCGGCCAGCACCTCGCCGGAACGCACGAGCCGGCGTCCGTCGTGGAGTTGCTCGCCCGTACGCTGCGGACGACCCTGCGACCGGACGGGCTCCTCATCGTCCTCACCGATCCCGACAGCCAGACGTCGCGGGTGGCTCACAACTACCAATATGCAAACCCCCGGCCCGATGATCCCCTCGTGCGCCTCATCAGCAGCGAGGGCCAGCGAGTGCTGCCACATGTGACGCGACGTGCCCTCGAGGCGCTCGGCGTCTCCGTGGATTATTCGCTGCGCTCCTGGGTGGGCGCGCCGATCACGGCGGTGGGTCGCACCATCGGTGTCGTCTCGGCCGTCGCCGACACACCCGGGCACTTCCAGGAGGAGCACGCCGACTTCCTATGCGCGGCGAATGCGCAGTTCGGCATGGCCCTGGAGAACGCGCGCCTCGTCAAGCTGCTCTCGGGGGGCAAGGGTGAGTGGGAACAGACCGTGGACGCCATCGGGCAGGCGTTTTGCGTGGTGGACCCGGACGGCACCATCCGCCGTGCGAACCGCGCCTTCAGCGTGATCGCGCATATCCCGGTCACGGCGGTGGCCGGGCGCCCTTGGATCTCGGTGCTGCCGCAGGAATGGGCCGAACCCGTCGCCCGCGCCCTCGCCGCGGCGGGCAACCACAGCCAGCACGAGCTAAAATCGGGCTCGCGAGTCTTCACGGTGTCGGCCCTCGCCCTGGGCGAGCCGGAGGGCGCGGCGGTCTTGGTGTTCGAGGACCAGACCGACAAGCGCCGCCTCCAGGAACAGCTGATCCAATCGGAGAAGATGTCCGCCATCGGCCAGCTCATCGCCGGGGTGGCCCACGACCTCAACAACCCGCTGGCGTCGGTCGTGGGCTTCGCGGACTACCTGGTGGAAGAGGGAGACCCACCGGAGAGCATGCGCCACCCGTTGCAGGCTATCCGGCAGGAGGCGGAGCGGGCGGCCGCCATCGTGCGCAACCTGCTCAACTTCGCCCGCAAGCAGGAGGGACAGCGGCGCGCGGAGCCGATCGGACCCATACTGGAGGCCACGCTCGCGCTGCTTCGTAACCAGCTGATGGCGTCCAAGGTCGAGGCGGCGCTCACCGTGGATCCCGACCTCCCCGAGGTCGATGCGGACGCCAATCAGATCCAGCAGGTCTTCGTGAACCTGGTCCACAACGCTGCCCAGATCATGAAGGCCTCGGGCGTCGGGGAGCAGGTGACCATCCACGCCACCAAATGGCTGGACGGGGTGGCCGTCACGGTGGAGGACGACGGACCCGGCGTTCCCGACGAGATTGCGGACCACATCTTCGAGCCCTTCTTCACCACGAAGGCCGAGGGTGCGGGCACCGGGCTCGGCCTCTCGATCTGCCAGGGCATCATCCGGGAGCACGGCGGCCGGATTACCTACGCGCCCCGCGCCGGGGGAGGCGCCGCCTTCCGCGTCGAGCTTCCGGCCGGTGCACCGGCCCAGGCCGCGCAGGAGACGACCCTCCCCCAGACCGGAGAGCTCCGCGTTCTCGTGGTGGACGACGAGCCCCACATCCTCCACTACATGCGTGCCACCCTCGAGGCCTGGGGCCACACGGTGCAGGTTGCATCCGACGGCGCCGAGGGTCTGACGCAAGCCACCTCCCAGCCGTTCGACGTCATCATCACCGACCTCAGGATGCCCGAGCCCGGCGGGCGGGAGCTGTTCGAGGAGCTCCGGCGCGACCACCCCGAGATCGCCGAGCGGGTGGTGTTTGCCACCGGCGACACGGTGGGCGGAGACACCCTGACGTTTCTGGAGCGCACCGGCCGACCGCATCTGCGGAAGCCCTTCACCCTCGCCGAGCTGCGCCAGGCGCTGGCCACGGCCGCACACGGGTAGCCGGCGGCACGCCACCTTCTCTCCCTTCATTCCCTCGCTAGATTGCTAGCCCGAACTTCTGGGCCGGGCGCGAGTATTGTCCGGTAGGGAACCGAGGAGCCGGAACAGATGATCTACGTCTGCGTCGCCGCGCGGAATCACGCCTCCACGGTGGGGCTGCTTCTGTGGAAGATCCGCAAGGTCTTCCAGGAGCTCCCGCGGGAATACCACATCCTGGTGGCAGACGACGCGTCGACCGACGGGACCGCGGAGCTGCTGGAAGCCTACCAGGGCACGCTGCCCATGACGCTCACGCGGCACCGCGAGGGCGTAGGCTACGCGGCGAGCCTCGAAGGACTGGTGCGAGACGTGCTCGAGCGGAGCGATCGCCCCAAGCGCGACTGCCTGGTCACGCTGCCCGCCGACTTCTCGGTCACTCCAGCCGTGCTCCCCGAGCTGCTCAAGCGCTTCGAGTCCGGGGCGGACGTGGTGGTGGGTGAGGTCCAGCCCAGCGAGGAGCCCCTGGGAACGCGGGTGGTGCGCCGCTGCGCCCCCTGGCTCCTCAGGCCCGGCCTCTCCCTGCCCGGGCTGCGCGATCTCACTTCTGGGGTGAGCGCCATCCGCCTGATTACTCTTAGAGGTTGCCTCCGGGAGCGGCCCGAGCGTTTCCTCGAAACCGACGGACCCTGCGTGCACGCCGAGCTGGTAGCCCGCACCGCCGCGCGTGCCCGCCAGATCGCGGCGGTGACACTCGATGAACCGGTACCGCCGGTACGCGATCGGCGCCGGGCGGGCACGCTCGCCCAGGCCCTGAGCTACTTCCGCGCCGGCCGGCGGCTCAGCATCCCGGCGCCCACGACAACGATCCAACGCGGCTGAAGCGATATGCGACTGGCATCCCTCATCACCACGATCATCCTCGTCCTGGCCACCAGCGCGCTGTCCGGCCAGGTGCCCGCGGACACTGCCGCGGCACCGGCCGACACGGCCGTCGCCGGCATGGAACGATTCCCGGTCGGAGAGACCCTGCTGTACGACGCCAGGTTCGGGCTGCTCAACCTCGGAAGCGGCACGATGCACGTGGCGGGGATCGACACCATCCGGGGCGAGCCGTCGCTGCACGTGGTCTTCGTGCTGGAGGGTGGGTCGTTCTTCTACCGCCTCAACGACCGGATGGACTCCTGGTTCGGGTTGGAGGACTTCGCCTCACGCCGCTTCATCCAGGACTTCCACGAGGGGAGCTCGGAGCGGTACACGGCCTACGAGATCTACCCCGACTCAGGGTTCTACGTCGAGGCCGGCAAGGACAGCATCCTCCCCACTTCGGAGAACCCGCTGGACGACGCGGCGTTCTTCTACTTCGTGCGGACCGTCGAGCTGGAGGTGGGCGAGCGTTACGAGTACAACAACTACTTCCGACCGGACCGCAACCCGGTCGTGCTGGAGGTGCTGGGGCGGGACACCCTGGACCTGCCGGCGGGCCGGTTCCCCACCATCCTGGTGAAGCCCACCATCCAGGGCCGCGGCATCCTGGCCGAGGCGAAGGAGCCTCGGATGTGGCTCACCGACGACGAGCGGCGCATAATGGTGCAGCTCAAGGTGAAGTTCGCTTCGATAGCGACCATCACCCTCAGGCTCCGGGAGATCGCGGATGCCCCGCCCACGGAGCTGGCCGAGCGCGAACCGTGACGGCCGCAGCGCCGCAATGCGAACGGGGCCCCGAGGGGCCCCGTTCCCGTATCGCAAAGCTGGATCGGTGATCCGCTCACTTCGATTCGCCGCGAATCGTATCCTTCACTCGGCGGGCCGTCTTCGGGCTGATAATTTTGAGGATCAGGTAGAACACGAACCCGAGCGCTGCGAGCCAAAGGACGGCCCAGAGCAGGCTCCAGGCGATGCTCAGGAGCCCGAACAGCAGCTTGAGCGCGATGATCCCGACGACTGCCAGCACGGAGTAGCCGACGAGCGCGCGTACCATGACTTGCCTCCACGGGTGATTGCGTCCACCGTACCTTACGAACCCATGGGTCCACAGGTTTCGCCCCGGAACAGCGATGCCGTATCCTGACGTCGTCATCGTCGGCGGCGGCGTGATCGGCGCCGCCTGTGCCCGTGCCCTCGCCCGCCGGGACGTCGGCGTCACGGTGATCGAGGCCGGGGACCGGCCGGGCTCCGCCACGCCGGCGGCCGCGGGCATGCTGGCCCCGTTCGCCGAGGCGCAGGCCGAGGACCCGCTCCTCGCCCTCTGCGTCCGGTCCCGCGATCTCTACTCCGAGCTGGCGCAGGAGCTGGAGGAGGAGACCGGGATCGACATCCAGCTCAGGACCGACGGCATCGTGCAGCTCGCCTTCACCGAGGAGGAGGCGAGCCGCATCAAGGGCACTATCGCGTGGCAGCGTCAGAGCGGTTTCGCGACCGAGTGGCTCTCCGCGGAGGAGGTGCACGAGCGGGTCCCCGGTGCCGGCCCCGAGGCGCTCGGGGCGGCCCTGGCGCCGGAAGATGGCGGGCTCGCACCCCTGGCCCTGCGCGAGGCGTTCGTGAAGGGCGCCGAGCTCAAGGGCGCGCGCGTCGTAAGGGGGGAGCTGGTGGAGGAGATCCGCATCGAGAGCGGCCGGGCGCGGGGCGTCCGCACCGCCGACGGCACCCACTCGGCCGGGGCCGTCGTGCTGGCCACGGGCTGCTGGTCGGGCCGGATCGAGGGGCTCCCCCGCTCGCTCCCGGTGGAGCCGATCCGAGGCCAGATGGCGGCCCTCGAGTGGCCCGCGGGCGAGCCCTCCGCCATCGTCTACGGGGGCGGCGGGTACGTGCTAGAGCGAGGCGGCGAGGCGGTGGCCGGCTCCACCATGGAGCAGGCGGGTTTCGCCACGGGTACCACCGAGGAGGGCCTGCGCCTGGTCTACCGCTACATGCGCCGGATCTTCCCTGCCCTGGCCGGCAAGCGGGTGAAGCGCACATGGGCAGGGCTCCGACCCGTCACCCCGGACCGGCATCCCATCCTGGGACCCGACCCGGAGGTGCCCAACCTGTGGTACGCCACCGGCCACGGGCGCAACGGCATCCTGCTGGCCGGCATGACCGGGGAGATCCTGGCCCAGCTCTATGTCGGGGAAGAGGTCGAGTACGACATCACCCCGATGGCAGTCGACCGCTTCGACACGCACTGACCCGCCGGAACGCCCCACTCCCGCCGGGCGTTCAACTAGACGGTTGAAAGCCGCTGGTATCCCCCACACGGCCTCGCTATGTTTCGCCGCCTATGGAGCTTGTCCAGCTAACTACCCGCAACCGACCGGCCGGTGAGCCGGCGTCCGCGCGAAAGCCCCCTTGGCTCAAGGTGAAGGCTCCCGGCGGGCAGAACTACGTGAGCATCAAGCACCTGATGCGCGAGCTCAAGCTCAACACGGTGTGCGAGGAGGCCCACTGCCCCAACATCGGCGAGTGCTGGGAGCACAGAGCCGCGACCTTCATGATCCTGGGCGACATCTGCACGCGGAACTGTGCGTACTGCGCCGTCGCCCACGGCACGCCCGATCCGTACGACCCGGATGAGCCGGTGAGGCTGGCCGAGGCCGTGGCGGCCATGGGGCTCGAGCACGTGGTCATCACGAGCGTGGACCGGGACGACCTGCCCAACGGTGGGGCCGAGGCGTTCGCGGGGTGCGTGAGCGAGATCCGCCGGCGGTTGCCCCGCACCTCGGTGGAGCTTCTGATCCCCGACTTCAAGGGCTCCGACGCGGCGCTCCAGATCGTGGTGAACGCCAAGCCGGACATCCTGAACCACAACCTCGAGACCATCGCGCGGCTGTACCGCATAGCGCGCCCCGGCGGACGCTACGACCGGGCACTGCGGCTGCTGCGGCGCGCCAAGCAGATGGATCCCGCGATGGTCACCAAGTCGGGCATCATGTGCGGCCTGGGCGAGGAGTGGGACGAGCTCCTCCAGGCGATGCGGGACCTGCGCAAACAGGACGTGGACATCCTCACACTCGGCCAGTACCTGCGTCCCTCCGGTGGCCACCTCCCCGTGGCACGCTTCTACACCCCGGAGGAGTTCGCCGAGCTGCGCGAGATCGGGCGGCAGCTGGGTTACCGACACGTAGAGGCCGGCCCGCTGGTGCGCTCCTCATACCACGCCTGGGAGCAGGTCCAGCGCGCCGCGGTGTGACACCCGCTGGCGGGAGAGCCTCTCAGTGACCCAACCCTACGCCGCAGCACCGCTCGACGCGGACCGTGCCGAGTTCTACCGGCACCTGCTGCGCCAGATGCTGCTCGCGCGACGCTTCGAGGAGAAGGCGGGAGAGGCCTACGCGCAGGGAAAGATCGGCGGGTTCTGCCACCTCTACATCGGACAGGAGGCCGTCGCCGTGGGCGCGCTCGCCGCGGTACGCGACGACGACTACGTGGTCGCGAGCTACCGGGAGCACGCCCACATCCTGCTGCGCGGCACCACCTCTCGCTCGGTGATGGCGGAGCTGTTCGGCAAGAGCACCGGATGCTCCAAGGGGAAGGGCGGCTCGATGCACCTGTTCGACCTGGAGCGGAACTTCCTGGGCGGGCACGGCATCGTCGGCGCGCATCTCCCGCTGGCCGCCGGTGCCGCGTTCGCCGCCAAGTACCGGGGGACCGATCAAGTCACCATCTGCTTCTTCGGCGAGGCGGCGGTTAACATCGGAGCGTTCCACGAGACCCTCAACATGGCGGCGCTGTGGGAGCTCCCGGTGGTGTTCGTGTGCGAGAACAACCGTTACGGCATGGGCACCGCGCTGGAGCGGGCCGCCGCGGTGTGGGACGTGTACCGCCGCGCCTGTTCCTACGACATGGCCGAGGAGATCGCGGACGGGATGGACGTGCTGGCCGTGTACGAGACCACGAAGCGGGCCGTAGACCGGGCGCGCGAGGAGCAGGCGCCGACGCTCATCGAGGCACGGACGTACCGCTACATGGGCCACTCGATGGCCGACCCGATCCACGGGCACTACCGCACCAAAGAAGAGCTGGAGCAGCAGAAGCGGAAGGACCCCATCGAGCGGCTCAAGGGACGCCTCCTGGACGACGGGCTGCTGGACGAGGACGAGTTCAAACTGATGGACGGGGAGATCCGCGAGGAGGTGGAGGACGCCGTGACCTTCGCCGACGAGAGCCCCGACCCCACGCCGGACGATCTGTACGCCGACGTGTACGCGGAGTGAGATGGCGACGATCACCTATCGCGACGCGCTGAATCAGGCGCTGCGCGAGGAGATGGAGCGGGACCCCAACGTCTTCCTCATGGGCGAGGAGGTCGGCGTCTATCAGGGCGCGTACAAGGTGAGCCGGGAGTTGCTGGAGCAGTTCGGCGAGCGGCGCGTGGTGGACACCCCCATCGCGGAGAACGGGTTCGCCGGGGTCGGCGTAGGCGCGGCCATGGTAGGCCTCAGGCCCGTGATCGAGTTCATGACCTGGAACTTCGCCTTGCTGGCCATTGACCAGGTGGTGAACTCCGCGGCCAAGATGCTGTACATGTCGGGCGGCCAGGTGCCGATTCCCATCGTGTTCCGGGGGCCGGGGGGAGCCGCCCTGCAGCTCGCCGCACAGCACTCCCAGGCATTCGAGTCGTGGTACGCGCACATCCCCGGACTCAAGGTGGTGGCGCCCGCGACCCCCTACGACGCCAAGGGGCTGCTCAAGTCCGCGATTCGCGACGACAACCCGGTGGTGTTCCTCGAGGGGGAGATGCTGTACAACGCGAAGGGCGAAGTCCCCGAAGAGGAGTACACCATCCCCCTGGGAGAGGCCGACCTGAAGCGCGAGGGCTCCGACGTCACGCTCATCTGCCACTCGAAGACCGTGGCGGTGGCGCAGCGGGCGGCGGAGCAGCTCGCGGGCGAGCACGAGGTATCGGCCGAGGTCCTCGACCTGCGCACCATCCGGCCGCTGGACGTCGCAGCCGTGGTGCACAGCGTGCAGAAGACCAACCGGTGCGTGATCGTCGAAGAGGGCTGGCCCTTCTGCGGGGTCGGCGCCCAGGTGGTGGACGAGATCCAGCGGGCGGCATTCGACCAGCTCGACGCGCCGGTGCTGCGCGTGACCGGCGCCGACGTACCCATGCCCTACAACAAGTACCTGGAACGCTTGGCCAAGCCGCGGCCCGAGAACGTGATCGAGGCCGTGCGGAGGGTCATGTACCTCGATGGCGACTAAAGTCTTCATGGAAGCGCTCTCCCCCACCATGGAGGAGGGCAAGCTGCTTTCCTGGCACAAGCAGGAGGGTGACCGGGTCACCGACGGTGACGTGCTCGCCGAGGTGGAGACCGACAAGGCGGTCATGGAGCTCCAGGCTCGCGGCGCCGGTGTGCTGCGCAAGATCCTCGCCGACGAGGGCGCGACGGTCGAAGTCGGCAGGATCGTGGCCGTGATCGCCGAGCCGGAGGAGGATGTTGCCGCGCTGATCGCCGCTGCGGGCGAGGGTGAGAAGGCGGCGCCGGGAGCGGCTCCGGTCGCGGCCGCTCCGCCGGCGGCCCCCATGCCCGCTGCCGCGGCTGCCGCTACCCCAGCGGGCGGGCGCGTCAAGGCTTCGCCCCTGGCGCGGCGCATGGCCCGCGAGCGGGGAGTCGACCTGGGCGGGATTCCGGGGTCCGGCCCCGGCGGCCGCATCATCAAGCGCGATGTCGAGGGCACCCCTGCCCGGGGCGCGGCGGCCGCCGCGCCGCTGCCCGCTGGTGGCTACGAGGACGTAGAGCTCGGCCAGATGCGCAAGACGATCGCGCGCCGCCTCGTAGAGTCCATCGGGCCCGTTCCCCACTTCTTCCTCACGACTGAGGTGGACATGGAGCAGGCGGCGGAGGCGCGGGAGGCGCTCAACGCCCTCGATGCCGGCCCCCGCATCTCATTCAACGACATCATTCTCAAGGTCGTGGCCGCGGCACTGCGCGAGCACCGGGAGTGCAACGCGTGGTGGCTGGGGGACGGGAAGATCCGCTACTTCAACGAGGTGCATCTCTCCATGGCCGTGGCCATAGACGAGGGATTGATCACACCAGTGATCCGCAACGCGCACCTCAAGTCGCTGCGGGAGATCGCCGTGGAGTCGCGCGAGCTGGCCCAGCGCGCCCGCGAGCGCAAGCTCACCCCCGAGGAGTACACGGGTGGGACCTTCTCGGTGTCGAACCTCGGCATGTTCGACATCGACCAGTTCACCGGCGTGATCAACCCGCCGGAGGCGGGGCTCCTGGCGGTGGGCAGCATCACCGAAAAACCAGTGGTGCAAGACGGCGAGCTGTTGGTGCAGCAGCGCATGCGCCTCACGATGAGCTGCGACCACCGGGTGATCGACGGCGCCACGGGAGCGAAGTTCCTCCAGACGGTGCGGCGCATGCTGGAGAATCCGTTGGCGATCGTGTATTGACGGCGGGGAACTGGGAACGGTTGGACGGGGGTAGGCTTACGCAGCCCGGCTGTGAGCGAGGGTGGGATTGCGGCCGAGCGATGAGCCGCGCCGGCAGTTCGCGAAGCTAGGGCTCCCGGCCGAGCAAGGAACACATTGACCACAGGACACCACCGTGGCTAACAAGACTTTCGACCTGATCATCCTCGGCGGGGGACCCGCCGGCTACGTGTCCGCCATTCGCGCTGCGCAGCTCGGGCTCAACACCGCCGTCGTGGAGCGGGAGAAGCTGGGCGGGGTGTGCGTGAACGTCGGGTGCATCCCCAGCAAGGCGCTGCTGCACAGCGCCTACGTGGCCAATCTCGTCAAGCACGACGCCAAGACACTCGGCATCAACGCCGGGGACGTGTCGCTCGACTTCGGGGCCGCCATCAAGCACTCCCGCAAGGTGAGCGAGCAGAACTCGAAGGGCGTCGAGTTCCTGATGAAGAAGCACAAGGTAACCGTGATCAGCGGGAGCGGCACCCTAGCGAAGGGCAGGAAGGTCAAGGTCGGCAAGGACACCTACACCGCGTCCAAGGCGGTGGTCGTCGCCACCGGAACGCGGGTCAAGGGGATCCCGCAGATCGGGCTCGAGCTCGATAAGACGACGGTGATCTCCACCGACGACGCGCTGTTCCTACAGGCCGCTCCGGGCTCGATCGCCATCGTGGGCGCGGGCGCGGTCGGGTGCGAGTTCGCCGACATCTTCAACGCCTTCGGCACCGAGGTCACCCTCATCGAGATGCTGCCGCAGATCCTCCCGCTGGAGGACGCTGAGTCGGCGGCAGTGCTGGCACGCAGCTTCAAGAAGCGGAAGATCAAGATGTTGACGGCCGCTACCGTGAAGGGCGCCAAGGTCGGGAAGAACAAGGTGACCCTCGACGTGGGAGCGGACGGCAAGGAGCAGCAGGTCGAGGCCGAGAAGGTCCTGATGGCCGCGGGGCGGGCACTCAACACGGAAGACATCGGCCTCGAGGCCGCCGGGGTGAAGCTCAACGAGCAGGGCTTCATCGCCGTGGACGAGCAGCTCCAGACCTCGGCCGACGGCGTGTACGCCATCGGCGACATCGCCGGTCCCCCGATGCTGGCCCACAAGGGGAGTCGGGAGGGCGTGTTCGTCGCCGAGCACGTCGCCGGCAAGCGGCCCCACCCGATCCGCTACGACAACATCCCCAGCGTCACCTACTGCCACCCGGAGGTGGCGAGCATCGGGCTCACCGAGGAACAGTGCAAGGAGCAGCAGCTCGACTACGTAGTCGGCAAGTTCCCCATGATGGCCAACGGCCGCGCCCGCGCCGCCCTGGAGACCGACGGCTTCGTAAAGATCCTGCGCGACAAGCGCTACGGGGAGATCCTCGGCGCCCACATCGTGGCATCGCACGCCAGCGAGATGATCCACGAGTTGGCGGTGGCACGCGAGAACGAGTACACCGTCGAAGAGGTGGATCTCGCGGTGCACGCGCATCCGACACTGTCGGAGGCGGTCGCCGAGGCGGCGCTCGACTCATTGGGGCGCGTGATACACACGTGACCCACGCCACCAGCGACCCCGTCGGAACGGCCCTGGCCAGCATTGGCGCCGGTGCGAGCACCGGTGCCGCGCTCATTGCGGCGGGCTTGATCGCGTTCCGCACGGCGGGCTCCGCCGAGGCCCTCATCCCGATCAGCCTCTTCGTGGGCATCGTGGCGGCGGTGGCCGTAGCGTGGGTGCTGTCGCGGCCCATCGCGGACTACTTCCGTCGCGGCCTCACCGCCGCCCTGGGGGTGTTGGCCGCGTTGATGCTGGCCGGGCTCGCGGTCCCGGCCGACATGGTGGGAGGCGCAGCGGGCCTCGCCGTGTACCTCATGCTGCTGGTCGCACTCGACGTTCACGCAGTGCTGAAAGCCCGAAAGGCGGGTGGCGCGTGAGCTCGGAGCTCGCGGTGTTGGGAGTCGGCAGGATGGGCTACGAGGAGGCGCTCAAGCTGCAGCGCCGCCTGGCGCAGGCGCGCATCGAAAAGAGCGTGGCGCACGACCTGCTCATCCTGCTGGAACACCCACCCGTCGTCACGCTGGGACGTTCCACCGATGCCCGGCACCTGGTCACGGCATCCGACGTGCTCGCCGCGCGCGGCATCGAGGTGCACGAGATCGAGCGCGGCGGTGACGTCACGTTTCACGGTCCGGGCCAGCTCGTAGGGTATCCCATCTACGACCTGACGGAGCACAAGAAGGATCTGCACTGGTTCCTGCGGCAGATCGAGGCGAGCCTCATCGCGGCCCTCGCGACCCTTGGTGTTCGCGCCGAGCGCGACGAGCGCTATACCGGGGTGTGGACCGAGGGCCGCAAGATCGCGAGCATCGGCATTCACGTGAAGCAGTGGGTCACGTGGCACGGCTTCGCGCTCAACGTGAGCACCGACCTGTCCTATTTCGATCTCATCGTCCCCTGCGGCATCCAGGACGTGGTGATGACCACCATCACCCGGGAGCTCGGCAGCCGCACTCCGCGCGACCTGTGGGCGCGCGCGAGCGACGCCGTGGTGTTGGGCTTCGCGGAGACATTCGGGCAGCGGGCCCGGATGGTCGCACTCGACGACCTACTGGCTCACGAGCTACCCAGCCATTAACTCGAAGAACCTCCCGAACACCCTGACGCCCTTCAGGAACTGATCCACCCCCAGCTTCTCGTTCGGCGCGTGCAGCCGGTCGTCGGGCAGGCCGAGCCCCGCGAGCAGCACCGGCGCCCCCTTCTTGCCGAGCGCGGGCACGACGGGAATCGAGCCGCCCGAGCGGGTGAACACGATGCCGCGGCCCTCGACCTCCTCAAACGCCTGATTGATCAGCTCGAACGGCTTGGCGTCGATGTCCACCAGCACCGGGTCGGCACCGTGGATGAACGAGAACGACACGTCGGCGTATTTGGGCGCGAGCCGCTTCACCGCCTTGATGAGCTGCTGCTCGACCGTCTTCACCTTCTGGTTCGGCACGAGCCTGAGGCTCACCTTGGCGGTGGCCTCGGCCGGGATCACCGTCTTGGCACCCACGCCGGTGAAGCCGCCCATGACGCCGTGGATCTCCAATGTGGGCAGCCCCCACAGGCGCTCGAACACCGAGTAGCGCGTGAGGCCGGTGAGCGCTTTCGCACCCACCTCGTCGCGCATGAACTCGCGCTCCTTGAAGGGGAGTTTGGCCCAGGCATCGCGCTCCGCCTTGGTGGGGCGCTGCACGGCCTCGTACAACCCCGGGATGTTGATCCGCCCCTTCTCGGTCTTGAGCTTCGCCAGGATCTGCACCAGGGTCTCGTGCGCGTTGGGCGCGACCCCGCCGTACAGCCCGGAGTGGAGATCGCCCTTGAGGGTGCGCACCGTGATCTCGCCGTAGCAGATGCCGCGCAGCCCCACCTCGATGGCCGGGATGCCCGGCGCGTAGTACTGCGTGTCCGCCACCAGCGCTGCGTCGGCCTCGACCAGCTCGGGACGCTCATCGAGCAGCCGGAACAGCACGCCGCTCCCCATCTCCTCCTGACCCTCGATGAGGAACCGCAGGTTCACCGGCGGCTTTCCGCCCCGGCTCACAGCCTCGAACGCCTTTGCGATCGCGAACATCTGTCCCTTGTCGTCGGTGGCGCCGCGGGCGTACAGGTTCCCCCCTCGAACCGTGGGCTCGAACGGCGGCGACTCCCACTCCTCCAGAGGCTCGGGGGGCTGCACGTTGTAGTGGCCGTACACCAGCACGACGGGCTTCCCCGGGACACTGGGTCCCTTGCCCCACACCACCGGGTGTGTCTCGCTGGCGAGCAGCTCTACCTCGCAGCCGAACTTCCGCAGGTGCTCGGCTATCCAGTCGGCCGCGCGCCGGCAATCACCGGCGTGCTCGGGCAAGGTGGAGATACTGGGAATCCGGAGCAGGTCGTTCAGCTCCTCAAGCATCCGGTCGCCGTTGGCCGCGACGTAGGATTGCAGATCAGGCATGGTGACTCACTTCTCTCGGAGAGGATGTTGCTGCGCGGCACCCCGCACTTCCCATACGTCGGTCGAAATATACCGCGCGGTCACTCCGGTGGCTCGGCGAGCCGCTCCACCACCTCGAACGGGGGCGCGTCGGGATCGGCTTCCAGCGCCGCTACCATGCTCGCCACAGCAGCCTGCAGGTCCTCGCCCTGCGCCGCCAGCACCTGGTCGAACAGCTCGAGCCGCGTGCGGTAGATGCGCTGCGCCAGCAGCGAGGCGTTGTTGAGCGTAGCCTGCGCTAGCCGCGCACCGCTGTACGCCTCGAGCTCCTCGGCGAGCGGCCCGCGCAGCCGCTCCCGCGCCCGCTCGAAGATCTCCTGCCGGCGCAGCTCCATCTGCTCCTCGGCAAGATCACTGCCGTAGAGCTGCTCCAGCGTGTCGGCCAGCTCGCGGTAGAACACCCCGAGCCGACGCTGGTCGCGCATGATCGCCACCGCGCGCCGGGCGCGCACCGTGTCGTCGCGGCTGCGGAAGAATGCCTCCGCGCCGCGATACCCCACGAACAACGCGAAGCTCTCGTTGAACAGCGTCTCATTCGCGACGTAGACCGTGTTGTGCGCGATCTCGTGCAGCACGAGCGACGCCAGCAGCACTGGATCCCGGCTCAAGGCGGTTGACAGCAGCGGGTCGTTGAACCAGCCGAGCGTGGAGAAGGCGGCGGCCGGCCGGAGATAGATATCGTAGCCCTCGCCTTGCAGCCGCTCGGCCGCTCGACGGGCTGCGTCCAGGTCGAAGAACCCCTTGTAGGGAATCGTCCCCACGATGGGATAGCGCCATGTGTACGGCGTCAGCGAATAGCGCGGGCTCGCCGTGAGCACCAGCAGCAGCGTGTCCTTCCCGAGGTCGGAGAAGGTCGTGTAAGTGTCGCCCGCCGCGAGCCCCAGCGAGTCCTCCCCGAACTGCCGGGCGTCGAGCACGAGCCGGAACTGCCGGCGCCGCTCCTCGGGCGTCTCCTGGTCCTGGAGCAGCTCGGCGATCTCGCGCCGCCGCAGCAAGATGCGGGCTTCCTCGTAGGCCGCGCGCAACACGAAGCGGACGTCGGCGCTGAACACCACGGCCAAGACCGCGAGCACCACCAACCCGCCGGCCACGCCGGCGGCGATCCTCAGCAGGAGCTTGCGTCGCTGCATCACCCTGAAACCCTAAAAGGTGAACCGCGCGCCGAGGTAGTGCCCCGGCTCACCCAGGAGGTCCTCGTGGCGGTAGGCGTAGTCGAGCATGAGCGTGCCCACCTGCACCGTGCCGCCGAATGTGAACTCCGAGCTCGACAGGACATCGGGCCGCCCGCTCCACCCCACACGCCCGATAACGCCCAGCGCCCCCCTGAGTACCGCACCCGCTTCCGCGCCGATCACGCCCCGCGCAGACTCCCCCTCCCGCCACATCATCTCGAACGTACTCAGCAGCCGGAACGACTCCTGAGGGTCCACGTAGTTCATGGTGAACCCCAGGCGCGTGAGCCGCGGCATCACCAGCGACGAGGTGTCGCGCCAGTTGCCGCCGACGTTCTGCACGGCGAAGGCGATAGCCATGATGTCGAAGAAGGCAAATGCGAGGCCCGCGTCGCCGCTCACGCCCCCGGTCCACACATCACCTACCGTCCGGCGGGTGTATTTCCCGGTCACACCGAGCGCCAGGATCCCGAAGCGGTACACCAGCGACGCCGTGCCCAGCACCTCGCGTGAGTTCGTGCCAGCCGGTACACCACCACCGAGGTACCGGTCGGGGTCCGTGCCGAAGTCGAACAGGCGGCCGCCGAACCCCACGTCGAACTGGCGAATGCGCCATCCCAGCGCGCCGCTCAGGACAAACGCTTCGCCCGGCGCCGAGCGGTAGGCGGCCTCGAGGCCGGCATTTCGCAGGATGGCGAGGGCCGTGGGGCTGGCGAACACGCCTGCCGGATCGCCCAGGATCGCGACGCCGGCGCTGTTCAGGCCGATGCTCCTGACGGAAACGGGGAGCTGCAGGAGGTAGACGGTATCCTGGGTCTGCGCCGCGGCGGGACGCGTGCAGACCATAGCGCCACAGAGGACCAGCCGAATGGCGAATCGAACCCCGGGGTGGCAGCGCACGCCCTAAGTTACCCCTCCTCGCTCACCCACCAGAGGCCGCCGGATCTGCCCCCCTTAGCGAATCCGCACCACCTCCAGCCGTGGCGTCACGGTCTCGCTCACCGGCCCGCCGAGCGGATCCTCGAACGCCACGGTGAACCCCTGCTGACCGGCGAGCTGCTCGATCAGGTAGTAGCCCCCCGAGCCGGAGCGCAGCGTGCCGCTGGCGCTGAACGTGGCGCCGACGAAGAGGGGAGGCACCAAGGGAAATGGGTCCGGGAAGCGGTCCGGCGCCTGGTCGTGCAGGCTGCCATACGTCGTGCGGAACGCCCAGCTCGTGTACTGCAACCGCGGCGGCGCAGTGAACCCCGGCAGATCCGACACGTAGTTGGCGAGGAACCATTCCGACAGGAGCCGTGAGAACGGCTCGCCCGCGGCGGCCGCGACGTTGTTCGCTCCCGTCAGGGTCGTCTCCACCATGCGGCGGATCACCGCGTCGCCGAACTGATCCACCACCCACCGCAGGAACACCCACGCCGCGCCGCGCTCCGCCAGGGTGCCCGTCCCGGCGCCGAACAGCACGAAGTTGTCACCCGGCGCCTGCAGGTAGAGATACGCGTTGAACACGTTGCCGATCGCGAAGCTGCTGAAGCGCTCCTGGTCACCCAGCGCATCGAAGTAGAACGCGGCCAGCTCCTCGGAGATGTGCGACAGCCCCTCGTTGAGCCACAGGAGCTCCGAGATGCCTCCGCGTACCAGCACGTGCTGGGTGTAGTTGATCATGTGCTGCATCTCGTGCGAGAACGTGGTGGGCACCAGGCGATCCACGTGGTCTTTGGTGATCTGGCACGTCACGGTGCCGCTGGGGTCGGGCACCATCGCGTACATGATCTCGGCCTGATTGGAGCGGCTGTCGTTGGCGAAGGCGGGATCTATGTCGGTCGCGAAGAAGAACCCGGTGATGACGCCGCTATCACAGTCACCCGCGTCGGTCAGCTGGTTGACGACCGGCGTCATGAGGATGAACACCAGCCCGTTCTGGTCCACGTCCGACTCGGCACCGAAGGAGCTGGTGGCGATGTCGTACAGGTCGTCGTCGAACAGGCTCCCGAAGTCCTGGAACTCCTGGTCCGACAGCGGGGAGGGCGCGTTCACGTCCTCGTACACCGCGACGCGCTCGCCCACGTAGCGGGCCACGGCGGTTACCGTCTCGAAGTCCTCCACCGCGCATGGGAGCGCGCCGCACACGCGGAACTCGTCCTGATCGCCCACCACGATGCCGGCCGCCACGGCAGCCGGGGCCAGGAAGCGGGGCTCGAGCGCCGGCTTGGGAAGCCGGGCGATCTCAGCCTCGCGTTGCCGCAGGAAGTCATGGAACCGCACGTGGTGGGGAACCTCGGCGGCGGCGCGCTCCGGGGGGGCCGCCGGCACCGCCGGCGCCGCGCTGCCGTCCAGGCGGTAGTCGGCCTGCAACCCCGCGACCGAAGCGGCCGACTGGGGCGCTAGCAGGTAGAGCGCGCCGGCTGGTCCCGCGTCGGGGAACACGGCGCAATTGTCCAGGGCTGCCGGCGCGAACGAGGCGTACTCCCCGGCCTCGAGCCGGAGGGGGACGGCCGAGGCCTGGTAGTCCCCAGAGACCTCGTCCAGCGTGGCGCCGGCATACAGCAGCGCCACGGTGACCGGGCCCGGCACGAGGCACTCAGGGGCGACCGCGTCGAGGCTAGTCCCGTCACTCGCGGCGGAGAGGACGCGGGCCAGCGTCCCGCCGATCTCCACCAGGAGACTGTCGGCGAGATCGGCGCCCTGGAGCGTGACCGTATCGCCGCCCGCGAACGTGCTCGGCGACAGCCCTGTGAGCTGGGGCGGCTGTACGGCGGTCATGGAGAAGGAGACCGCCGCTTCCGGCTTCACCACCAGCCGCGCCTGCACGGCGTAGCCGCCGGCCGTCGGTCCCAGCGTGACCGCTACCTCCGCCCGGCCGGTTCCGTCGGAGACGGTGACCGCATCGGACAGCGTCGCGCCATCTCCCTGTGTCACGGTCCATTGCACCTCGGCGCGGGGCACCGTGATCCCCTGAGCATCGGTCACCGAGACCGCCAGGGGAAGCGCAAGTCGGGCGCCGGCGAACGCCGTCTGTGCGTCGGTTTCCGTAACGATGATGAGCCGGTCGGCTGCCGGGAGCTCGTTACCGTCCCCGCCGCAGGCCGCAGCCGCCGCCAGGACTCCGATGATCACCAGGTTGCCAAGCTTCAACAGGCCCTCCTCACGGGTCGCTTCCGAGACGGTATCCCGCCCCGCAAGGCCCGGATCCGCTCACGTTTCGGGGTGCCTATAAGCCCCGCGGTCAGAGCAACATACGCGCCACCGCGCAGTTTTGACAACGCGAGAGCGCGTGGATAAGCTTCTCGGCTGGAGCTCCCACCATGGCCTTCGTTCACCTCCACACCCACTCGGAATACTCGCTGCTGGACGGCGCCAATCGCATACCCGATCTGGTCGCCAAAGTTTCCGACCTGGGGATGGACAGCCTCGCGATCACGGACCACGGCAACCTGCACGCCGCATGGTCGTTCTACGAGCATGCCAAGGCCGCAGGAATCCGACCGATCCTGGGCTTTGAGGCGTACGTGGCATTCGGTCCGCGTCACGGGCGGGAGCGGCCCTCCTGGGCACCGGGGCAGTATTCCCATCTGGTCCTCCTCGCCCGCAACCTGACCGGCTACAAGAACCTGATCCGGCTCTCTTCCATCGGGTTCCTGGAGGGCTACTATCGCCGGCCGCGGATCGACCGGGAGGTGCTGGAGCAGCATGCGGAGGGGCTCGTGGCCCTGGCTGCCTGCCTCTCCGGCGAGATCTCCCTCTGGCTGCGCCAGGGCAACTACGAGGAGGCACGCAAGTCGGCGGAGTGGTTCGCCCGCGTCTTCGGGCCCGACGGCTTCTGGCTTGAGGTGCAGGACCACGGCATCCCCGATGAGAAGGTGGTGCAGCAGGGGATGTTCAGGCTGAGCGACGAGCTGGGGCTCCCGGTGGTCGCCACCAACGACGCCCACTACCTGGAGCGCGCCGACCACGAGGCACACGACTGCCTCTTGGCCATCGGCACCGGGAAGGACCTGGACGACCCCACCCGGTTTCGGTTCTACGGCCAGGAGAGCTACGTCAAGTCGGAAGCCGAGATGGCGGAGCTGTTCCCCGGCCGGCACGACCTATTGGAAAACACGGTGCGCGTTGCCGAGCTGTGCGAGTTCGACTTCGAGAAGCGCTATTTTCTCCCCGAGTTCCCGCTACCCAAGGAGTACGGCTCGGTCAACGACCTGCTGATCGAGCTGGCCACCACCGGTGCCGCGGCGCGCTACGGCGATCCCTTGCCCTCCCACGTGGACGAGCGCCTGCAGTACGAGCTCGGCGTCATCACCAAGACCGGGTATGCCGGCTACTTCCTGATCGTCCAGGACTTCATCCGGGCCGCGCGCGACCGCGGCATCCCCGTGGGCCCGGGTCGCGGCTCTGCGGCCGGATCGCTGGTGGCCTACGCGCTCGGCATCACCGACGTGGACCCGCTCCGATTCGACCTCCTGTTCGAGCGGTTCCTCAATCCCGAGCGCATCTCGATGCCCGACATCGACGTGGACTTCTGCTTCGAGCGCCGTGGCGAGGTCATCGAGTATGTGAGGGAGCGCTACGGCCGCACCAGCGTGGGGCAGATCATCACGTTCGGGACGCTCAAGGCCAGGGCCGCCGTGCGCGACATCGCCCGCGTGCTGCGCGTGAGCCCGGCCGACGCCGACCGGATAGCGAAGCTGATCCCCTCGGGGCCGGGCTACCACCTCTCGGTGGCGGACGCAGTGAAGCGGGTTCCGGAGCTGACCCACCTGGCGCGCGAGGACGCCACGATCGAGCGGCTGGCCGACCTGGCGCAGAGGATCGAAGGGCTCGCCCGGCACGCATCGGTTCACGCCGCCGGCATCGTGATCGCACCCGGACCGCTGGACGAGTACGTGCCGGTGTGCACGCCGCCACAACAGCGCAACGCCGGCAGCCACGCCGACGGCGAGGAAGCGATCATCACGCAGTACGACATGATCGCCCTCGAGAAGATCGGCATGCTCAAGATGGACTTCCTGGGCCTCAAGACGCTCACGGTCATTCACGATGCACTCGAGATGATCCGGGAGCGGCACGGGGTCGAGGTAGACTTCCACGCCATAGACCTGGACGATCCCGACACGTACGCGCAGCTACGCGACGGACGCACCGCAGGCGTGTTCCAGTTCGAGTCGCCGCTCGCCACCGAGATGCTGCACCAGATGCGCGTTGACCGGTTCGACGACCTGGTGGCCACCAACGCGCTGGTGCGCCCGGGCCCGCTGGACTCCGGCATGCACCACGTCTACACCCGCCGCAAACGTGGCGAGGAGGAGGTCCGCTATCCCCACCAAGACCTGCGTGAGGTGTTGGAGCCGACCTACGGGGTGATCATCTACCAGGAACAGCTAATGCGGATCGCCAACGTGCTGGCGGGCTACACCCTGGCCGAAGCCGACGTGCTCCGCAAAGCGGTGGGGAAGAAGATCCAGGAGTTGATCGAGCAGGAGCTCGACCGGTTCGTGGAGCGGGCGGTGGAACGCGGCTACACGCGCCACCTCGTGGAAGACATCGCGGGCCAGATCCAGACGTTCGGGCGCTACGGGTTCAATAAGTCCCACTCGGTCGCCTACAGCATCATCTCCTTCCAGACGGCGTGGCTCAAAGCGCACTACCCGGCCGAGTACATGGCGGCGCTGCTGTCGTCGGAGATCGGCGACACCGACAAAGTGGTGGCCTACATCAATGAGGCCCGAGAGCTGGGGCTGGAGGTGCTGCCCCCGTCGGTGAACGAATCGGGCTGGAAGTTCACCGTGATCGGCGACGGGCAGATCCGCTTCGGCCTGGGTGCGGTGCGCAACGTGGGGCGCGGGGCGATCGAGTCGATCATCGCGGGGCGGGAGGCCGAGGCCTACGTCTCGCTCACCGACTTCTGCGAGCGCATCGACCTCCGGCTGTGCAACAAGCGGGTAATCGAGTCGCTCGTCGCCGCCGGTGCGTTGGATCAGCTCGAGGGCCACCGGTCGCAACAGATCGCCGCTCTCGACCAGGCATTCCACGAGGCGCAGCTGCGGCAGCAGGATCGCGCGTCAGGCCAGGCATCTCTGTTCGGGGACCCGACGCAGGCCGAAGCTGCCCCGCCGCCGCCACCGCTCCCGGAGGTGGAGCCGTGGAGCGAGGGTGAGCGACTCGCGAAGGAGAAGGAAGTCGTCGGGTTCTTCATCTCGGGCCACCCCTTACAGCGATTCCGTGAGGAGGCGCACCTCTTCGGTACCCGCACCACCGCCACGCTGGGGACGTGGAGCGAACACCGGGTCTGCGCTGCCGTCGTCGTGACCGCCGTGAAGCGCCGCATCAGCAAGAAGACCGGCGCAGAGTACGCGCGGCTCACGCTGGAGGACTTCCATGGGACGGCCGAAGCGATCGTCTTCCCCGAGACGTGGGGGAAGCTGTCGCACATCATCGTGCCCGACGCCGCGCTGCTGCTGACCGGAGGCTTCAGCGCACGAGACCGGGGGGAGGATCGGGCTCCCTTCATCGTGGAGATGGCTCAGCCCCTCGAGGAGTTGCGCACGTCCGGGGCCATAGGGGTAGCGGTGGAGTGGCGCGCGGGCGACGGCCCAGACCAAGACGCGGCGCAGGCGCTGAAGGCGCTCTGCGCGGCACATCCCGGGCCGGCGCCGGTGCTCGTAGAATGGAACGACGGCAACGGGGCCACCGCGCAACTCAGGGCCCGTGGCACACGCGTGGCACTCGACGAAGATTTCTTGGACGCCTTACGCGAGCTGGTCGGTCCCGACCGCGTGCGGCTGATCAAGGCACAGTAGGGAGACACAGTGGCGAACGGCTTCAACCTCGACTTCGAGAAGCCAATCGTCGAGCTCGAGCGGCAGATCGAGAGCCTCAAGGAGATGGCAGCCGCCCGCGACCTCGACGTGGACGGCGAGATCGCCCCGCTGGAGGCGAAGCTCGCCACGCTGCGGCGGGAGATCTATAGCGACCTCTCACCGATGCAGCGCGTGCAGGTGGCCCGCCACCCGCGGCGGCCCTACACCCTGGACTACGTCGAGCGCGTCTTCACCGACTTCGTAGAGCTCAAGGGCGACCGGCTGTATCGCGACGATCCGGCCATCGTGGGCGGCTGGGCCCGCCTGGACGGCGACCCCGTCGTGGTCATCGGCCACCAGAAGGGCCGCGACACCAAGCAGAACCTGCAGCGCAATTTCGGGATGCCCCACCCCGAGGGTTACCGCAAGGCACTCCGGTTGATGCACATGGCCGAGCGGTTCGACGCGCCGGTCATCACCCTGATCGACACCCCGGGTGCCTACCCCGGGCTCGGCGCCGAGGAGCGGGGCCAGGCCGAGGCCATCGCCCACAACCTGGAGGAGATGGCAGCCCTCAAGATCCCGTTCATCGCCGCCGTGATCGGAGAGGGCGGCTCGGGCGGCGCGCTCGCGCTGGGCGTGGCGGACCGGCTCCTGATGCTCGAGAACGCCATCTACTCGGTGATCTCGCCCGAGGGGTGCGCCGCCATTCTGTGGAACGATGCGGGGCAGAAGGAACGCGCGGCCGAGGCCCTCAAGCTCACCGCCCGCGACCTCCACCGCCTCGGGGTGATAGACGAGATCGTGCCAGAGCCCCCCGGCGGCGCCCATGCCGATCCCGACGGCGCCGCAGCGGCGCTGGGCGCCGCCCTCACCAAGCACATCAGCGAGCTCGAGCAGCTCGACTCCAGAGAGCGCATCCGGCTGCGGGCGGAGAAGTACCGCCGCATGGGACAGTTCGAGGAGTAACTTGCCCGAGCTCATCGAGGTCCGGTTCAAGGGGAACCGGAAGGCGTACTTCACCTGGGACCACCAGGATGGAGCGCCCGCCGTCGGCGAAGCCGTCGTGGTGGAGGCGGAGCGCGGGCAGGACCTGGGTCGAGTCTCGGCCGTGGGCGATCTCGCAGAGCGGAAGTGCGCCGTGGGCTGCGAGGGATGCTCCCTGGCCGAAATGATCGAGGCCTCCGGCAAGGCTCTGCGCACCGCCTCAGCCGAGGACGCCCACCTGAGCGACCAGCTGCGCGTCGCCGAGGAGGACGTGCGCCGCAAGGTGATGGAGCGGGTGTCGACACACCAGCTGAGCATGAAGGTGTCCGATGCCGAGTGGCAGTGGGACCGCAAGAAGCTCACCGTCTACTTCACCGCGGAGAAGCGCGTCGACTTCCGTGCCCTGGTGCGCGACCTGGCGAGCCTGTTCCGCACACGCATCGAGCTCAGACAGATCGGCGCGCGGGACGAGTCGAAGCGCCTGGACGGGGTGGGGCGCTGCGGGCGTCAGTTCTGCTGCGCTTCGTGGCTCCCCGAGCTGCGGCCAGTGAGCCTCTCGCTCGCCAAGGACCAGCGACTTTCCCTAAACCCGACCCAGATCTCGGGCGGCTGCGGCCGCCTGCTCTGCTGCCTCCGCTACGAGCACGAGTTCTACGTCGCGTCACGCAAGCGTTTCCCCAAGCTGGGGCGCGCGGTGCGCACCACGCGGGGATCGGAGATGGTGGACGCCATCGATATCTTCCGGGAGCGGGTGCTGCTGAAGGCGGAGGACGGCTCCACCCGCGTGGTCACGCTCGTCGAGCTGAAGCGGGAGGTGGCCGGACCGGATCTCGCCCCCGCCACGCCGACGGAGTCCAGCGAGGCTCCGGCGGAGCGCGAGGCCGATCCGCGGCTCACGACACAGGACGCGCTGGAGGCGGTGACCCCGCGGCGCCGGCGCAAGCGGGGACGCAAGAAGCGGCGGCGCCAGGGCAGGAACAAGCCGGGGCAGGACGATCGCTCCGGCGCCGGAGACAACGGTGCCAAGTAAGTACTACATCACGACCGCCATCGACTACTCGAACGGCGAGCCGCATCTGGGGCACGCCTACGAGAAGATCGGCGCCGACTGCGTGGCCCGTTACCGCCGGCTGCGGGGCCACGACGTGCGGTTCGTGATCGGGATGGACGAGCACGGCCAGAAGGTCGCCCAGGCGGCGCAGGAGGCCGGGCAGGATCCACTGGCCTGGGTGGACGGCATCGCGGCCCAGTTCCGGGCGGCGTGGGACGAGCTCGCCATCAGCCACGACGACTTCATCCGCACCACCGAGCCACGGCACCAGCGCGCGGTGGAGGAGCTGTTCCGTCGCATTCAGCGCGGTGGCTACATCTCTGAGGGCGTCTACAAGGGCTACTACTGCGTAGGATGCGAGGGCTTCAAGTCGGAGAAGGATCTCGAGGACGGAAAGTGCCCGACGCACCCGACCCGTGAGGTCAAATGGGTCGAGGAGCCCAACTACTTCTTCGAGATCGGGCGGTTCCGGCAGAAATTGCTCGACCTGTACCACGCCAATCCGGAGTTCATTCAGCCCAAGCCCAAGTACAACGAGGTCTACAACGTCGTCGAGGGGTGGACCGCCGACCAGAAGATCTCGGTGAGCCGCGCCCGGGTGCCGTGGGGCATCCCCTGGCCCGACGATCCCAGCCACGTGGTGTATGTGTGGTTCGAGGCGCTGATCAACTACCTCTCGGCCACGGGCTTCCCCGAGGGCGGCTACGACGCGACGTGGCCCGCCGACGTGCACGTGATCGGTCCCGACATCGTGCGGTTCCATGCGGCCATGTGGCCCGCCATGCTCATGGCAGCCGGCGTCGGGGTCCCCAGCAAGGTCTGGTGTCACGGGTGGGTGAACACCGGCGGCGCCCGGTTCTCCAAGTCTGCTGGTGTGGCGGTCACCCTGCGCAACCTGATCGACCGGCACGGACCGGACGCCCTGCGCTACTTCGTGCTGCGTGAGATCCCCTGGGACGCCGATGGCAACTTCACCTGGGAGCGGTTCGACACGCGCTACACCTCGGAGCTGGCCGACGGCTACGGCAATCTGGTGAGCCGGGTGCTGGCCATGATCCGCCGCTACACCGACGGCGTGACCCCGGATGACGGCGCGGGCACGCCGCTCGACACCGCGGGCGACGAGTTGATCGCCGCGTACCGGGAAGCCATGGACGCACACCTGTTGCACGAGGGTGCGGAGCGCGCGTGGCGCCTGGTAGACCGGGCCAACGGGTTCGTGGAGGAGCGGGCCCCGTGGAGCCTGGCCAAGGAGGGCAAGAAGGCGGAGTTGGGGGAGACCCTGGCGGCGCTGGCGCGGAGTGTGGCGCGCATCACACTCATGGCGAGCCCCTATATGCCGGGCAAGACGCAGGCGGTGTGGCGGGCCCTCGGCCTCGAGGGGGAGGTGACGTCTGCCACGTGGGAAGCGCTCGAGCGACCCGCCACCGCAGGGGCCCAAATCGAGCAGCTCGCCCCGCTCTTCCCCAAGGATCGGAAGTAGGCTGTAACCAACTGAAACACAATGATTTAGGTCGCCGGTCTGAGCGGTTGACACGCCCTGTACCGCGGGCCTAAATTCTTCGCGCCGACTGTGACATTAAGCACTGTAATCGCTCGGCGCTGCGGAGAAATTCCCGGTTGAGAGCTCGTCCTAGCGGGGGGCTGGGTAATGGCTGATCGGCGATGGACGGTAGTGTTGGTGCCACACGGAAAGGGCTCGTCCCGCTCGGTGCAGGTATCGCTGCGGGGCTTGCGCGTCCTAGTGGGCGTCCTCGCGGTGCTTGGCGTGTCGGCCGTGGCCTTCGGCTACGTCACGATCACCAAGGCGATCGACCTCACGCGCCTGGACCGTCTCGAACGCCGTAACGAGCTGCTCACCGAGGAGCTCGACCGAGCTCAACACCTCGTCGTCAGTCTGGGAGACACGATTTCCGCGATCGCCGAGCGGGACGAGCTGGTGCGCTTGCTCGCCGGCCTCGATCCCACCGACCCGGCAGTGCAGCTAGCCGGTATCGGCGGTCCGACCGGCGCCTGGACCGAGCGGGAGCAAATCCTGTCCGAAGGAGCCGAGGGACGGCTGGCTCTCAGCATGCGGACCGAGCTGGACAACCTGATCCGCCGCGCCAACCTCCTCGCCAACTCCTACGGCGACGCGGTGGACAGCCTGCAATCGCACCGCGATCAGACGCAACGGACCCCGTCGATCTGGCCCACCAAGGGCTGGGCCACGAGCAACTTCGCCACCTCGCGGATGCACCCCATCTTCCACGAGGCGCGGCCGCATGAGGGCATCGACGTCTCGGCAGCCGAGGGCACGCCGATCTTCGCGCCGGCGGCGGGCCGTGTGGTGACTGTCCGGACGATGACCGGATACGGCCGCACCGTGACCATCGATCACGGCTACGGCGTCACGACGTTCTTCGCCCACTGCTCCAAGGTGCTGGTGCGGGTGGGCCAGTGGGTGAACCGCAGCGACAAGATCGCCGAGGTGGGAAGCACGGGGATCGCCACCGGACCGCACCTCCACTACGAGGTGATCGTGAACAACCGCCCGGTGGATCCGCGCAACTACATCCTGCCGGCGAAGGTCGTCGATTAACACGCGCAGTCTCCTGTTCGTGATATCCCGGCGCCGGGCACTGCCCGCCGCCGGGTTTTTGCTGGTCCTCGCCGCCTGCCACGGCGCGGAGTCGGCCGTCATCGTGCGTGCCCAGATGCACGAGGAGCCGGTGAGGGGGCTCGCCGTCAGCGCGTACCCCTTCGACCCGGACCGCATCCTAGACTCGCTGACAGCCCTCGCCTCCGAACCCCCACCGCAGTTCCCAGAGCTGGAGAGCGAGCTAGCGGACTACGAGCCCGCCAACGATGAGCGCCTCCAGCAGGCGAGCCGCCCCTGGCTGGCGCTGCGCGACACCATCGCCGCCCTGTCCGACTCGCTCAACCGTATGGACCGGCGTTCCCCGGCCTACGCCCGCATGTACGACCAGTTCCGGCAGCTCTACGACCGCCTGGCCCAGCGCGCCGCGGAGCGCGACGCCGCCCTGCGGGAGATCAACGGTGACCACGTGGAGCTGGCCCGCCGCGCCCAAACGGCGGCCGAGTCGCTGCGGGTGTGGGAGCACGACGCCTTCGCGTCGTACGCGGAAGCGGCCCAGGTGACACTCCTGCGCTCGGGGCGCTCCGTGGTCGAGGCCCCCACGGACGAGGCGGGGGAGATCGAGCTGGAGCTACCACGCGGGGAGTGGTGGCTGATCGCCCGCTGGCCCGACCCCCATAACCCGTTCCAGGAGTACTACTGGAATGTGCCGCTGAGGAGCACCGGGTGGTTCCCGGTGCGGGTCCCGCTCATGGACGGGAACTCCCTGCGCCGCTGGCGCCATTAGGGAAGAGTAGCTAGGCTTCTCCCGCGGGTGGACATCTTCATCAAGCGAGGATCGGTGCGAACCAGTGCTACCGTTGCGCTCACGCTCACCGTAGCCGCCGTGGCGCTTGCGGCCGGCTGGACCCTGCGCGGAGCCGCGGGGGGCGGCGAGCGCGCCTCGGAGGCGGCGAGTGACCAGCCGGTCTTCGACCAGGAAACCGCCATGCTCGACCGGCGGACCAAAGGCGACCCCGATGCCCCGGTCACGGTCTTCGAGGTGAGCGACTTCCAGTGCCCGTACTGCCGCAAGTTCTGGGAGGAGACCCTCCCGGCCATCGAGCGGGAGTACATCGAGACCGGCAAGATCAACCTCGTCTTCCTGAACCTCCCCCTCTCATCGATCCACCCGAACGCCGCAGCGGCCCACGAGCTGGCCATGTGCGCCACGAAGCAGGACCGCTTCTGGCCGGTGCACGACCTGCTGTTCCGGTATCAGGACGATTGGGCGCGCCTGGCCGAGCCCGCGCCGTATTTCCTGGCCCTGGGCGACTCGGCAGACCTCGACCGCGAGACACTGGTGCGCTGCTTCGACACGGGAGAGGTGCGCTCGCTGATTCAGCAGGAGGCCGAGCTCAGCATCCGCTCGGGCCTGCGCAGCACCCCCACGTTCGTCGTCGAGGGGATCGTGGTACCGGGCTTCGCGCCCATCGAGTCATGGCGGCCCATCCTGGACTCCGCCTTCGCCCAGAAGACGCGCGCGGCCCGCTAGTACGGCACGCCGCGGGACGGACGCCGCACCGCCTCAAGTAGCGAACAGCGCGAGCCCCACGTCGTACAGCGCGTGGGTCCAGGCCGTGATGCCGAAGCCCCGCGCCACGTAGAGCCCGCTGAGCAGCAGCCCCGCGATCGTCCGGAAGGTGAACGACGGAAGGGTGAGCGGATCGCCGTACGGACCGACGTAGTGGAACGCGCTGAAGATGAGGGCGCTCAGCGCCACGGCCACTCCCACCGCCAGCGACGTGCGCCACCCCATCCGCTTGAAGAGCCACAGGAGTCCCGAAACGAGCAACACGCGGAACAGCAGCTCCTCGTAGATCCCCGCCCCGAGGGAAACCACCAGCTGCGTGCCGAGGGGAAGGGCGGGCATCGGTGCCTGGGTCACGGCCGCCAGGGGCGCCCCGCGCAGCAGCGCCACCGTGAGCACGGCGACTACTTGACCGAAGACGGCCGCGTACACGAGACTCTCGGCCACCATCCCCAGGAACACCTGCCGGTCGAGCCTGCCGCCCCGCTGGCGCTGGTCGCGCCACACCACCCACGCCCCCACCCCGATCAGGATCGCGCCGAACACGGCGAGCCCCGCACGACCGCCGAGACTGAGGAACAGGCTCTTGAGCAGCACGTCGGCGCCGTTCCGCACGCCGGCAAACGCGGAGTGCGACAGCAGGGCCGCGAGCCCCTCGTAGAGGATGAGGAGGGGGAACGCGAACAGCAGGCTGTAGCGCGGCTCCCGAGCGGCGGCGTAGTACTCCCGTGGCGTCATCCTTCGCAACCTATCACATTGGCCCCATGCACCGGAGCGTGTACCGCTGGGCGGCGCGCGCGGTCCACCGGCTCCCGCTGGGCCGCGGCAAGCTGGGCCGCAGCATTGCCGGGCGGCGCCAGGCGCTGGAGCGCTGGACGGCCTGGGCGGCCGACCACCGCGCCACCGGCCCGCTCATATGGATGCACGCCGCGTCGGTGGGCGAAGCCCTCACGGCGCAGCCGGTGGTGGCGCGCCTCCGCTCGAGCCTGCGCAACGCACAGGTGATCCACACCTACACCTCTCCTGCGGTGGCCGGGTGGCCCGCCCCGTTCGAGGCGGAGGCCTCCGACTACGCGCCGCTAGACGAGCCGGCCAGCGTCGGGCGGGTGCTGGACGCCGTGCAGCCCTCCCTGCTCGCTTTCAGCCGGGGCGACCTGTGGCCCGAGCTGGTGAGCGCGGCGGCGACGCGCGACGTACCCGTCGTGGTGCTGGGCGCTACCGTGCGCGCCGGCAGCCGCCGGCGCCACCCCTTCCTCAGACCACTCTACGCCGCCGTTCACGAGGCGGTTTCGTGGCTCGGCGCAGCAACGCAGGCAGACGCGACCAGGTGGATCGAGCTGGGCGTGCAAGAAGCCGCGGTGCACCTGACCGGAGATCCGCGCCACGACCAGGTGCTGGAGCGTGTCACACGGCTCGAGCGGCTGGAGGGCCTCATCGCCTGGGCCACGGGAAGCTCCACTCTGGTGGCCGGCAGCGTGGAGCCGAGCGACGTCGGCGTGCTGCTGCAGGCAGCGCGTGCCGTGCTCGACCGCGAGCGGCGTGCTCGGCTCCTATGGGTGCCGCACGCGCCCACTCGGCGCTCCGTGGCCCGGCTCCTGGCCCGCATGGGACGGCGCGGCATCGCCTCCACCGCCTGGCCCGATCAGGACCCGCTCCCGGAGCACCGGGTAGTGGTGGCCACGGTGCCGGGCGTGCTGTTCGATCTGTACGCCCTCGGGCAGGCCGCCTACGTGGGTGGTGGGCTCCGCTCCGGCGGCCTGCACGCGGTCGGCGAGCCCGCAGCATACGCGCTGCCCGTCATCGTCGGTCCGCAGTGGGACAGCTGCGCCGATGCCGCCGCCATGGTCGCCTCCGGTGGGGCCGTGGCCCTGCCGCGCCGCGGTGCGGCAGCGAGCCTCGCCCAGACGTGGCGGCGGTGGCTGGGGGACGACGGCGCGCGTCTCCGGACGGGCCTAGCAGCGCGACACAGTTTGCACGAAGGCGCCGCGGCACATACCGCTCGCGCGCTGCTCGGATTGTTGGGCGAAGCGGGCCGGGAGGCGCCACGCGAAATGATCGAGCCCGGGCGGGTGCCGTGCGGACCGCACCTGCCTCCGCCGAGCCAACCGCCTACGGCTGTTCGACGATGACGCCCTCGAAGGTGACCGAACGGGGAACGATGAGCCCCAGCGTGAGCACCGTGATCAGGACGTCCGGAAACTTGCTGCGCACCCTGATCCTGAGATCGGCCACGCGCTGCGTGCCCCGCGCCTGAGACGCGATGACGTCACCCAAGGAGGGGCGCGAGAGGGAAACGGCCCCCCACAGCCCGAACACCGACTTGCGGGTTATGGAGAACGCCTCGCCATCGGCCGGTGCGGACCCCGGAGACGCCATGGTGGTCTCGACGCCGGTCACCGTGGCATCGAAGGCATGGGCGCACCCCGCGGCGAGGAATGCCGTCACCAAGATCCCCGCTACGAGTCGTTTCACTCTGGGCCGTTTCACGGGCTAGTAGTTTACACAGGAAGGCCCAAACAGGAAGGGCTAATTGCGAAACGGGGCGCCTCGCGAGGCGCCCCGTTTGTTCGTGCCGTGTCCCAATCTCTCCTGGCTAGAGCAGACCAGTCGGAATGCCCAGGCTCGGCACCTGGAACTTCCAGTAGAGCCCGCCGCCGAGCAACAACGGCGAGCCGCTCTCTCCACCGGAGTACGGCTTGATCGTCATCCAGTCGAGCGCGCCCCACGCGCCGAAGCCAATCGGCAGGTCGAGGTTGATGCCGCCCGAGAGGCCGAAGCCCACCTGCGTGCCGTAGTCGTCGGCGGTCGCAGCCGGGTCGATCAGGGGCGACCCCGCTTCCAGGTCGCTGATCCGGATGTGCGCCCGCGCGCCGAGCCACGGCTCGAAGTGCACCACCGGCGACGGCACGTCGATCGCCAGGCCGATGCCCGCCGGGAAGTCGAGGTACTTGGCATCCAGGTCGCTGAAGTTCACGTAGCCGCCGCCGGCCTGCAGGTTCACGACCACCAGGCTCATCGGTGCCTTGAACAGTGTTACGGCCACGTTCGCGCCGAACGAGACGGATCCGCCGAACGTGAGGGTCTCGGGAGCATTGGGCTCCACGTAGGCCGCGCCACCCATGAAGTGCACGATCGGCGTGCCCACGTAGACGTGGCCGCCGGCGGCCCACGGCTTCTCGCCCGTGAGGATCTCGGCGTCCTCGTTCAACCCGTAGCCGAAGTTTCCGAACACCCCCACGCCGGTGCCGAAGTTGGGCGAGAAGAACACCGGCATGTTGTAGATCTGTGCCGCGGCCGTGTTGGCGGCGAGGGTCGCCACCAGCCCGGCCAGTGCGATGCCACCAAGAATCCGTTTCATGAGACTCTCCTGTACTGGTTGAACGCTGGCCGCTGTCGGCTCCCCGCCGGGACGCTCACACAGCGGGCGGTCAGTTCGCGCCAAGTAGCTTCAACCCTCCTGGAGCGGTCACACCCTTCCCACTTGCTCCCTGCTGCACCGCAATACCCGCGGGACCTCTGAGAAGATCCCGCGTGCAGCGCCGCTAGTTCACCCAGACCGCGCCGATCGAGAAGCCCTCGAGCGGCGCGTCACCAAATGCAACACTCAACCGCGCATCGAACTTCCGGCTCAGCCTGAAGTCGGCGCCCAGGCCCAGGCCGAACGCGAAATGGTCGTCACCGGCCGTCACGATGAGGCCCACCGGCTCCACGTACGGCACGATGCTCACCTCGGAATCCTCGACGTTCAGCCGCCGCCCCAGCGACAACCCGATGGGGATGAGCGCAGTGCTGGTACCGTCGAACCAGGCGCCGATACCGGTAACGACCGCGCCGTCGAGGGGGAAGTCCTCGGTGTGGGTGAGCACCCGGTAGCGCCCCGACAACCCGAGGATGACCTGGGTCTCCTCCAGCTCTCCGGGGTCGTAGAAGCCCCCCCGTGCCTCCAGGTCGAACTCCCTGTACCCGAAGCCGAACAGGCCCTCGAGTGCGAACCCGTCGTAGTCAGGGAAGCTCACCGCGACTCCTACCTCGTGCCGGTCGAACGAGCGGTAGGGGGCGTGGTAGGCCGGCATTCCCGTCGCCTGCGCGGCCGCCGAACCGACGATCCCGAACAGGGCGAGGGCCAGGATGCAGGTAGTCTTACGTAGTAGCATCGGTCTCTCCCGCCGTCTCAACGTATTCGGCGACGACCTTCACCGTATCGTCGACGACCTGGAGGAAGCCACCACGCACGTGGAAGGTCTTCGTCCCGTCGTCGGTACGCACGGTCAGGGTCCCGTCGCCCAACAGAGTCACGAAGGGGGCATGCTTTGGCAGAATGCCCACCTTCCCGTCGAACGCCGGCGCGATGACGGCGTTCGCGACTCCATCGAATACAGACTGTTCGGGAGAGAGTACCGTGATGTGCATCACTCTTGCTCGAGTTTCTTCGCCTTCTCGACCACCTCGTCGATGCCGCCCACCATGTAGAAGGCCTGCTCGGGGAGCTCGTCGAACTCTCCGGCGACCGTCCGCTCGAAGGCCTCGACGGTGTCCTCCAGCTTCACGTAGCGCCCGGCGGTGCCGGTGAAGGCCTCGGCCACGTGGAACGGCTGGGACAGCAGGCGCTGCACGCGGCGGGCCCGGCCCACGGTGAGCTTGTCCTCCTCCGACAGCTCGTCCATGCCGAGGATGGCGATGATGTCCTGCAGCTCCTTGTAGCGCTGCAGGATCCGCTGCGTCTCGACGGCAGCGGCATAGTGCCGCTCGCCGAGGTACTGCGCGTCGAGGATCCGGCTCGAGGAGTCGAGCGGGTCCACGGCGGGGTAGATGCCGATCTCGGTCAGGGCGCGCGACAGCACCACGGTCGCATCCAGGTGGCTGAACGCGGTGGCCGGCGCCGGGTCGGTCAGGTCGTCTGCCGGCACGTAGATCGCCTGCACCGAGGTGATCGAGCCCCTCTTGGTCGAGGTGATGCGCTCCTGCAGGTCGCCCATCTCGGTGCCGAGGGTCGGCTGGTAGCCGACGGCACTGGGCATGCGCCCGAGCAGCGCCGACACCTCAGAGCCCGCCTGCGTGAAGCGGAATATGTTGTCGATGAAGACCAGCACGTCCTGGCCCTCGACGTCGCGGAAGTACTCGGCGCAGGTGAGCCCAGTGAGCCCCACGCGCAGCCGGGCGCCGGGCGGCTCGTTCATCTGACCGTAGATCAGCGCAACCGAGTCGAGCACGCCACTCTCCTGCATCTCCAGGTAGAGGTCGTTGCCCTCACGCGTGCGCTCACCCACGCCGCAGAACACCGACCGACCGCCGTGTCCCTTCTGCACGTTGTTGATGAGCTCCATGATGATCACGGTCTTGCCGACGCCGGCGCCGCCGAACAACCCGATCTTGCCGCCCTTCACGAACGGGGCGATGAGGTCGATGACCTTGATGCCGGTCTCGAACACCTCCGTCTTGGGCTCGAGCTGGGTGAACGTCGGGGGCTCGCGGTGAATGGGCCACCGCTCCACGCTGGCCGGGATGGGATCGCCCTCGTCCACCGGCTCACCGATCACGTTCAGCACCCGGCCCAGCGCCGGCTCGCCCACCGGCACAGTGATGGGCCCGCCGGTGTCGCGCACGTCCATGCCGCGCACGACCCCGTCGGTGCTGCTCATGGCCACCGCTCGCACCTGATTGCGCCCGATGTGCTGCTGCACCTCGGCGACCACCCGGATCGGTGGGTGACCGTTTCCCTCGGCCTTGATCTCGAGCGCGGTGTACAGCTCCGGCAGGTTCTCGGGATCGAACTCCACGTCGAGGACCGGGCCGATCACCTGGACGATCTTTCCGATATTCTCACTCTTTGCCATGTGTTCCTCTGGTCCCGGGCGTAAGGTCGCCCTGCCCCCTATCCTTTCAGCGCCTCCGCGCCGCCCACGATCTCTGCCAGCTCCTGCGTGATCTGGCCCTGGCGGGCGCGGTTGTAGATGCGGCGCAGCGTGTCAATCATCTCACCGGCGCTCTCGGTCGCGTTCTTCATCGCGGTGCGGCGCGCACCGTTCTCGGACGCCGCCGTCTCCACCAGCGCGCGGTACATCCCGTTCTGTACGTAGAGCGGCAGCAGCCGCCGGAGCAGCTCCTCCGGCGACGGCTTCATCAGGTAGTTGATGGCCCGCTTGCGCTCGGGGCGCGCGATGGGCAGCAACGAGAGCAGCGTGGGTGGCGTGGAGAGCGGGTTGTTGAACTTCGCGAAGATGACCTGCACGGCGTCCAACTCACCGTCCCGGAACCGCTCCATGAGCGACTCGGTCAGCTCGATGGCGTGCTCCGGAGTGGGACGGTCACCGATGTCCAGTCGCTCCACGGCGAAGCTCCGTCCCACGTACTTGAAGTAGCCGATCCCCTTGCGGCCCACGCCGTGCAACTCCACCTCGGTGCCCCGCGCCTCGAGCGTGGCGATGTGCTGCCGCGCCTCGCGGATCAGGTTGGCGTTGAAGCTGCCGCACAGACCCCGGTTGCTGGTGATCAGCAACAGCGCGGTCTTACGCGGCGGTCCCACGGGGTGCCGCAGGATGGGGAAACCCTCTTCCAGCGTGGGGTCGTAGAGGCTGCCGATGAGATCGGCGAGCGCGGCCGCGTATGGACGGGCCGCCACCACGCGGTCCTGCGTGCGCTTGAGGCGCGACGTGGCGACCATCTCCATGGTCTTCGTGATCTGGCGCGTCTTCTCGACCGATCGGATGCGCCGTCTCAGCTCGCGTGTCTTGGCCATGGACCGAGTGTTACTCGATCGCCCTGAACTCTTCGATCGCGCGCTCGAGGCCGGCAATCAGCTCGTCGTCCAGCGTGCGCTTGGTCTTGATGGTCCGTAAGGTCTCCGGGTGCTTCGCCCCCATGAACTCGTGGAAGTCGGTCTCCCACTGGTGCACGCCGCCGGGCTCCACGTCGTCGAGATAGCCGTTGGTGACCGCGTAGATGATGCAGATCTGGTTCTCCACCGGCATCGGCTGGTACTGCGGCTGCTTCAGCACCTCCACGATCCGCTGCCCGCGGGCCAACTGGCGCTGCGTGGCGGCATCGAGATCGGAGCCGAACTGCGCGAAGGCCTCCAGCTCGCGGTACTGGGCGTACTCGAGGCGCAGCCGCCCCGCCACCTGCTTCATGGCCTTGATCTGCGCGTTGCCGCCGACACGGGACACCGAGATACCCGGGTTGATGGCGGGCCGCACGTTGGCGTAGAACAGGTCGCCTTCGAGGTAGATCTGCCCGTCGGTGATCGAGATGACGTTGGTCGGGATGTAGGCCGATACGTCTCCGGCCTGGGTCTCGATGACGGGCAGCGCGGTGAGCGATCCGCCGCCGTGCACGTCCGACAGCTTGGCCGCCCGCTCGAGCAAGCGGGAGTGCAGGTAGAACACGTCGCCCGGGTAGGCCTCACGTCCCGGCGGCCGTCGCAACACCAGCGAGAGCTGACGGTAGGCCTGCGCGTGCTTCGACAGGTCGTCGTAGATGCACAGCGTGTGCGCGTTCTGCTCGTACATGAAGTACTCGGCCATGGCGCACCCGGCGTAGGGGGCGATGAACTGCATCGGGGCGGGGTCGGCGGCGCCGGCCACCACCACGATGGAGTACGCCATCGCGCCCGTCTCCTTGAGGTGCTCCACGACCGCGGCCACGGTGGACTTCTTCTGCCCGACGGCCACGTAGACGCAGATCACGTCCTGGCCCTGCTGGTTGATGATCGTGTCGAGCGCGATGGCCGTCTTGCCGGTGCCGCGGTCGCCGATGATGAGCTCCCGCTGGCCCCGGCCGATGGGGATCATCGAGTCCACCGCCTTGAGCCCGGTTTGCAGCGGCTCCTTCACCGGCTGGCGGGCCACGATGCTGGGCGCTTTGTACTCCAGCTTCCAGAAGCTCTCGGTCTTGATCGGACCGAGCCCGTCCACCGGGTTGCCCAGCGGGTCCACCACGCGGCCCACGAGGGCCTCGCCCACCGGCACCTCCAGCACCCGGCCGGTGCGCCGTACCTCGTCGCCCTCCTTGAGCTGCAGGTAGTCGCCCAGGATGACGGCGCCGAGGTTGTCCTCCTCGAGGTTGAGCGCCAGACCCATCACGGTCTCGCCGGTCTCCGACGCGGTGAACTCCAGCATCTCGCCGGCCATCGCCTTCGCGAGACCGTAGACCCGCGCGGTGCCGTCCTTCACCTCCAGCACCGAGCCGACCTCCTGTGTGTCGAGCGCCTCGAGATCGGCCGCCTCGATTTCCTTCAGCAGCACGTCCTTGAGCTCGCCGGGACGCAGTACGGAATCGGTAGCCATAACCCTCTGTTACGGAATTCGCGTGGGAATTGTCGGTTAAAGACTGAGAAAGTTAGCAGGGAGGGGTGCCCGTTTTCCACCCCGGATTTCGGGGGAAAACGACGTTCCGCGAGGTGTTCATGCTGCGGCGTGGGGGCCGGGCGCTCGGCCGCTGGCCCAACCCTCCCGTGCCGGGCGCTCGAATGCTCGCTCGGGTGAGGTACCTGGCCTCGCTCGCTTCCCGCTTCCCGACCTCACCGGTTGTACCGTTCCCGGTTCCCCGTTCCCCGCCACCCGTCCCTACTCGATCCTGCTCCGCGTCCTCCCCCGGATGAACCGGTTGAGCACTCCGCGCGGCCCCAGGCGACCCAGCTCCCGGGCGGTGGCCCCCGCCACCCGCTGGGCGCTGCCGGCCAGGTGCCCGGGCGACGAGTAGCCTAGGATGCGCGCCACGTCGGTCACGTTATACCCGGGGTTGCCGAGCAGGTCGGCGGCCCAGGCGGTGCGGGCGAGATCGATTACCCGCTTGAGGTTGGGGGCGCCCCCGGCCGCGAACTCCCGGGAGAGGTACTCTCGGGTGCGGCGCAGGGCGCGGGCGATGTCGCCCGTCGTCGTGGGGGTCCCGGCCCGGTGGAGCACCTCCTCCCAGGTGCGGAGCTGGAGCGGCTCGGTGAGGCGCAGCAGGCGGGGGGCCTGAGCGAGCTCGTCCCGGCGCCGCCGCGAGGCGCAGTGGGCGGCGATGATCTCCCCCGCGGCACGGTCGTCCACCCCCTCGACCAGCACCGCCCGGACCCCGGCCCGGCGGCACGCGGTGAGCAACGGGCCGTCGTCGGGCCGGAACGCGCTCAGGGCGATCACCGGGATGCGGGGGTAGGCCTGGACCAGCACGAAGGCCTGCTCCGCCCAGCCGTTGCGCACGTCCACCACGACCGCATCCACCAGCTCCCGCCTGAGCATCACCTGGGCGCGGTCCAGGGACCGACAGGTGATGAGCCGCACGCCCCTGCGGGGAAGGCCCCGCCGAATCGCCTGCCGCACGGCCGCACTGCGGTGCACCAGCGGGATGACGGCCATCTCAGGACTCCGCTGCCGGCTTCTCCTCGCGGCACAGCTGCGGGGCGAGCTGCGACGCCTGGCGCAGGACGCCCCGGGCATTGTCGTAGGAGACGGCCTTGAGGGCCTCTTCCCGGGTGAACCACTTGCAGGCGGTGATGCCCTCGCGCAGCTGCGGGGTGGGCTCCCCCTCGCGCGACTCGAACAGGTAGAAGTGACAGTACTTGTGGATCAGCCGGCCGCGGAAACGGAAGTACCAGTCGATCATTCCCAGGGGGGCCCGCAGCGCGACGTCCTCCAGCCCGGTCTCCTCGGCGATCTCCCGCCGGGCGGTCACGTCCGGCGACTCGCCCTCATCAATGTGCCCCTTGGGGAAGCCCCAGTTCTGGTAGGAGTCGAGGATCAGGAGGTAGCGCGGCCCGTCTTCCTGGCAGCGGAACACGACCCCGCCCGCGCTGGTCTCCCGCTTCGCCCGTGACCGCTGCGGCACTAGAAGACGCTGAACTTGAAGTACTTGCGCGGGTTGGCCTGGATGTCGGCCAGCAGCTCCCGCAGCTGGATCACCGTGAGGGTGGCTTCGTGGTAGAGGGCGGAATCGGCCATGAGCAGGCCCAGGGTGCCCGTCCCTTCCGAGAGACGGGTCATGAGCGTGTCGGCCCCCAGAATGAGCCGCTCGAGGCTCGCCTGGTTCGCCCGCGCCACCCCCACCACCTCCCGGAAGTCCTGTAGCGCCAGCTTCACATCCTCGGAAGCAGACGCCGTGTTGTCGAGGATGACCTCCAGCTCACCCTGCTCGGTAGCTTCGTCCACCCGGGCCAGGGACGCCTGTAGCCGGCGGGCCGCGTCGGCGAGCACGTCGGAGCCCTGCCGCAGGTTGGAGCCCACCTCACCCATCAGCTCGGTCTGCTGCTGGGTGAACTGGTTGATGTTGTCGGCGATCCCGGTGAAGTCCCGGATCGCACCCTGCAGCTCGGACACCGCCGAGGAGTCGAACACCGACTGGATGCGCGACGAGATCGTGGTGATGTCGCCGGCGATCCGGTTGGCCTGCGCGGTGAGCTGGCCGATGTCGGGCAGCGTGGCGCCGGGCCAGGCGTCGTCGCCCTCGGCGAGGGCCGCCTCGAGCTCGCGCCGCACGTTGGGGTCGTCGGGCGGCCGGTCGAGGCTGATGATGTCGGCCTGCCACTCGCCGAACAGGGAGCGCGCGGCGGCGACGATGGCGGGACGCACCGGGAGCGACACACCCTCGTACACCTGGAGGTCGGCCAGCACCCAGTTGCGCTCGCCCAGCCGGATGGCCTCGACCCGGCCCACCCGCACGCCGCGCAGCACCACCGGATCACCCACCCCCAGGCCGCCCACCGTCTGGAACCGGGCCCGGTGTCCCGCTGACGTGACACCCAGCTGCGTATTGGAGAGCCAGAACGCCCCCGCTACGACCACGGCGAGCCCGACCAGGATGGTCGCCCCCACCACGATCTCGTCGCGCCGCTTCATGCGGACCCACCCCCGGCGGCCGCAGCCTCGGCATCGGCCCCCGCCTCCGGGCGTCCCTCGATGAACTGACGTACGATCGGGTCGTGCGTGCGCTGGATCTGCTCCACAGTTCCCACCTGGCGGATTGCCCCCCGGTAGAGCATGGCGATGCGGTCGCCCACACGGTAGGCGCTGGTCATGTCGTGGGTCACCACGATGCTGGTCACCCCCAGGCGTTCCCGCGTGCGCACCATGAGCTCGTTGATGACGGCCGCGGTCACGGGATCGAGCCCTGTCGTGGGCTCGTCGTACAGAAGGTACTGCGGCTTGAGCGCGATCGCCCGGGCCAGCCCGACGCGCTTGCGCATGCCGCCCGACAGCTCTGCCGGGTAGCGCTCCTCGGTCCCGAGCAGGTCTACCATGGCCAGCGACTCCCGCACCCGTTGCTCCATTTCCCGCTCGCCCACCCTCTGGCGCTTGAGGCCCAGCTCCAGGTTCTCCCGCACCGTCATCGAGTCGAACAACGCGGCGAACTGGAACACGAAGCCGATGCGCGAGCGCAGGCTCTGCAGATCCGGTCGGTCCAGCTCGTGCACCACCGCGCCGTCCACGGTGACCTCGCCGGCGTCCGGCTCGAGCAGTCCCACCACGTGCTTCAGGGCCACGCTCTTCCCGCTTCCCGAGTAGCCGATGACCACCATCGTCTCCCCGTCCCGCACCTCCAGGGCGAAGTTCCGCAGAACTTCCTTCTGCCCGAAGCTCTTGCAGACGTTGTTGAAGACGATCACAGCAGCACCACCGCCCAGAAGGCGTCCAGCACCAGGATCGCCTCGGCTCCCCGTACCACAGCCGTAGTAGTCTCCTTGCCCACCTCCTCGGCGCCGCCGCGGGTCTCGAGACCGTGGTAGCTACCGATCACCGCGATGGCGAACCCGAACGACATCGCCTTCACCAGCCCGAACCAGACGTCCTTGAACTGGTAGAACAGCCGTATGCCCTTGGCGAACTCCGGGGTGGAGAGGTCGAGCAGGTTCACCGCCGTGAGCCATCCCGAGGCGATCCCGACCGCGGAGGCAATCGCCACTACCACAGGGAACATGAGGATCGCCGCCACCACGCGAGGGACCACCAGATAGGAGAAGGGGTTGTACGCCAGGGTCTCCAGCGCGTCCACCTGCTCGGTGACCTTCATGGTGCCCAGCTCGGCCGCAATGTTGGCGCCCACCCGGCCGGCGAGCGCGAGGCCCACCAGCACCGGAGCGAGCTCCAGCATCATCGCCTTCCCCACGAACGTTCCGACGAAGTACAGGGGCACCGCGCCGGTGAAGCTGTAGGACGACAGCAGCGCCAGCACGATCCCGGTGAAGACGGCGATGAATACCGCGATGGGCAGCGACTGGACGCCGATGCGGCGCATCTGCACCGCGGTGAGGCTCGCCCAGGTCCCGACCTCCCGCAGGGAGCGGAAGACGTCGGACAGAAAATGCCCCACCCGGCCAACTGCAGTGAGCCAGCTGGCGACCCGAAGTGTCACGGCGTTTGGCACGGGGCGAATCTATCGGCCGCCCAAGGGGGCGGCTAGGTGCTGCATCACGTAACAACAACGGGGCAGCCGGTTACCCAGCTGCCCCGCGGAGTCTTCAATCCTTCGGTTGTTATGCTGCGAAGCTCGCCAGCGCCTTACCGACGTCACCCTCGCGTAGCCGCTTGAGGGCGCGGTCGCGCAGCTGGCGCACGCGCTCCCGGGTCACTCCGAGCATGCCGCCGATCTCCTCGAGCGTGTGCTCGCGGCCACCGTCGAGCCCGAAATACAGTCGGAGCACCTTCGCGTCCCGGGCGGGAAGGCTCTGCAGGGCCTCCTCCACCTCGTCGCTCAGGAACCGCTCCATGGTCTGCTCTTCAGTGTCCGGAAGATCCTCGGCAATGAACCGCTCGATGAGCGCCCGGTCGCCTTCAGGGTCCAATGGGGCATCGAGCCGAACCTCGCCCGTATTGAGCGCGGCCAGCGACTGCACCACCTCCATGGACAGGCCGGTCGCCGAGGAGATCTCCTCGGGCGTCGGCTCCCGCCTGAGCTCCTGTCGGAGCGCCTCGGCGGTCTTCACGATCTTCGACAGATCGGCCGTCCGATTGAGCGGCACGCGGACCGTCCGCCCCTGGCGGGCCAGGGACGCCAGAATCGCCTGGCGGATCCACCAGACCGCGTAGGAGATGAACTTCACCCCCTGGTCGGGATCGAACTTCCGGGCCGCGGTGAGGAGCCCCACGTTCCCCTCGCCAATCAGATCCGTCAGAGGCAGGCCGCGGTTCTGGTACTTCTTGGCCACGGAGATCACGAAGCGCAGGTTGCGCTTGGCCAGCTCCTGCATGGACTCCGTGTCGCCCGCGCGCACCTTCTTGGCCAGCGCGATCTCCTCATCTGGGGTCAGCAAGGGGGTCTTGCTCACCTCGAACAGGTACTGATCGAGCAGGTCGCGGTCGTCCTCGTTGACGGCGATGGCCGGCGCCGTACGGCGCCGCCGCTTCTTCCGTTCCTTCTTCTCAGCCATCCTATTCCTTTATATGCGGTTTGCACACCGAGGCACCGCTGGGAGGGGGCTCGGTGATTCGGCCCATAACCTACACACCCACTGCGTTTACACCAGAGCCACCATATTGTTCGCGGCGCCACACAACGCGCTTGACACCCCCTCAGGGCTCAGATAGCTTGCCATGTTCCCGGCGGGCGGCTCCTGGGGAGCGGTCTAATATAACGGGGGCGTAGCTCAGTTGGGAGAGCGCGTGAATGGCATTCACGAGGTCAGGGGTTCGATTCCCCTCGCCTCCATTGGACGCTCGGGCCCACGGAGCCGGCTCGCCAGGGGCCGAAACAGGCGGGAATAGCTCAGTTGGTAGAGCACAACCTTGCCAAGGTTGGGGTCGCGGGTTCGAGTCCCGTTTCCCGCTCTCGAGTCGGACATGGCGGGATTAAGGGGGGCGTGGGGGGCCGCCACCTGACTCATTTCTTCGGCGCGGGGTGGAGCAGTCTGGTAGCTCGCCGGGCTCATAACCCGGAGGTCGCGGGTTCAAATCCCGCCCCCGCTACTGAAGGCGGTAAGGCGGTACGGCGGAACGGCGGTAGGTGGCACCGTGGCGTACCTCCCACCGCCCGCCCGGCCTACCGCCTTACCGCCTTCGTTTGGGCGGTTAGCTCAGTTGGTTAGAGCGCCACGTTGACATCGTGGAGGTCACAAGTTCGAATCTTGTACCGCCCACTGTCGCGAGGTGGAAGACGCTCAGGCGAGCCTTCGACGTCTGGGCGTTTCGGTGTCTCGCGACCGGTGGCGCGCCCTTAGCTCAACTGGACAGAGCGTTTGGCTACGGACCAAAAGGTTGGGGGTTCGAGTCCTCCAGGGCGCATCGAAGGGCGGGAAGGCGGTAAGAGGCAACGCCTCCTACCGCCTATCACCCGTCACGGGGCGTAGCGCAGTCCGGTAGCGCGCCTGCTTCGGGAGCAGGAGGTCGCTGGTTCAAATCCAGTCGCCCCGACTCACGCCGGGCCACACGGTCCGGCCCGAGCGCCTGTAGCTCAGTTGGATAGAGCGTTGGCCTCCGGAGCCAAAGGTCGCGCGTTCGAATCGCGCCAGGCGCATCACAAGTCAAAGCCCCACACTGCGTTAGCCGCTGTGGGGCTTTTCGCGTTGCCGCGAAAACCGAAACATGCCGCCGGTGTCGGTCGTGCACTGGTGGCTCGACGAGGACGGCGATGATCCACGGGACGATTTCACAGTGGCGCAGGTGGCCGCCAAGCGTGGGCGGTCTCAGGGTACCCTAGCCATGTCCCCGTCAATCCATAGCTTAGGACGCGCTTGATGAACCGTCGGTGACACGACAACCTGCCGGTGGACTCCCGACCTGGAGTCTCGATGCGCGAGCTGACTCTCGAGAAGGGGCTCTGCGCCGCCTGCGCGGCATGGGTGCTTGCCTGTGCGCCCGCAGAGCCACCCATGGTCCCTGCTAGCTACGACGATCTCGTCACCTTCTTTCGCGAATGGCGCGAGTTCGAGCGACCTGTCTTTACCGACGGCGTGCCGGACTACACGGCGCCCGCCATGGAGCGACAGTACGCCCAGCTCGCGGAGTACGCAGCCAGGCTCGCCGCCATGGACACGAGTGGATGGTCCGCCGCGGAGCGTGTGGAGTACGAGCTGGTCCGCGCGGAGCTGAACGGCTTGGACTTCGATCATCGCGTGCGTCGCCCGTGGGCACTCAACCCCGCGTTCTACACGATGATCTTCACGGCGCAGAGTGACGTGCCGGCGCACGAAGGGCCGATCATCCACGGATGGATCGACCTGTGGCAGTACGACTATCCGCTGTCAGCGGCCGATGCGGCCGAGTTGGCCTCGCGGATCGACGCGATCCCGGCGCTGCTGGAGCAGGCGCGCGGCAACCTCGTTGGAAACGGGCACGACCTGTGGCGCGGCGGTATCCGCGCCATGGCGGGGCAGAGCCGCGACCTCGGAGCATTCGCCCAGCGGGCACGGGGAACGAGTCCGGAGCTCGACGCCGCCATCCAACGAGCGACCGAGGCGACCGACGCGTTTCGCGCGTGGCTCGAGGACGAATTGCCGGGGCGGACGGGACCCTCGGGTGTCGGCAAGGACAACTACACGTGGTACATGCAGAACGTGCATCTAGTCCCGTACGGTTGGGACGAACAGCTAACGCTGTTGCGCCGCGAGCTGGTGCGCGCGCATACCGCGTTGCGTCTCGAGGAGAATCGGAACCGCGGACTGCCGGAGCTGGAGCGCGTCGCGACACCCGAGGAGTACGATCGCGGGCACCGCGCCGCCGTGGCGACGTTCCTCGAGTTTCTGGACCGCGAGGAGATCGTCTCCGTGACGGACTACATGGCACTAGCGCTCCTCGCGAAGATCGGCGCGTTCACCCCAACGGACGGTCTCCGCGGGTTCTTCGCGGAAGTCGACTACCGGGACCCGCTCGGCATGCGCGTGCACGGATACCACTGGATCGAGCTGGCGCGCTTGGTGGAGGAGCCCCATCCGAGTCCGATCCGGAGCGCTCTGCCGCTCTACAACATCTACGACGCGCGCTCCGAGGGCCTCGCCACGGGGTTGGAGGAGTGGGCGATGCATGCAGGACTGTGGGACGACCATCCTCGCGGCCGGGAGCTGGTACACATCCTCCTCGCGCAGCGTGCCGCGCGCGGGATCGGTGCGCTCATGCAGCACGCGAATGAGTGGACGCTGGACGAGGCGGCCGAGTTTGCTTCGGAATGGGTCCCTCGTGGCTGGCTTCCGGCCGACGGCAGCACCATCATCGGAGAGCAGCACCTCTACCTGCAACAACCGGGCTACGGCACCAGTTACGTCACGGGCAAGATCCAGCTGGAGCAGCTCCTAGCGGAGCGGGCGATCCAGCTCGGCGACCAGTTCACGATCCAGCAGTTCTTCGACGAGTTCCTCGATGCAGGCGTCATCCCCATCGAGCTGGTCCGGTGGGAGCTGACCGGGAAGCGGCCCTGGCACGAGTAGTTGGAAGGCGTTCAGAAGCCCTCTGGTCCAGAGTCATGTGACTCCGGGGCTGGTAAGGGGATTGTCACAACCATTGTCACAACGCCCACGAGCGCGTACGAGCGCCCATGAGCGTTCGGGTCAGTGAAGTCGGGCGAAATGAGCGCCCACGAGCGCTGGTGAGCGTGCGGGGAGTGCCTCCGGAGCCAAAGGTCACAGGTGGACCTGCGGTCGCCTGCGGCGATCCTCGGTCTGCTGCGCAACGAATCCTGTCAGGCGCATGGTAAGTGCAAGCCCCACAGTGAATTAGTCACTGCGGGGCTTTCTCATTCTCCCGGAGATTTGCAACAGAGCCTTGTAACGACCATTGGCCTGGCAGCCTGCGCAACGAGTCCTCCCGGACCCGTCTCGCCTGCTAGTTCCGTTCCGGCCGCAACGCCTCTGGATCGAACACCCAGCCACCCTTGATCACCCGCCAGATGGTCTGCGTGTTCTTGATGTCCTCCAACGGATTGGCATCGAGCAGCACGATGTCGGCGAGCTTGCCGACCTCCAGCGTACCGAGGTGGTCCTCCGCACCGACGGCCGCCGCCCCCTCCTGGGTGGCGATGCGCAGCACGTCGAGCGGCGGTATACCGGCCTGAACGAAGTATTCCAGTTCCCAGTGAAGCGACGAGCCGAAGAACGTGGCCCCTGCAGGGGCGTCGGTTCCTGCCAGGAGCCGGACGCCGCGGCGATGCGCGGCGCGAATGCTCGCAAGCTTTTCCACCCAATACCCTCTTACGGCCTTGTCCCTTGCCCTCTTCACACGGGTGTTTGCCTGGGCCCTACGGATGCGCCACTCAGGGGTGAAAGCCCGAAACTTGGCAGACGCCAGGCGTTCGGGCTCATCCCGCAGCAACACGGCATTGCCGTATCCCACCGCCAGCGTAGGGTCCCACCGGGTGCCGGCCAGCGCCAGCATCTGGAGCACGTCGTCATAGAGCCCAGCTGAACTATGCTCGAGACTTGCATGGCCCAGGGTTACGTTCTTGGTAGTTGGTTCTACATTGCCACCGTGTGAGGCGACAGGCAGGCCCAGCAGGCGAGCTTCCTCGGCCAATACCCGGTGCAGCGGCCGCGGGAGTGTGACATAGGCCTTGATGAACTGCGCGCCCCGCTCCTTCCACCGGCGCACATAGGTTCGGGCATCGTGCTCGTCGTAAAGCAGCACCCGGCCAGTTGACCACCAGGCGCCGTTCAAGCTGGGCCCCGAGAAGAAGTAGCGGGGTACCGGCGCGTTCGTCGCTTCACTGCGATCCGCCAGAGCGAGCTGCCAGGCGAACAGGCCGCCGCCGCCCGGCTCGCGCACCGAGGTGATGCCATAGCCCATGAATGACTCATGATTGGTCACCCCGGCCCCTGCCGCATGCACGTGCATATCGAACAACCCGGGGATGGCAAACCGGCCACCGGCATCTACGACGACGGTCTCCTGCGGAACCTCGTGGTCGCGCTCGGAGCCCATCCAGCGGATGCGTCCATGCTCGATGAAGAGCGATGTCTCGCCACTAAAGCCACCTTCGGCGAAACCGAGCACGCGCACCCGCCGGACGAGGACGGGTGGCGGCGTCGGGCGGCGCAGCTCCAGCCGGATCGGTATCGCCTCCCGCTCACCTCCCGCGAGAGGATGTCGCCATACACGATTGCCGGCGGCATAGATCAATTCTGACCCATCGGGCATGAACGCGAACGTTTCGCCCCCTTCCGCGCTGAGCTGGCGGATCTGCTCTTCCGTGACCGGCTCTTTGCCCAACGGCGCCACCCAGATTTCGCTGCTGCGCCGGAAGGCGAGCCACTTCCCATCCGGGGAGACGAGCGCGTGGCGCAGGTGGCGGTCCAACCGGGTGACCGCCTCCCGCTCAGCCTTGTCCGTGAGCCGCAGGCGATAGAGCGTCCCGCGATGGCGGGGTCCGTCCGAGAAGTAGAGTGACCGGCCGTCAGCGGAGAAGTGCGGGCGGGCATCCGACCATCGATCGGTCTCGGTGAGTTTCTCCTTCCTGCCGTCGTTGAGGTTCACGGCCACCACGCGTTGGCCGCCGGGGCCTTCAAATTCCAAAAAGACCACCCGCTGCCCGTCGGGGCTCCAGCTCAGTCCCCAATAGCTCAGCCCAGACGCCAGCGTTCGCATCTGCCGGCTTTCCAAGTCGAACACCCGGACTTCTTCCCGGCCGTACTCGCCGTGTACAAACGCGAGCTGCCGCCCATCGGGAGAAAAAGCCTGCTCCCGATCGAGCGTGCTGCCGGCAAACAGCCGCTGCGCCTGCCCCCCATCGAGTGGTTGTTGCCACAGATACCCGGCCGCCCCAAACACCAGGCTGCGGCCGTCGGGCGACAGCCTGGGATGCACGATGCTGCGCGGGGGGGCAGAGCTGCCAAGCGTGGCCGGAGTCCATTTGGGTGGTGGTACCGGGGCTTGGATTTCCAGCCTTACACGGGCACGGAAGGCGAGGTACTCGCGGGCGCCACTGGGCAGGGCAATCCTCCAGAGCCGGCCGTCCCCGCCCAGGTAAATACTCTTGTTATCGGGTGCCACGGCGAACTGCGGGTCCCCGCCCGAGCTGCGCGACAGCGGGGTGATGGCGCGCTCGGCGCCCTCGGAGAGTGGAACGTATAATAGGTCCCTGAAGCTATACGATCGTGGGTGACTGCGGTCGCAGTAGAGCCCGTCTCCCGTGGGACTCAGGACCACGTGATCCGCGTAGCCGCTCATCGTCCACACGGTCGACACCGCACCGTCGGGACTCATGACCTCAATGCGGGTGGTCCCACTCGACGACCCCGGTCCCCGTTCGATTGCGGTCCAGGCCAGCCGTCCATCCGGCAGGTAGAACACCGAACGGAATGGCCGTGGTGAGGCACTTAGGGTTTCCGGCTCTCCTCCGCTCAGCGGCACCCGACGCACCAGCGCGGGTACCTCGTACGACCCCACCTCACGCACGAAGCGGAGATACACGATGGCCTGGCCATCGGGAGTCCAGGTGGGCCGGCCCGCCCCGGGATACCGCCTCAGTCGACCCATCGACGGTTCGTGTGTGACCTGGGTGATCCGTCCGGTCGCCCACTCCAGCACAAAGATGTTGCCCTCGCTCCCGTCCCGATCGGAGACGAACGCTAGACGGGCGCCGTCGGGTGAGAACACGGGATCGCTATCGTAGTAGGGCCCGAACGTGAGCTGTTCGGCGGTACCGCCCTCCACCGGCAGGCGGAACAGGTGGCCGAGGAGGGTGAAGATCAGCCACTCGCCATCGGGCGATAGGGTCACGTCGGCCGCCGTGACCTCGCTGGTTTCAAACTCGATGGTGCGCCAGCCGTCAGACTGTGCCGCGCCGAGGCGGACGAGGACAGCTGAAAGACACACTGTAAGGAGGACGGACTGAGGCTTCATCACACTTCACCTCCTGCAAACCGCTATGCGTGCAAACAACATCTTTCGGTGGCTGGCCGTCTCGTCGTCGAGCGGGCGTCCAGGTGGAGGGCGTCGGTGCGGCGGCGTGGCCGTCGAGGCCAGCGGCGGTTCGATGGATTGCGATGAACCTTGTCCCCATGCTCGCGGTGAACAAGGGGACTTCTACTCGGGATTAGCGGCCCAAGAACAAGATCGCCCGGCGCGGGGCCGGGCGCTCATGATGCAGTCTGCGCATGGGTGTTACATCTCAGGCGGGGTGTAGTTGCTCCACATTTCGCGCCACCACTTCCAGGAGCCGTCTGGCTGCCTTTGCAGAATCACGAGCCATAGGCCGTGATACTCAGTCGGCTCGCCCCCGGCCTTCGGCGTCACGGTCTCGTTGTAGGTGACGTGCAAGAACGCCAGGTCACCGGACACGCGCACATCGACAATCTGGGAAGTGAGTTGAACGGTGTTCTCCTCAAGCAATGCCCCGACTGCCGATCGGATGCCCTCCTTCCCGGTTCGGGCGGGCGCGGTAGGCGGCATGGACATCGCGTCGTCGGCAAACAAGGCCGAGTAGCCGTCCAGGTCCCCAGTGTTGACTGTGGTGCAGTATTCGTCGAGCAGCGCCTTGATCGCTTCGACATCGGCTTGGGTTGTGGTGGCCTGCCGCCCCCAACTCGCCAGGGGCATGAACATAGCTGTGACGATGGCAAGGAGTGGTGTGCGACGCATTGTGGCCTCCGGATCAGGAGACGGGGACTCAGTTCCTCGTCGGTGGTCTGGCGGTCGCGGTGTCGGTGGGGCGTCCAGGTGGAAGGCGCTCGCTCTGGCAGCGGGCCGTCGAGGCCACCGGCGGTTCGACGGATGCCGCTAATGTGCCGCCAGGGACAGGCCTCGCAAGGGTGAAACTGAAGCGGGTTTGTTCAGTTTGGCGGCCTGAAATGAACAGCGCCCGGCGCGGGCCCGGGCATTGCTTCAGTTACCAGTCGTGCTGCTCCGCGACCAGAAGGGCCTTCTCCACAGCGGGGCGGAATGGCTCCAGTTCGGCCCAGCAGACGTCGCGCATCGCTCTGAGACGCTGGATGGTCTCGTCTCTCCCCGCCGGCGGCTCGTAGTACAACCTCCGGTGCAGTGCGCTGAACTTCCATCGCAAATGCTTGGCCAACGGCCTCTCCTCAGCCATGCTGCACAGTCGGTCGTCTGCCTCGCGGAGCTCATTCCACACTTCATGTGCGGCCAGCATCGTTCCGCTACCTTGGGCAAGGGCTCTCCTTGATCATGCAGCGTGGTCCCACAGGTCGCCAGGGTAGCCCGTCTGCGCGTAACCGGCTGATGCGCCGAGCTCATGGCCCATCACGGTAACGCGGTCTCACCAGAAGCCGGGCCCTCTGGCGCTCCTCCGTCAATGTGAGCGCCTCCGCAGGTGCATGCGCGGGCTAGACGGCGACCAGAGGCCCGGGGAGCCCGCGAGGCGACCAGAGTGTTGCGCGCTCGCTTCGACGCATCAATGGCCCACGGCCGGCCTAGCGAGTTGGGTGCCGCGGACGCAAACTGAGGTACGGAGGGTCCCCGAAGACCTGCGCACACTACGAAGGAACCCCAGCTAAGAGAAATCACCATGTACATCTCCGATTTCCGCTATCACCGGCCCGAGACCCTCGGTGAAGCCTCACGTCTTCTCGAATCGAGTCCAGATGGTGTTCTTCTTGCCGGTGGCACCGATCTACTCGTAGAACTGAAGCTCGGGAAGCGTTTCCATCAGGACGTCATCTCTCTGAGCCGCATACAGGACTTGCGCTCCGTTGACATGCAGGAGAACACACTACTCATCGGTGCAGCCGTCACCCACAATGAACTCGTCCATTCATCGCTTATCCAAGAGCATTGTTACGCAATTAGCGAGGCAGCCGAAACCATCGCCACGGAACAAATAAGAAACACCGCTACGGTCGGGGGCAACCTCTGCACCGCGGCATCTTGCGCGGATACCGCTCCGATACTCATCGCGCTGGGCGCCGAAGTCGAGACGGTCAGCAGCCAAGGACGGAAAACGTTCCCACTTGCAGAACTCTTCGTGGATCACAGGAAGACAGTGCTCACCAAGGGCGAGATACTGAGAAGCATCATCGTTCCTATCCCTCCACTGGGAACAGGAGCAGCCTATAACAAATTCGGCTTGCGAGAAGCGGCGAATGTAGCAGTCGCCTCCGTCGCAGTCGTGGTGCGGGTCGTCGGCGAGCAATGTGAAGATGCCCGCTTCGTTATGGGAGCCGTGGCTCCGACTCCGAAAGTCTCAACGAGTGCGGCTGAGCTCATAAGAGGCAGACCGATTTCTGATATTTCGGAGGGCAGTCCTCTACCGGCACGGGTCGGACAAGCTGTTGCGGAGGACGCTGAGCCTATAGACGATCTCCGCGGCAGCGCGGAGTTTCGCCGGCAGATCACCGCAATTCTCGCCCGCCGCGCACTCGGTGTGGCCCTTGGTCGCGCAAGAAGGTAGGACGAGGTATTCGACATGAAACAGATCATTGCCCTAGCGGTCAATGCGAGCCCACATGAAGTGGCGGTGAGAACTGGCGCCACGTTACTCGACGTGCTTCGTGACGAGCTCCAATTGACTGGAACGAAGAGAGGTTGTGAGTTGGGTGACTGTGGAGCGTGTACGGTTCTCCTGGACGGCAAAGCGGTGAACTCGTGTCTGACGCTTGCTCTCGAGGCCGAGGGCAAGCACGTAACCACCATCGAGGGAATAGCCTACCGTGACGGCCTTCATCCCATTCAACGAGCCTTTGTGGAGACCGGTGCCATCCAATGTGGGTTCTGTATCCCAGGAGTGGTCGTCCGCACCAAGGCTTTCCTCGATGCCAATCCTCAACCTACAGTTGATGAAGTAAAGGCGGCGCTCAGTGGGAATCTCTGCCGATGCACGGGCTACACCAAGATCATCGAGGCGGTACAGTCCGCCGTTCTTTACCTTCGAGGCCAGGAGCCCGCACAGTTGGAGTTTCCCACCCAAAAGTCGGCGGCCACGCTCTCGGTGGTCGGCAAACGTCTCCCGAAACCTGATGCACCCGCGAAGGCAACCGGTAGAGCTGTTTACACAGACGACATTGTTCTGCCTAATATGATCTACGGGAAGCTCCTCCTGAGCCCCGTTCCTCACGCTAACATCAAGTCAGTCGATGCCAAGAAGGCGGAGGCTCTTCCTGGTGTTCATGTAGTGATGACGGGAGCGGACGTGACCGACGTCACTTATGGCACTTCCCCGGCCCGTTACGACGAGACCGTTCTCGCGAAGGACAAAGTGCGGTTCGTGGGTGATGTGGTCGCGGCCGTTGCGGCTGTGGACGAAGAAACCTGTTACAAGGCTCTCAGTATGATTGAAGTCGAGTACGAAGAGCTTCCCGCGGTCTTCGACCCTCACGAAGCCATGTTGGATGGCGCTCCCAGACTCTTCGACCACAAGTACGAGAACAACATCAACACGCGCGTGGACCACCACTTCGGCGACGTGGCAAAGGGATTCGCCGAGGCGGATTACGTGAGAACAGCGACATTCGTGGGGAATCGAGTTCACCAGAACCCTATCGAGCCCCACTGCGCGGTTGCCGAGTGGGACCACCAAGGTAACGTCACGCTCTACACATCCACGCAGGTGGTTCATTATGTACACCACCAGCTGTCCCGCGTCCTAGGAATGCCTCTAGGCAAGATTCGGGTCATCATGCACAATACCGGCGGTGGCTTCGGTGCCAAGGCGGCGACCAACCCCCTGGAGATCGTGTCCATCCTCTTATCAAAGAAGGCAGGACGCCCGGTCAAGATGCGTTTCAGCCGTGCAGAGATGTACTTCTATGGAAGGGGCCGCCATAAGCAGACCATCGACTTGACGATTGGTGTCAAGAAGGACGGCAGGATCACGGCCGTCAAGCAGAAGACCGTACTCGAGGGAGGAGCGTATTCGAGCTTCGGCGTCGTGACGGCGTATTATGCGGGCTCCATGATTCCGACGTTGTACAAGATTCCCAACTACAAGTATGACGGCTACCGTGTGAATACGAATCTCCCTCCCTGCGGTGCCATGCGCGGTCACGGATGTCCTCATCCGCGATTCGCGTTCGAGTCCCTCCTCAGTATGATTGCGGACGACATCGGGATGGATCCCATTGAGATACGTGTGAAGAATGCCATGGAACCGGAGACTCGCACCTGTAACGATCTCGACGTCCATTCGTGCGAGTTCCGGGCATGTCTCGAAACAGTCCGTGAGAAATCCGGGTGGGACGATAAGAAAGGCAAGCTACCTCCCGGGAGAGGGATCGGGATCGGATGCGGGGGATTCGTGTCGGGCGCCGGGTATCCTATCTATCGATCGCAGTTTCCTCATTCCAACGCGATGGTCAAAGTCGAGGAAGACGGCTCTAAAGCCGTTCTTTTCACCGGTGAGGCGGACATCGGACAGGGGGCCGATACGGTGCTCGCGCAAATGGCGGCGGAAGCCATGGGCCTTACGCTTGATCGTGTGGACGTCATATCAGCTGACAGTGATACAACGCCCCTAGGATTCGGCGCCTACTCGAGTCGCGTGACCTTGATGGGCGGCAACGCATGCCAAATGGCCGGTGAAGAAGTCAAGGAACAGGTGCTTTCCGCAGCGGCGAAGCTACTCGCAGTCCCGGCAGATAGGTTGGACGCAAGAGGCAACAAGGTATTCCTCAAAGATGATCCTGAAGAATCGATTCCCTGGCAGGAAGCGGCCACCGCGTTCTTTTCGGAGAACGGCCCACTGGTCGGGAGAGGTCACTACTCACCACCCAGGGGGTTAGGCGGGAAGTACAAAGGAGCAGCCGTGGGCACCTCCCCTGCCTACTCTTTCTCGGCCGCCGTATGTGAAGTCGACGTGGACACGGAAACCGGAAAGGTCAAAGTCCTCAACTTCTGGGACGCCCACGACTGCGGCACGGCCATCAATCCCTTGGCCGTTGAAGGACAAATCGAAGGTGCGGTGGTCATGGGCCTGAGCGAGACGCTCCTGGAAAACGAGGTATTCGATGGCAACGGCAAGATTGTCAATGCAGATTTGCACAACTACTTGATGGCGACGTCGATGGACTCCCCCATCATCGATTGCTCGCTGGTCGACAGCTACGAGCCAGAGGGGCCCTTTGGAGCCAAAGAGGTTGGAGAGGGAGCAACACTGCCGGTCTTGGGCGCGATAGCCAACGCCGTCGCCGACGCAACCGGGGTGAGGATCTATGACCTGCCAATAACTCCGGAGAAGGTACTGAGTGCCATTAAGGGCAAGAAGGACGCATAGGACCTACGAGAGGTAGCGAGTCGCCTCTCGGCTCCGAGGCATTGTCGCACCCTCTCCTCCTTCACATTGGAACAGGGTTCGAGAGCTGGCATGGCCTCCGGAGCCAAAGGTCACAGGTGGACCTGCTGTCGCCTGCGGTGATCCTCGGTCTGCTGCGCAACGAATCCTGTCAGGCGCATCTCTCCTAAGTCGGTGACTTGCTGTCACTTACGCAAGTGGTTTCGACGGCCCCGCGTGCCCCCTCGGAGATCATGCATGGACCCAAACGGCAAGAAGCCTCTGGGTTGACTCACGGGCCTATCTTGGCGCACATCACAAAAGCAGGAAGAGGTCCTCTTCCAAATCGAGGCCTGAGGCTCAAGGTTGGTCGCCTCTCGGAGAGTTTGCACTGCTGGGTTCACGCACCATGCAACGGGGGGAAGATGGTTCTGAGATTTATGATGATGCATGGCTTGGCCTTCGCGCTGGTTGCGAACGCCTATCTACTCCTCGTGATGGTCACCATGAGCCCGCGGATCTGGGGGTACGTGGACTACCCGGAGGCGGTGCGGGCGAAGGTCTCGCCCCAGACGAAACAGGAGAAGCTGGCCGGAGCGATCGTAGCGCTGCCCTGGATCCTCTTCGTCCTGAGCTTTCCGGTGTTCTCGACCTTCGCCTTGAGGACCGCGCTTGGGAGTGAGATCCCGTTCCTAATCGCCTTCCTGAATCCGCTGGTGCTCCTGCAACTTTTCAATCTCAGCGAGGTGCTGATACTGGACTGGCTCGTCATCAGCAAGATCACCCCGAGCTTCGTGATCATTCCCGGCTCGACGGCGGAGGACTACAAGGACATGTCCCACCACTACAGGGCGCATGCGCGAGCTAGTGCCGTAATCGTACTGCTCAGCCTCGTCATCGGGGCTGTGGTATCTCTGGCCTGAGCGCCGTGACGACACCCTCCACGAATGCCATGATCAAGAGCGCGACGCGCGACAAATCCCGCCGCCCCGACTACGGCTAAGTCAAAGCAAACACGACACTTAAGTGTACGAGCTGCAAGATCGATACAACGTAGCGCATCTCGGGCGATACTTTCCCTTGTACTATGGACGCTTCCCTGATCGAGCCCTATCATCGCAGGTGAAGAATGCACTCCACTCCGTTTGACATCGTCTTCTGCGACACCTGCGTCTGTGGGAGTACCGTTGCGTCCCACCTGGCCAAGGCCCGAACGGGGCTGCGGGCCTTGTTTCTGGCTGACTACGCTGTGAACCCCCTGGGAATCAAGAGCCACGGCGAGGTTAGCGAAGCGCTGAATCGTTGGGTAGACGCTGCGGTCGGTCGAGCCCCCATTCTCATTGTGGCCTGCAACACCGCTTCGGTACGACTGCAAGATGCGCCGGAGGTGGTGGAAAGAGCGGAACACCTCGGCGTCCGCCTCTATTCCATGGTGGACTTGCTAGATGCACTCATCAGAGCCGAGTCTCATAGACTGAAGAATGAGAGAGTCTGCCTCATGGGAACGGAGTACACCGTGAGCAGCTCTTTCTATCGGGACCGGATGAAGAAGGCAGGGGTGAGCGTGGTGGTCCCGCTCGCTGCGACCGCGACGGAGCGATTAGTAGCTCGACTTGAGCACACGTCCTCCGAGAGCAGGGCAGTGATTCGGGATGAGATCGAAGACGTTTTGCGCGACTGTGATTCCGTTCTCCTGGCGTGCACGTGCTTCCCTTTGGTCGGGAATCTGATTCAGGAGTTGATGCCGGGGATCCGGCTCCTGGATCCCGGCCAGGGAATCGAGGACCTCCCAGGCCTGACGGGTGCAGAAGGCCCGAACCGTTTGACCATCGGCTTTTCTGGGGACGTCAAGACGGCTGAGGAGCTTTCGGCCCAGGCAGCTTCCCTATTCCCTGGATGGGAGTTGACGGAGGTGTTACGGCTCCAATAGGTGGCGCGGGGCGGTCCCCTCGATAACGGGGGCGGGTTGCTGCCGGGAACTGTCCACTCGACGCTGCCGTACTAGAGCACAGGAGGTAGTAGAGCGCTGGAGGGAGGAGCCCGCCCCGCTCGGAGGGGCTCCTGCAACGCATATGAGAAAGAATCTCAGTCGCCTGCTGATCTCGGCCTTGGCAGCCGCAGCCGTCGTTTCCTGCGGAGCCGAACCGAGCCCCACCAGCCCCGCTTCGATCCCCCGACCTCTAAGTCAGCGCCTCGAGACCGCAGACATCACTTTCCACTTCGCCGAGGGTGACACCGTGAACGCCGAGTACCAGCAGGCGTTCCACGAGTGGGCAGTCCCGTACCTCGGGATCTCGATGCCCCGGAGGCTGCGGTATTACAAGTACCTCGACAATAGCCACATGTGGGAGCTCACCAGACAGCCGTACGGCTCGTGGGCTGACGTTGAACGCTATGCCATCCACTCGGTGGAGCTGCAGCAGGGACACGAGGCCATCCACGTTTACTCGTATGTCATCGGTTGGCCCTCGGACTTCTTCACCGAGGGCATCGCGGTGGCCTTGGATCTGAGCCCGTTCACGGGCGAAGAAGTCCCATTCTTCGGGGCTCCCGTTCACATCCTCTGTCGTAACTGGCTCGCGGAAGGAAGCCTCTATCCGCTGCATGAAATCGTCGCCAACGATGGGTTTGGAAGCAGACGGTGGACGCAAACATACCCGCAGGCGGGGTCGTTCACGCAGTTTCTGATGGCCGAGTTCGGCCTCGAGACTCTCAAGTCCCTGTTTCGGGCCGTAGACGACTACGACTCGACGGAGACCATCTTGAGCGCGTTCGAGTCGGTCTACGGCATCCCCCTCGACGAAGCGGAGCGTCGCTGGCACGCATTCCTTCAGGGTTCGTAGCGTGCGTCACGTGAGGTCATCACGCGTCGGGCGAGGTTCCTCACGGGAGCGAAGACGCCGCGGGCCGTATGCTTGCCGCGCCGAAGCTGGTGAGCGCCGATCCGGCAATGAACCCTCCGGCCAGCACGTACATGGGGCTTTGAATCGCCGCGCCGAACTTCCTTATGAGTGCGGCCCTGATCGCCAGCGCTACCAGTGCGGTCCAACCGGCAACCGGATTGTAGATCAGCAGTCCCGTCGCGAATAGAATGCCCAACTGTCGTGCCGGCCCACCCAAGAACTGAACGATCGCCCCCGGCACGGCCCACACCAGGAGCGATATCGCCAGCTGCCGATCTGCCCCCGCCGCGATGGTCGCAGCGTACACCCGGTCTACCGGGGGAAACAGGTCGTTGGTGAAATAGGACTTGTAGAACAGCAACACCACCACGGCGGCCACGGCGAACCCCAACATCTCGGCAAAGAACTGCTGTCGCCGACCCTGGCGCTCGAAATCGGGGTGACCTCCTCCCCCCCGCAAGATCCATCCCGCCTTGAGATCGTATCCCATGTCGGCGAATGCCGGCCCCGTCGATGCGGTGAATCCCACGAGGAATGCCAGAGGCAGCGGAGGGAAGCCTATGATGATCCCCAGCACGAGGAAGATCAACGCTGTCGCGAATGCCGGAAACCAACCCGCGTGCATGGCGGAGATGCCGACAACCAGCTCGGAGGCGATGGCGGCAACGCCCGCGAATAGGACGAAGCCCAGCAGCATCGGGGCCGGCATCTCCGCGGCGAGGCCACCGAGGATGGCGACAACACTCGCGGCGAGCACAAAGCCGATGAACCCGCGCGTGAGCCCCCGGCCGACCTGCTTTCCGCTCGTCCCGTAGGTCTGCTGCGCCGCTGCCGCCCGATTGCGTCCCGCCGTCGCCACGATTATCTGAATCAGCGCAACGATCCCGGCGCCGATCATCACGCCGTGCGGTATGTACAGCGCGTTGAGGTCAACCCCGAGAACCTGGGGGGCGTATCCCCGGACCAGCAGGCCAACGCCGAACATCGACAACGCCGCCATGTTGCCGATCCAGCAGACGCCGAACACATCCATCGGGCACCCCAGATACTGCCCCACACCTCCCGCGAGACCTCCCAGACCCAGCCATCTGGCGCGCTTTCCCCTTCGGTCTCCGGCGATGATGCATTCCGCGGTGGCGACCCCCGCCGGCCAGAGACCGCTTGCAGGGTAGATCTTGGAGTCGAACACCCGGTAGAGAATGGCGGCGTCGAGGACCAGGCCCAATAGGGCTCCCAGCATCATGACCGGCACCAGCTCGACCTCGCCAACCAGCCACAGGACCCCCATGGGCAAGAGGAGCGCGTTCGCACCGCCGAAGGTGGCGCCCGAGATGACAGTTTGCAGGAGGTTCTGCCGCGAGACACTGGAGAAGGCTCGACACAGCGTCAGTGGGATGCGCGAGACGGCGATCGCGATGATCGCCGCGATGATGGAGCTGTTCGGTGTTATGCCGACCCGAGTGAGCAGCTCCAGTCCGATGACGACTCCGAGAACGGCGAGCAGAATGCCAAACACGAGCGTCGCCGGTTCGAGAACGGAGGGATGCCGTTCCGGGACCTCCCTGACCTGATACTCCTCCAGGAAGACACGCGGCCGAAGCTTCCCCGGTTCCGCCGTCACGGGTCGGTCAGGCTCGCCGGGTGATGGTCAAGGATGGACTCACGGTGGACCGAATGCTCAAACCAGTTGACCCACGGCGGCTGCGACGAGGCGCCGCGCCAGCAACACCGGTCGACCGGAGGCGGACGCGACGGTCTCGCGCATGCTTCCTGTGTATCCCATGCAGTGCATCACGACCACGTCTACGTCGGCCAGCTGTCGTCCTGCTTGCTCCAGCCGCCCGGGTCTGTACGGGGAAGCATGGCTCAGCCGCAGCACCTGGCCCCTCGGCGGCTGAAAGTGGAACTCCTTCATCTGCTCCTCGAGCGGCACCATCACCCCGACCGAGTCTGCCTGCTGCGTGAGAGCCATGACCCCATGATCGACGATCGCCTGGGCTTCGAGAAACAATCCCGGCGCGTGCAGCCCCGGCAGGTAGCCGGTGCACAGCAGCACGGTGAGGTCGAACCCTTCCCGCGCCACATCGTCGAGTATGAGTTGCACGCGCTCTTGTACCCAACTCTTGCGCACCACCACCTCGCCCCCGTCCGCCAGACGCGTGACGAGGCGGTGTTCCCCTGCGCCGGGCACCAATCGCTCGATCTCCGATCGGCTGACTCCGTCCAGCGCTCCCCGCTCGACAATGTCCAGGGACCCGCCGATCCACTCGGCCATCTCGGGTACGAGATCGACCCGCGGTGTTTGGCCGATAGTGACGAACGCAGCGCGCTTGTTCAAGCTTCCTGCCATGGTCGCCTGCGAATCCTGGCGTGCGGATTAGGTATTCTAGTGCACTGTGACTAGGTTCGCATTAGCAGGCGCGGGGTGGCATCGCGTGGTGAGCCCGGCTTCCCCAGCCTGATCCCCACCAACAGATTCTGCGTATGACGACACCCCGGGAGATCCAGGAGGCCGAACTCGAGCCGCTGGCCATCGGCGCGTGGATTCTGGGAGCGGGGGGCGGGGGTAATCCGTACCACGCATACCTCTGTATCCGTGAGCTGTACCGTGAGGGCCGGCGTGCCACATTGATGGATCCGGCGGCCTTGAGCGACGACGAGCTCGTTGCCGTCGTGTCCACCATGGGCGCTCCTCTGGTCTCAGAGGAGAGACTCACCGACCCGGCCGTCGCGGCGAGGCCGGTCCGCATGATGGAGGAGTACCTGGGTCGGTCGTTTCAGGCCGTCATGTCGCTGGAGATCGGCGGCGCCAACTCCATTCAACCCCTGCTGGTGGCCGCGCTGACGGGCCTCCCCGTGGTCGACGCCGACACGATGGGCCGCGCGTACCCCGAAGCCCAGATGACCAGTTTCGCCATCGGCGACTTGCAGAGCTTCCCCCTGTGCCTGGCAGACATCCGTGACAACGAGGTGATCGTTTCGCGCACGGCCAGCTGGATATGGATGGAGCGAATCAGCCGCAAGATCTGCACCGAGGTCGGCTCCATCGCCGCGACATGCAAGGCACCGCGGACCGGCCGAGAAGTCAAGGATTGGGGGATCTTGTACACGGTCACGAAGGCGATCACGATCGGCCGCGCGGTCTTGGACGCACGGCGCCGCCACGCAGATCCCGTCGCCACCGTGTTGGAGCTCGAGGGCGGCAAGTCGCTGTTTCGCGGCAAGGTCACGGACGTCGATCGCCGCACGACCGAAGGTTTCCTGCGTGGCGCGGCGCGCATCGAGGGGCTCGACGACAATCGCGGCCAAGAATTCCGTATGGAGTTTCAGAACGAGTTCGCGGTCGGCTTCCTGGACGGACAGCCGCGCGTCACCGTGCCGGACATCATCTGCGTGATGGACAGCGATTCGGGGGAGGCCGTGGGCACGGAGACGCTGCGCTACGGCCAGCGGGTCACCGTCGTGGCGTTGCCCGGGCCGGCAATTCAAAAGACGGAGAAGGGACTGCAGCACGTGGGGCCCCGAGCGTTCGGCTACGATCTCGACTTCGTCTCGCTGTTCGACTCACCATGAGGCGGATCGGCATAGATGTCGGCGGCACCAATACGGACGCCGTGCTGCTCGAGGACGACCGCGTCGTCGCCGCCATAAAGACCACAACGACCGACGACGTGACCACCGGGATCGTGACGGCTCTCCGCGAATTGGTCAACGCGGTCGGCGACACGGTCGGTGGCGTTCACGCCGCGATGGTCGGCACGAAACACTTCACCAATGCTGTACTGCAGCGACGTGATCTGACGCCGGTG
>CAYGBV010000009.1:0-37666 GCA_964348295.1 uncultured Gemmatimonadaceae bacterium
GCCGCGCTCGCGGGCGCCGAGCTGGGGTGGACCGGGGAGCGCCGGGCGCGTCGTCGTGCGTCGCGGGGGGCGGGGAGGTAGGTCATGGCGCCGCGACCGAAACCGCAGTATCCGCACGACCATTACATCAATCGGGAGCTGAGCTGGCTCGAGTTCAACGCCCGCGTGCTGGAAGAGGCGGGCGACCACACCAATCCCGTCCTCGAGCGCCTCAAGTTCCTGACGATCTTCAGCTCCAACCTCGACGAGTTCTTCGAGATCCGTGTGGCGGGCCTGCAGCAGCAGGTGGACGCCGGCGTCGAGCCGCAGGATTACCGGGCCGACGGCACGGGCCCCGCTGAGCAGCTCGCAGCCATCGAGCGGCGGGTGCGGGATCTGGTGGGGGAGCAGCACCGCATCCTGAACGCCGAGGTGATTCCGGCCCTGACCGACGCTGACATCGAGCGGGTGCGCTACGAAGACCTCACCGCCGTCGAGCGACGGCAGGTTGAATCGCTGTTCGAGGGGAGCGTCTATCCGGTGCTCACGCCCCTGGCGGTGGATCCGGGGCACCCCTTCCCCCACCTGCATCACAAGAGCCTCAACATCATTCTCCGTGTGGAGTCGGAGCGCGATGACCAGCGGCACGTGGCGGTGGTCCAGGTGCCCGCGGTGCTGGATCGCGCGGTTATCGTCGCCCGCGACGCTGGGCGGCTGCGCTACGTGCTGCTCGAGGACGTCATCCTCCGTCACCTGGAGGATCTGTTCGGCGGCTTCCGCGTGTTGAGCCACGCCCTGTTCCGGGTCACGCGCGACGCCGATCTGACGATCCGGGAAGAGCAGGCAGAGGACCTGCTCGAGACGATCGAGGAGAGCCTGCGCCAGCGGTTCCGCTCCGATGCGGTGCGCCTCGAGGTGGAGGCCGACGCGGACGAGTCGCTGGTCGAGGTCCTGATCGAGGCGCACGAGCTCGACGCGAGCGACGTCTACCGGGTTCACGGCCCGCTCGATCTCACCGGCCTGATGCCCCTCAGTCGGGTGGCCGGCTTCGAGCACCTCAAGGACGAGCCGCTCGTGCCCCGGGTCGCCCCCGCCTTCGCCGCCGCCGACGATCCCTTCGAGATGGTCCGCGAGCAGGACGTGCTGGTACACCACCCCTATGAGTCTTTCGGCTCGGTGGTGGAGTTCATCGAACAGGCCGCGGACGATCCCGACGTGCTGGCGATCAAGCAGACCCTGTACCGTACCAGCGTACCGAGCCCGATCATCTCGGCGCTGGGACGCGCCGCGCAGAACGGCAAACAGGTGACGGCGCTGGTGGAGCTCAAAGCACGGGCGGACGAGAAGAACAACATTCGCTGGGCGCGGCAGCTGGAAGAGGCCGGGGTGCACGTGGTATACGGAGTGGTGGGTCTCAAGACGCACTGCAAGGCGGCTCTGGTCGTCCGCCGCGAGTCCGGGGGAATCCGCCGCTACCTGCACCTGGCGACGGGGAACTACAACCCGGTGACTGCCCGGGTCTACACCGACCTCGGGCTCTTCACGGCCAATGAGCACTCCGGTGACGACGCCTCGGCGCTGTTCAACCTGCTCACCGGGTACTCGCGCGGCCACCAGTGGGCGGGGATGCTGGTTGCGCCCGAGGGTCTGCGGGAGCGTATCGTGGGGCTCATCGAGCGCGAGCGGCGCCACGCCGAAGCGGGTCGCCCGGCGCGGATCATTGTGAAGATGAACGCGCTGGTGGAGCACTCGGTGATCGACGCGCTCTATGGGGCGTCGCAGGCCGGGGTCAAGATCGACCTCATCATCCGGGGCATCTGCTGCCTGCGCCCGGGCCTGCCGGGGGTTTCCGAGAACATCCGGGTCATCAGCATCGTGGACAAGTTCCTGGAGCACTCCCGCGTCTTCTACTTCGAGAACGCCGGCGATCCCGAGGTTTTCTTGGGGAGCGCCGACTGGATGCCGCGCAACTTCTTCCGCCGCATTGAGGTCATGTTCCCCGTGGTCGACCGCAGGTTGAGGGCCCGCATCATCAATGAGGTGTTGGAGACCGGCCTGGCAGACAACGTGAAGGCTCGGCTGCTGCGGCCCGACGGCAGCTACGTGCGGCGGCCGCGCGCCGAGGACGAGCCGGAGGTACGGTCGCAGGTGGTCCTCCAGAATCTGGCCCGCGAGGCGGCGCTGGGGAGCGGCAACTCCCGCGTGCCGTTCCCGGCCGGCACGCGGCGTCGTCCTTCGAGTCCTGAGCGCACCGGGACACCCGCCTGAGGCGAGGGCCGTCATGCGCTTGCTCGTCGTGCGGCATGCCATCGCCGAAGATCGTGTGGCCTTCGCCCGGACCGGCAAGGACGACGACGAGCGCTCCCTCACCGACGAAGGCCGGCGCCGGATGGAGCAGGGCGCCGGTGGACTGAAGCGGCTGGTTCCCACAGTCGATCTCGTGGCGACCAGTCCGTTGGTGCGCGCGGTGCAGACGGCAGAGATCCTGGCTGCTGCGTACGACGGGGCCGCCGTCGAGCAGGTCCCGGCCCTCACGGCGGGAGGCGACCCGAAGGCGGTGGTCGATTGGCTGCGGGGCCGCCGCGCCGGCGACACGGTGGCCGTGGTAGGCCACGAGCCCGACTGCTCGATCCTCGTTTCGCACCTGCTCACCGGATCGGGCGACTCGTTCGTCCAGCTCAAGAAGGGGTCGGTGTGCCTGCTGGAGTTCGCGGATCGGCCGGCAGCGGGAGAGGGGCTCCTGCGGTGGGTCCTCGCCCCGAAGCAGCTGCGGCTCATCGGAGGCGGTGATGCCTAGCTATCCGGAGGGGCAGCTCGCTCGCCCGGCTGCCGCTGCGCTCGACGCCATCGGCGTCGCGCTGCTGGACGGCGCGCGCTCGGCGCGGTCCCGGCTCGACGATCCCGTGGATGACGAAGCGCTGCACGACTTCCGGGTCGCCCTGCGGCGGTTGCGGAGCGTCGAGCGGGCGTTCCGCTCGCACCTCGAATACCCCTTGGCGAGGAGGCTGCGCAAGCGTGTGCGTGACCTGGCGCGTGCCACGAACGGCGCGCGGGACGCCGAGGTGCAGCTCGCCTGGGTGCAGCAGCGGCGCCAGGGCCTCACCCGGGGGCAGCGCGTCGGGGCTGCATGGTTTCTCAGGCGGCTGGAGGAGCGGCGCGGTCGGGAGTACGAGGCCAGCATCCGGACCATCGACGCGGAGTTCCCGGCCGTAGACCGGCGCGTGCGCAAATGGCTCCGCAACGGCCGTGGCGCCGCCGCGCCGGAGGCCGCCACGTTTGCGGTGGTCCTCGCCGAGCTCATTGAGGAGCACCGCGAGGCGTTGGAGCGGAGGCTCGCCGAGATCCACGCGTGGGACGATGACACGGCCGTCCACCAGGCCCGCATCGCGGCCAAGCGACTGCGGTATCTGCTGGAGCTGATTGCCGGCGAGGTCGGGGCCGCCGCAGAGACGGTCTCGCGGCTCAAGGGGCTGCAGGACGTGCTGGGCGAGCTACACGACGTGCAGGTGTTGGATCACGAGTTCACCGTCGCGGTGGAGGTCGCTGCAGCGGACCACGCAAGGCGCACCCATGAGCTCGAGTTGCGATCGGCGAGCAAGAAGGAAGCCGCGGCGACCCAGCGACGTAACGCCGTACCCGGTGTGCGCGCCCTGGCCCGCGCGGGCCGTGCAGTGCAGCGCGAGCTGTTTCACAAGTTCTCGGCCGAGTGGCGCGACGGTGGTATCACCAGCCTCAGGGGCGGGCTGCAGGCCGTCCTCGAGGTGCTGCGGGCGCATGGCGCCGGCGTGCCCGTGGAAGTGGAGCGCAAGTACCTGCTGTCAAGCCTGCCGGAGACGGTGCGCAGTAGCGAGGCGGTGACGGTGGAGCAGGGGTGGTTGCCCGGGGAACGGCTGCAGGAACGTCTGCGCCGTGTCGCCGCGAGCGACGGCGACCGTTACTACCGCACCGTAAAGGTGGGAGAGGGCCTCACGCGCATGGAACTGGAGGAGGAGGCCTCAGCCGAGCTGTTCGAGAGGCTCTGGCCTGTCACCGAGGGGCGCAGGGTGCGGAAGCGGCGCTACTACGTGTCGGACGGGGAGCTCACCTGGGAGATCGACGAGTTCCTGGACCGGGAGCTGGTGCTAGCCGAGGTAGAGCTCGACGATCCCGCGGCGCCGGTGCGTCCCCCGGATTGGCTGGCGCCGCTGGTGGTGCGGGAGGTGACTGGGGAGGCGGAATACCAGAACGTGAACCTGGCGCGCTAGCGGCTCAGCTGCCGGGCTCCCCGCGCGCCAGAAACTCCTCCTGAGCGCTGAGCGTCCCTTCGGGCGGGGTGCGCGGCACGTAGGAGCCGTCCTGCTGCAGATCCCACGCCTTGGGATCGGCCAGCTCTACTTCCAGAATCTCGTCCAGTCGCGCCTGCAAACCGGCATCGAGCACCGGTGTAACCACCTCGACCCGGCGGCGTAGGTTGCGCCCGCGCCAGTCGGCGGAGCCGATGTAGTAATCGGGCTCGCCGCCGTTGGCGAAGTGGAAGATCCGCGCGTGCTCGAGGAACCGCCCCACGGCGCTCACCACGCGCACGTTCTTCGAGAGGCCGGCCACTCCGGGCCGCAGGCAGCAGATCCCCCGCACGACGAGATCGATCTTCACCCCGGCCTGAGAGGCGCGGTACAGCGCCTCGATAATCTCGCCGTCGGCGACGCCGTTGAGCTTGGCGCGGATCTGCGCGTGGCGGCCGGCCTTGGCGTGCTCCGTTTCCCGGTCTATCAGCTCGAGGAACCGTGGGAGCATGTAGGTGGGGGCGACGAGGAGCTGGCGAAACTCTGCCGCCGGCGGGCGCGACGAGCCTGTGAGCTCATTGAACAGCACGCCGGCGTCGGTGCAGATGTCCTCGTCGGTCGTGAGGAGGCCGAGATCGGTGTATTGCCGGGCGGTCGCGGCGTTGTAGTTCCCGGTCCCGATGTGGACGTAGCGTTTGAGCGCGTCGCCCTTGCGCCGCACCACGAGCGCCAGCTTGGCGTGTGTCTTGTGCTTGACCAGGCCGGTCACGACGTGGATGCCGCTCCGCTCCAACTGCTTCGCCCAGAAGATGTTCAGCTCCTCGTCGAAGCGCGCCTTCACCTCGACGAATACCGAGATGTCCTTGCCGGCCGACACCGCCCGCTTGAGCGCGTCGCTGAGCTCCGAGGGCCCGCCCGGGCGGTACAACGTGAGCTTGATGGTCGTTACGTCGGGATCGGCTGCCGCCTCGCAGATGAAGCGCTCCACCGTGTCGTCGTACGACTCGTAGGGGTGATGCACCAGCACTTCGCGCTCGTCCAGTATGTCGAACACTGGGCGGTCGGGCTCGATCGGCACGGTCGGTGTGAACGGGGGATACCCGTGCTGCGGCAGGGGCAGCTCGGCCAGCTCACTCACGGCGCCCAGGTCCACCATGCCGTCGAGCTCGTAGATATCGGTGACTTCGAGCGGCACACCCTTGCCGGATTCCTCCCTGCGCAGGTGGCTCAGCAGCAGATCGCGGATGGGGAAGGGCATCGAGCGTTCCACCTCGATGCGCACGACGGCGCCGTACGGTCGGCGCTTCACCTCGTCCTCGATGACCTCGAGGAAGGTCTCTGCCGTGGCAGTTCCGAACTCGACTTCCGCGCTGCGGGTGAGCCGGAAGGGGTGGACCTCCAGCACCTCTCGGCCCGGGTAGAGGGTCTCGATGTTGGCCTGGATGACCTCCTCGATGGTCACGAAGTCGTGCGTGTCGGGCAGCTGCACGAAGCGGGGGAGCGCGTCGGCGACGTCGAGCACCACGAAGTGGTCGCGGGACGTCCGGGGGTCACGCACGACCACCGCCAGGGAGAGGAGGAACTCCTCGACGTACGGCAACGGGTGTCCCGGCGTGTGGGTGACGGCCTTGGGCGTGAGCATGGGGAAGACCCGCTCCTCGAAGTAGCTCCGCAGGTACTCCTGGGCATCGGCATCGAGCCGCTCCCAATTCACGATATGGATGTCCTCCGGTGCCAGGCCGCGGTCGCGCAGCTCCTGGAAGCAGCGATACTGACGCCGCACCAGCGCTCGCATGCGGGTCGTGATGGCCTGGAGCAGCTCCTTCGGTGTGCGCCCATCTATGGTCTTCTTCGTGATGCCCTCGGCCACCGCCTGCTTGAGCCCCCCCACCTTCACCATGAAGAACTCGTCGATGTTGCGGCCGAAGATGGAGAGGAAGAACAGGCGCGCCAGCAGCGGCGTGCGGGGGTCCTCCGCGAGGGCCAACACTCTGCCCTGGAACTCCAGCAGGCTGAGATCTGGGTTGATGACCGGCGCGATGGGTTGCTCGGCCACCTCCGCCGGCTCGGCGAGGAGGCGCTTCGCATCGAAGAACCTCGAGCCGCGGCGCCGCGGCGGCGGTGCCGGCAGCACCGTGGCCGGCGTGGGCTCCTTCAGCTCGGGGGCCGCCGCCTCCTTGGCATAGATGTCACCCACGTTGTAGCGCCACAGCGCCAGGGCCACGACGTTGAAGAACGCGGAGATCACGAAGGCGACGACGAGGGCCTCGACCCCCGCCGCGAGCCCTACCGCTATCGCCAGGAAGATGTAGACCGCGTCCTTGGTGTCCTGCAGCGTGTGGCGGAACCGCACTGCAGCAACGATGCCGGCGAGGCTGAACGCCAGCGCCAGCTCGTCCTGCACGATGATCACGATCCCGGTGACCGCGATGGGGAGCATGATGATCGTGTGGACCAACGACTGGTCGTAGCGCACCTCGCGCTTCGTCACCATGTACACCTTCGCGATCGGAATCACCAAGACGAGGGCGCCGAGCACCGCCATCAGGGTGCGCAGGCCGGGGTACGGCTCCATGAGGAAGCGACCCGCGGGCTGAGCGGCCTCGCCCACCTCGGCCTGCATCTCGGGCGGGAGGTCCATGCCCACCAGGGAGCGGAACCGCTCCATCGAGAGGGCGCTCTGCAGGATGGGAAACAGCTGGATGAGCACCACGATGCCGACGGCCAGCAGCGCGTAGTACAGCAGCAGCCGGGAGAGGGGGGCCTGGAAGAGCCGGCGGATCATGTCAGATGGCAGCGTTCCGGTGGCAGTTGGGCGTGTCGCGGGCTCGGAGGAAAGCCCCGTGCGCCCAAAACCTATGATTCTATGGTGAGCGCCGCCAGAGGTAGGATACGAGAGAGGGGAGCCGAAGCTCCCCTCTCTGCTAATCTGGGCGCCGGGGCCGGGCCCGTGGCGCCGATGGTCGAGATGGCGCGCTCCGCGGCGGACTCGACCGCACCTGCGGGCGCGACGACGACGGCCGGCTGGGCGGACGCGCTGCCGGCTGCGACGGGCGCCGTGCGGGCTGCGAGCGGGTCTGCGTGGGGCTCGGCCGCGGTGTGGGCCGACTCGGCGTCACCCGTCGCTCCAGCGTGGGTCGCCCCGGAGTGCTGCGGCTCGGGGCCGCCCGCGGCTGCGCCGTCCCGCGCGGCTTGGTGATCTGCCGCAGCGTGGAGCGCAGCGAGTTCTTGCTCTGCGTGGGCGGCTCGACCGAGCGCCGCGGGCTCACATTGCGCTGCTGCAGCGTCCGGGGCGTGCCGGCCTTGCCGCTGCCGGGCTGCGTCTGGCGCCGCTGCGGGACCGCCCGCCCGCCGGCGCGCTCGGCGTCCGAGCGCGGCTCGGTGATGCGCGTCGCGCGCTCCCCTTCCGGGGTCCGCGGCTCAAGCGTGTTGGGCTGCTGCCCGCGGCGGTTCGTGTTCCGCGTGGCGCCCGGCTCCTGCGTCCGGTCCGGCACGCGCACCGTCCGCCGGCCGTCGGTGATGCCCCATCCGTCGGGCTCTACGCGACGGCCCGGGGTCGTCGGCACGCTGCGCCGCTCGATGGTCGGCCGGTCCACCGACGTCGAGCGCCTGGTGCCGGTGGCTCCCGTCCCCGGGACCACCCGCCGCCCCGCGGTCTGGCCCTGCGTCCCCGTCACGCGCCTGGCGCCGCTCTGTACCGGCGCCGCGGTGGTGCGCCGGGAGGCTCCCACGTACCTGGAGTAGCTCGCGAACTGGCCGCTGGTCGTGGTGCGGCGGCTGCGCCGCCAGGTCGTGATGCCTCCGTCCGCCAGCCCCCGCCTGTCGGCCGGCTTGAACGTGTAGCGCGGGAGCACGTAGGCCCCGGTGCCGTAGTTGTAGTACGCGTGGCCGTAGTAGTGGCCGCCGTAGTAGTACGGGTAGCCCACCGAATGGTAGTACGGCCCGCGGTAGTAGCAGCACGAGTAGTACGGATACCAGGCGTAGTAGTACGGCCGGTACCACCAGTAGTAGGGCCGGTACCAGTAGTAGGGGTAGTACCCGTAGTAGTAAGGGTAGCCCCACCCCCACCCGATGCTGATCCCGAAGTACCAGCCGTGCCAGCCGTAGCCGTAGTACGGGTAGCCCCAGTAGTAGGGGTAGCCGTAGTAGTAGGGGCCGCCGGCCACGTAGTATCCGCCGCCGGTGCTCGCGGCCTGCTGCGCCACGGCGTAGTGCGTCAGGTCGTACTCGAAGTACGTGCCCTGGCCGGCCATCTGCTGGACCAGCGCGGTCAACTCCGCCTCGGCGTCGAGCCCCTCATTGAGCCGCCACGTCTCGAGCAGCCGGTAGTCCCAGTGGTCGTTGCGCACGAACTCGCTGAACTGGAACGGGTCGCGCGAGAAGGCGGCGTAGACCGTGCCGGTGCCTTCGGACATGTAGACCCTGAAGGCCTCGCGGTCGCCGCGTCCCCGCACCTCGAAGTCGCGGCCGCCCCGCACGTAGTTGTCGTGGAAGGGGTCGAGTGGGAAGAGGACCCTGATCCGGCCGTCGGCCTCGGCGTGCAGGATCAGGAGGTACCCGTCGGTGTCGACGCGCGTGTAGACCTTGACGCGATCCCCGCGCTTGATGTCGCCCCTCTTGCTGAGCCAGACTTTGACGGGCGGCTCCTGCGCGCTCGGAATCGCTTCGACAGGCGCGAGCGTCAGTGTGGTGAGCAGTAGCGCAGTGAGCATCTTGCCTCCCGGGTCGAGGGCGCCGCCCCCGGGCCCGGTGACCTTCGCCGGGCCGGTGCGGGCGCCGTGACCGCCCCGCGGGGCACCCGTCCCCCGCGAGGACACGCCAGTTCCACCCACCTATCGAGCAAGTTGCGGGCCAGAACTCAACATATTGTCCCGCAACGACTTAACTGTTCTCCAGACCCCCCAAAATGTCCTCAATCCGGGACACGCTGTCAGACCCACCCCTCGTTGCGGAACGAGCGCAGCACCTCGGCGAAGGTCTCCATCTCGGCCGGCGTGCCGATCGAGAGCCGGCAGTGGTCCAGCATTGGGGGGAACGGCCGTCCCACCCAGATCCCCAGCTCCCGCATGCGCCGGCGGTAGGCCTGCAGCTCTCCGCTGATGCGGTGCATCACGAAGTTCGTGTGCGTGGGCAGGTACTCGAGCCCCAAGTCCTCGAGCGTGCCGTACAGGATCGCCTTCCCCCGCTCGTTCACCTCGAGGCTCTGCCGCACGAACGCGGCGTCCTGGAGGCTCGCCAGCCCGGCCACGATGGCGAAGTGGTTGGCGTTGTTCCGCACCCGGAAGCGGCGCACGCGCTGCGCGGTCTCGGGGTGGGTCATCGCGTAGCCGAGGCGAATCCCCGCCATGCCGTACACCTTGGAGAAGGTGCGGGCCACGATCACGTTGGGCCGCTCGGGCACCCACTTGACGGCCGACCAGTAGCGCGTGTCGCGCACGTAGTCGTAGTACGCCTCGTCCACCAGGAAGTACATGTTCTCGGGGGCCGACTCGATCCAAGCGTCGATCGCCGCGCTCGGCGTGAGCGTGCCGGTGGGGTTGTTGGGGTTGCACAGGTAGACCAGCACGGGGCCGGTGGCGGCGTGCGCCGCCTCCCGCATGCGCTCCAAATCGTGCGCGTAGTCGCTCGCGAGCGGCACCTTCGCCAGCCGGATGTCGAACGGGCCCGCATACCATGGCGCGTCCTCGTACGTGGGCTCCGCAAGCACCAGTGTGCCCGACGGGGCCGCCAGCGCCTGCACCGCCATCTTGAGCACCTCGGTCGAGCCGGCGCCCACCACGAAGGTCTCCGCCGGCATCCCGTGCTTGGTGGCGAGCGCCTCGATCAGCCGTTCCCGCCCCCGTGGGTAGCGGTTGGCGTCTCCCATCTGGTCGATGATCGCCTGCCGCGCCCTGGGCGAGATCCCCAGGGGGTTCTCGTTGGAGCTCAGGCGGATCGGTCCCTCGGGAGGACGGCGCGGGGCGGCGTCGAGCAGGCGCGGCGCCAGGGTGGTGCTGCCCGCGCCCATCAAGCCAGCCGCGATGCTGGTGCGGAGGAAGGTGCGTCGCTGCATGATGCCTCTCGCCGGAGTGAGAATGGCTAACGATACGGGCGGGGGGAGCGGGGGGCCAGGCCTGAGATGCCCGCCGGGTCTCTAGCGGCAGTCGGAAGAGTGGTGTCGGGGACGGCGGACCCCTCTCTCCGTCTCGGGTCGAGAACGACGCAGCCACCTGATGCGAACCTCGACGCTCTCGCGGCGATGCTCGCCGCCGCAACGGAGGCGCCATGGCATTGCGACATTCACATGAGAAATAGTCTGTTGTCGCATCTGACGCGCAGCCAGATTGGGCGCATCTGTCGAACCGCCGATGGCGTCGACGGCCCGCCGACTGCGCTCTCATCCCGCCTCCCCGGACGACGAGACCGCCGGACCACCGACGGGGAATCATGCGCCGTTTCCTGTTACGGAGGTGCCACCATGAAGAAACTCATCGCGCTGGGACTCGTCGGTCTCCTGGCAGCCTGTGTTGACGCTGCCACGGAGCCCACGGATTACGCCACAATCGAACCGCCCTCGTTGAGTCTGCAAAGCGTACCGACCCCCGTGGATCTGAACGACTGGACCGCGGAATCCTATCCGGCGGTGCATGGATTCCCCGTCGGCGTATGGACGGTGTCCGCAGATGGATACACCGTCTTGCAGGAGAATAACGGCCAGCCGACCCTGTTCTATAGCCCTTTCGATGTGTTCAACACCGAAGTGGAGGGATCCATCACAGTCGTGCCGGGGTGGGATGACGACTTGATCGGCTTCGCTCTCGGCTTTCATCCCGGGGACGCTTCGAATTCGAGCGCAGACTATCTCCTAATCGACTGGAAGAGGAGCACCCAGTGGTATGATTTTGGCACGCCTTCGTGTACCCCTGGTTCATATGCGTACCGTGGTCTCGCCGTGTCCCGCGTCTCCGGCACTCCGACGGCGGACGAGTTCTGGGGGCATAAGAACTTCGGTTATTATTGCTCAACCAGCGGGGACTTGACTAGCGGTCTGGAGGAGCTGCAGCGAGGTAAGACCTTGGGAGCCACCGGTTGGGTCTTCGGCACGGAGTACCGCTTCCAGTTCGAATACAGTGAAACAGCGCTCAAAGTGTATGTGGATGGCAATCTCGAGATCGATATAACCGATGTTTTCCCGAATGGGCGAATCGCGTTCTACAACTTCTCGCAAGACCACGTCGAGTACAGCGGCTACATGGTCGTGATAGTCAACGTCGGTATCGACATCAAGCCGGGTAGCTACCCCAACTGCTTCAACAACAATGGGAACGGGGTGATCCCGGTCGCCGTCCTGGGGAGTGAGACGTTCGATGTGAGCCTGATCGACCCGGGAACGGTGGCAATGGACGGGATGACGGTCAAAACGGTTGGAAAGGCTGACAAGCTGCTCTCCCATATTGAGGACGTGAGCGGCCCGGACGGCGTGCCGGACGGCTTCGCCGATCTAGTGGTTCAGATTGTGGACGAGGATGGTGTGTTCGAGCAGGGTAGCGGAACCGCAATTGTGACGGGCTTGCTGGTCGACGGCAGATCGTTTGAGGGAAGCGACGAGATCTGCGTCACTCAGTAAGATCTACTTCTTGTTGTCATAGAGAGAGTGCGGGTCTGCCGAGGGAGGGCAGTGACGCTGTCCTCCCTCGGTATATCGAGTGAGTGCCTCTGTTGCACGCCTCTTCATCAGCAAGTGGCACATTCTCCACAAAGGCGGATATTCACTCGAGCGCCCGGCCTCGCGCCGGGCGCTGGTGTTTCCGAGCCGGGACCGGTCCCGAGCGGCTTGCCCGAACGTTCTCCTAGCGCCGCAGCGCCCTGAGCCACTCCTCGATCGTGTCGAGGTACTCGGTCGGGTAGTTGCGCCACCCCTCGCGCGAGCGCCTGCTGCGCTCCGCGATGCAACCCGTCTCCGAGATGAGGATGTTGTGATCGGTGCCGGGAACGAGCTCGACGCGTGAGTGGGGGTTGCCCGCTCGCGCGAGCGCGGCCCGGTACGCTTGCGTCCCCTGGGCCGGGTCCACCTGGGTGTCCCTCCCGCCGAAGAAAGCCAGGATGGGGATCGCGGTGCGCTCGATGACCCTCATGGGATCGTAGCCGTAGTACTCGCGCGCCGGATCGGCCGGATGCCAGTCCTCCTCCGGGCCGACCTCGATGCGCTGGCCGAACCGCTCCATGGCACGGAAACTGGGGAGCTCGGTCAGGGGCGTCTTGTAGCGCACGTATTCCTCGTAGGTGCGCGCCAGCGTGAACGCGCGGATGTCCTGCTCGAGCTGCTTCGCATTCTCCTTGGGGTGTCCCGCGCACACCATCTGGGAGGCGAGCAGGTAAATGCCCTGCTCGACTCCCGGCCCGCCGGGGCAGCCCACCGCGATCATGAAGGCGATGTCGTCGCTCCGCTCGAGCACGCGCGGCATCACGTAGCCCGCCTGGCTGATGCCCCACATCCCGATCCAGGCGGGGTCGATGTCCGAGCGCCGCTTGAGCACCGCGATGGCGTCCAGCACGATCTGCGATCGCTGCTCCCCGAGCCGGCTGCGGTCGATCTCCCCGGTGGACTCGCCGGTGCCCGGCTTGTCCCAGGCAAAGGTCGCGTAGCCGGCGCGCAACATACGCTGCATGATCGGCGGGTAGGTAACGCCCGAGGTGCGGTTGTTGGGGCCGTCGCCGTGCACGAATACGACCACGGGGTGCGGACCGGTGCCGTCGGGGAGCTGTAGGTCGCCCACCACCTTGAACGGTCCGGAGCGGAACACGATCTCCTCGGTCGGGTGTTGGGCGGCGCAGGGCAGGAGCGGCAGGAGGAGCAGGCCGGAGATCAGAGCGGCGGTTCTCATTGTGGCGCCTCAGCTGTGGTGCAGGTGACCAACTCTCTGAGGCTCCGTACGCCGCGGCTGGGTGGAGGGTTTCGGCTTGTTGGGAACCTCAGGGTCCCCATTCCTCCCCGTTCCAGCACATCTCCCAGAACTGCCACTCGTAGCGGCTCGAGATCACGAACAGCTCCGTGAGGCGCGCACGCTTCTCCTCGGTGGCGCCCGCCGCGACCCGCTCGAGCTCGGCCTTGAGCCACTCGGCGGCCTGGGCGAACTCCTCGGACGCGTACTGCTGGATCCAGTCGGCGTAGCGCTGGTCCTCGGGCGGGTTCCCCTGGGCGAGGCACTGTCCGATGTAGACGTAGCCCCACGCGCAGGGGAGCAGCGCGGCCAACAGGTCCGCCATGTCGCCGTCCGCCGAGGTGCGCACCAGAAAGTCGGTGTAGGCCCGGGTGGTGGGCCACATCGGCGTCGCCTCCAGCTCCTCCGCCGAGATGCCGAAGCGCTCTGCGTAGGAGCGGTGCAGCGCCATCTCGGTGTTGAGCGTGAGGTTCAGCACCGTGGCGTACCAGCTCATGGACTCCAGTCGGTCGGCCTTGGCCACGGCCCAGGCAAAGATGCGGGCGAACTCCTTGAGGTAGCGGTAGTCCTGTAGCACCCACCGCTTGAAGCGCTCCACCTCGAGGGAGCCGTCGCCCAGCCCCTTGACGAAGGGGTGCTCGAGCTGCGCGTCCCAGGTGGGTTTGGCGGCGGTGTAGAGGTCTTGGGTCAGTGTCATTTCCGTCGTCCTCAGAGACTCTCAGGTTGCTCGAGCTTCCCGCTTCCCCTTTGTGCTTTCACCCTCTAGACGCCGGGCCAATCCTCCCCCGTCGCCGCCATCTCCCAGAACGCGATCTCGTACTTGGTGGTGAGCTCGAAGTACTCGGCCATGCGCTCCCGCTCCGCCGGGCCGGCCTGCTCGGCCAGCCTGTCCAGCTCTCCTTCGAGGTAGCCGACGTAACCAGCGAACGCGTCGCCCGCCCAGTTCTCCACGAAGGGATACCACTTGGACTCCCTGGCGATGCCCGCCTGCACCACCTTCCAGGAGTCGTGGTACGCCTTCTCGGCCACGTAGAGCACGGTGTAGGCCTCCGCGTAGGAGGCGCGGTACGCCGTGGCGAGCAGGAACTGGATGTAGGCGTGATTGGTGAATGACGGGGGTGCGCCCCGGAGGTCCACACCCACCGCGGCGGCCCGCTCCTCGAACAGCTTGAGCTCCTTCTCGAGGGCCGCGATCGCGCCGGCCAGGGGCTCCCAATGCTCGCGCGGCGCCCGCGGGATGAGTGCCGCGATGAACGGGATAGCCGCCTCCACGAACAGGTAATCCTGCCGCATCCACACGGCGAAGCGCTCGTCGGGAATGACCCCGTCTCGGGTCTCGCTGAGAAACCGGTGGCTCAGCATGGTGTCCCACAGGGGCTTCACGCGAGCCAGCTGCTGTTGGCTGAATTTCACTTCGCGTCCTCCCTCTGCCTGCCCTGTCGGTGAAGGGAACCGCAATAGCCTGGCAGTCGCAAGGGCAAACGAGCGTGTCGCGATACGGCACGCTGCGGCGTTGACACGCTGCCGACCGGGCGGGACATTCAGGCGTTACGCAGCAACGTGGAGGAGACCATGCAATACCGAGCCCCCGCTCTCATTCTCGTGGTGGCCGCTACGACGCTCACGGCCGCATGCCAGCCGACCGTCGACCTCGCGGCCGAAGAGCAAGCCATTCGTGACCTCGACGCCCAGTGGGTCGCCGCCGTCCAGGCGGGGGACGCCGCGCAGTGCGCCTCGTTCTACGCCGCCGATGGCTACTACCTGGAGCCCGGCCTTGAACCCGCGATCGGGCCGGAAGCCATCGAGCAGGCCTGGGCCGACGGTCTTGGGGTGCCCGATTCCGAGCTCACCTTTGGGCCGGTCAAGATCGTGGTCGCACAGGCCGGGGACATGGCGTGGGAGTACGGCACCTACCAGTACGCCGCGCCGGGCATCGAGGACCACGGGAAGTACGTGGTGGTGTGGCAGAAGGTGGATGGCGAGTGGAAGGTGGTGGCCGACATCTTCAACACGGACGTGCCGCTGGAGATGTAGCTGCCGAGTGCGGTAACTTATTGTTTAGTAAGAGGTTGCGGCCGAGGCGGTCGGCCGCGCCCCAGTGAAACCCGGTGGGCGCGCAACCCGTAGGGTAGGGCGTAACCAGTCAGAGAACTCGGGGGCGGTACTATGTCTACGACTCGCAGGGTGCTGGTCGCGGTGGGCGCGCCGCTCGTGGTCGTGATGGGCTTGGGGCTCCTCTGGGGCTGGCGCAACGCCGCCGCGCTGAAGGCCCAGATCGAGACCTGGGCCGACAGCCTGGAGCACAGCTCGAACCCGGTAACGATGGAGCTGTCGTTCCTGCCGATGTACGTGGAGGGCGACAAGGTCGGGAAGCTCCATGCGGTCGTCGTGCAGCGGGAGCAGCCCGGTGCGGTAGACAGCCTGACGCTGGTGATCGACCTCTCGAACCAGGCCGACGCCCACGAGCTGGCCACGTGCTACTTCCATCTCGATCCCGACGCCATCGATCGCGACGGACCCATGGGGTACAAGAAGGCGCTGCACTGCCTCTCCGATCCGGGGGACCTGGTCCGCTTCGGCAGCGTGGAGTTCGCCGGGACCGACTACCTCACGGGGCTCTATCTGGATGCAGACCATCTCCCCTGCGAGCACATGAGCCATACCGACCAGGGACCGTGCGTCGAGATCCGAGACGAGATCCATCGCATGAAGCAGGAGATCCGCGATGAGGTCCGAAACATTCGGATGGAGATCCGGCGCGACGTACGGCGGAATTCGCGGGTGAGGATCAGGCACTAGGGCGACACCTGAGTAGCATCTACCCCGCCCGGCTAGGTTGGCTAGCTGGGCGGGGTCTTGTTTGCCCGCTCGAGGGGAAAGGCGCAAGGGAAAAGGGGAAGGGTGCGACAGTTCCCCAGTGCCTTTCCCCTTTCCCGTTTCTCCTTTCCGCTTCCCGGCTTTAGGTTGCTCGTATGGCTGATCAGGTCATCCCCACCACCTGCCCCCTGGACTGCCCCGACGGTTGTGCCCTCGAGGTGACCGTGCGTGACGGTCGCATCGAGCGCATCGCGGGCCGACGTGACCATCCCGTCACCGCGGGCGTCATCTGCACCAAGGTGGCGCGCTTCGCCCGGCGGGTGTATCACCCCGAGCGCCTGCACACCCCGCTGCGTCGCGTCGGTCCCAAGGGCGCCGGTGAGTTCGAGCCGATCGGCTGGGACGAGGCGATCGCGGAGATCACGGAGCGGTTTCGTGGGATCGCGCAGGAGTGGGGTGGGGAGGCGATCCTGCCCTATCACTACGGCGGCTCCAACGGACTGCTGAGCGACGGGCTGCTGGACGACCTCTACTTCGCGCGGCTCGGCGCGTCGCGGCTGGTCCGCACGCTGTGTGCGGCACCTTCCACGGCCGCGGCGCTGGGCATGTACGGCAAGATGCCGGGCGTCGCCTTCGAGGACTTCGTGCACGCGAAGTGCATCGTGATCTGGGGTGCGAATCCCAAGGCCTCGAACATTCACTTGATGCCGTTCGTGCTGGAAGCGAAGCGCCGTGGGGCATTCGTGGCCGTGGTGGATCCGGTCCGCAATCTGACCGCGCGGGAGGCCGACCTCCACCTCGCGGTTCTGCCGGGCACCGACCTTCCGGTGGCGCTCTCCCTGATCCGGTTGTGGCGCGACCAGAACTGCCTGGACGAGGCGTTCCTGTCAGAGCACGCCGTGGGGCTCGAGGGCATCCTGGCGGCTGCGGAGGAGTGGCCGGTGGAGCGAGCCGCGCAGGAAGCCGGAGTCGCCGCCGCCGACATCGAGCGTCTGGCCCGAGTCTATGCGGAGGCGAGCCCCGCGCTGGTGCGCTGCGGCTGGGGACTCGAGCGCAACCGCAACGGGGGTCAGGCAGTGGCGGCCATCCTCTCCATGCCGGCGCTGCTGGGAAAGTTCGGTGTACGAGGGGGCGGCTACACGTTGAGCAACAGCGGGGGCGCCAAGCTCGATCGAGATGCCCTGGTGGGGTCCCTGGAGTGGACCACCCGGGAGATCAACATGACTGAGTTGGGAGCGGTGCTCACCAACCCGCTGCAACCGCCGGTGCAGGGACTGTTCGTCTACAACTGTAACCCCGTGGTCACCGTCCCCGATCAGCACACGATTTTGCGCGGGCTCGAGCGCGAGGACCTGTTCACCGTGGTCCACGAGCAGATCATGACCGACACGGTGCCCTACGCCGACGTGGTGCTTCCCGCCACCACGTTCCTGGAGCACCGCGACCTGCGCGTGGGGTACGGCAGCTACATAGCCGGCGGCGTGCGACCCGCGGTGCAGCCCCCCGGCCAGGCGAAGTCGAACCACGAGGTGTTCGCCCTGCTGGCGCAGGCCATGGGGTTCGACGATGAGCCGTTCAGTTGGGACGAGGAGACCGCGCTGCGACGCGTGACGGAGGCGCTCTCACTGGGCAGGGGCAAGGCGGATGGTGGCATCGTGGACGGGGGTCATGCGCGCTACGACTTCCCGGGCGAAGCGCCGGTCATGTTCGACACCGTTTTCCCGTTCACGGCGGACGGCAAGATCCACCTCACCCCGCCGCAGCTCGGCAGCGAGCCGTTCGCCTACGAGGCACCAGGCACCGAATATCCCCTGGCGCTGATCACGCCCGCGACGTCGAAGACCATCACGAGCACAATGGGCGAGTACAACCTCGCCGCGCTGTACGCGGACCTCCATGCGGACGATGCCGCCGCGCGGGGCGTCGCCGACGGCGACACGGTACGGGTGCACAATGACCTGGGTGAGGTGGTCTGCGTGGCCCGGGTGCGCGACCGCGTGCGGCCCGGTGTGGTCTCCATGCCCAAGGGCGCGTGGCGCCGGGCGTCGCTGTCTGGGTTCACGGCGACCGCGCTCTGTCCCGCTCACGTGAGCGCCGTGGGCGGCGGGGCGTGCTACAACGATGCGCGGGTAGAGGTGGAGCGGGCCTGACGCTGGTCGAGCGGCGACGGCCGATGATGCACGGTGCCCCTCACCGCCCCAATGCGGGGCGATGAGGGGCGAAGTGTGTGACTCTAGTCCTGCGGGTCGAGAATGTGGTCAATGCGAGCGAGGGCGTCCTGCAGGTGCACTCTGCTCGCCTGGTCCATCCGGCGGTTCAGCGCTGGCCGGATCTCCCGCTTCAGCGACTCCAGCTCACCGCGCACGAACGGGCGGATGTCGGACTGCGCCACGTTCACTGCGTTCACCGAGCCGGCGAAGAACGACGGCAGCGCGGGTGGCTCCTCCGTCATGAGCCACTCCATCCGCTCCAGGTAGCCGCGCTGCAGGTTGCGCCGGTACACGTTGATCGAGCCACCCCGGCCCAACTCGGTCCACACCGCACCGCGCAGGTCACCCAGCATCTCGCCCAGGCTGTAGGCGGCGCGGCCGATTCTCGCATCGGTCTCGATGAGGCGCTGCATGCGGCGAGGGTCGAGCACCAGGTTCAGGGCCCGCACCTGTAGGCCCCGCATCCGCTCGACTGTGCCGACGTTCTCGATGCGCCGCAGGATGTCCTCGTCGACCAGCCAGGCGGGCGGTGTGAAGGCCTGCTCCGCCAGGAACTGCATGGCGCGGCGCTGGTCCGCCTCGGACACGAACTCGTACACCGGCCCGTCCTGCCCGTATCGCCTGCGGGTTTCCGTCACGCCGCCGATGTAGGTGGCCACGTGTCCCATGTAGCGGTTCCACTGCCCCTGCACCTGGCCGTAAAGCTCCCGTAACTCGGCGTAGTCCTCCGACTCCCGGTAGGTCCAACTCACGAGGTTGGGCACGATGCGCTTGAGGTTGGCGATCCCGTACTCGCTCGCCCGCATCGCGTCATCGCCGATTGCCTCGGTCTGCGAGGTGGGATCGATGACGCTGCGGTCGCCGAAGTGGTACATCGGATCGTCTTCGTGCTCCCGGATCCAGCTCTCCAGGGTCGGCCGCTCGGCGTCGGTGGACGTGGCGTCTACGATGGGGCGGTAGCCCCACTTGATCGAGTACTTGTCGTAGATACCGATGCCCGGCATGAAGCAGACGCCCTCGTCCTCCGGCTGCGCCACGTAGTTGAACCGCGCGTAGTCCATGATGGACGGCGCGGTGCCCATGGTGCAGGTGAAGCTCGCCGAGCGCAGAGAGTCCACCGGATAGGCGGCGCTCGCCTTCATGTTGTGGGGCAGCCCGATGGTGTGGCCCACCTCGTGGGCGGCCACGAACCGGACCAGCTCCCCCATCACCTCGTCGTCGAACGTGACGCCACGGGCCTCGGGGTTGGCCGCCGCCGTCTGCACCAGATACCAGTTGCGCAGCAGGTTCAGCACGTTGTGGAACCAGCCGATGTCGCTCTCGAGGATCTCACCGCTGCGCGGGTCTACGACCCTCGGACCATAGGCGTTCTGGACCGGCGACGGGTACCAGCGGATCACCGAGTAGCGCACATCCTCCGGGCTGAACTCCGGATCCTCCTCCGGTGAGGGCGGATCCTTGGCGATGATGGCGTTCCTGAAGCCCGCCTCGGCGAACGCGACGTTCCAGTCCTCGACGCCCTGCTTCAGGTAAGGGCGCCACTTCTCCGGTGTGGCCGGGTCGATGTAGTACACAATGGGCTTCACCGGCTCCACCAGCTCACCCCGCAGGAAGGCCGCGGTGTCGGCGGGCTCGAGGCGCCAGCGCGAGGTGTAGCGTCGGGTCGTCGTCTTCTGGTCCGACTGCCCGTAGTCCACCTGTTGGATCCTGAAGAAGCTCACGCGCTCGTCCCAGATGCGGGCTCGCATTGGGGTCTCCGGCAGGAGGACCATGGAGTGGTTCATCTCCAGAGACATGCTGCCGGCCGAGGCATTGGACGGTGGCTCCGTGGCGATGTAGGTCATCACCACCCGTACCTCGATGTTCTGCGGATAGCTGTGCGCCCAGGCGACGAAGGTGCGCTCCTTGTCCAGGCTGCGGACCTTGAACCGCTCGCGCGTGGCGCGGTTGAGCCCCAGCACCGGCACGTCGGTGGTGAAGAGCGGTGTCACTTCGATGACGGCCGCGACCGTGTCGGTGGCAGGGTCCAGCTTGAAGGCCGCGATGTCGAACGCCTTCACGATGGGCTCGAAGTTGGCGTTGCGCACCGCCTCGAAGATGGGCAGCGAGTCGGCCGCCACGCTCGTGTGCGACACGATGCGCAGCAACACCCGGTTGGCGTGCCGCTGCCAGCGCACGGTTTGCACGTTGTTTCTCTCACCGCCGTAGCCCACGTTCGCGGCGGTACGCGCCCGGCGGGAAACCAGCAGCATCTCGCGGTCGAGCAGCCCCAGCGGGATCTCGTAGTACCACTTGTCCGCCACCTGATGCACGATGAACAGGCCGGAGTCGGACTTGGCCTCGGCCGTGATCACCTCCCCGTAGGGCTTGATCTTGGGCCTCTCCCGCTCCTGGGCTGCCCTCGCCTGGGCCTGGGGAGAGGGCGCGGTCTGGGCACTGCCCTTGGCGCATCCGGCCGCCGCCACGACGGCCGAGAGCATCGTAACTGCAGCGAGCACGCGCTTCATGATGGTCCTCGTAAATGAGTGTCTTGAATCGGCTCGGCGGGAAAGCTAGAAGCGGGTACGGTCGAATGCCAAACCCTGCTTGCCTGGCGTCAAACGGCCCCGCCGGCGCTGTGCCGACGGGGCCATCGTCTTCACTGTGAGGCTGAAGGTCAGCTCACCATGAGCTGCTGCATCATCCCGTGCAGGAAGTGAGGTCGGAGATCCGCGATGTCCGGCACCCAGCAGATGACGCTGTACTCGCCGGGCTCGAGGTGCGTCGTGAAGCTGACGTGCCGCCCCGCGTTCATGCCGGTGATGCTGGCCACGATGCGGCCGGGCGGCGGCCCGCCCTCACCGGCCTCCATCCACTCCAGGAACTCCTCGACGGACCTCCCGGGCTCGGTCTGGATGATCACCATGTCGTGCACCTGCGGCCCGGCGTTTTCGACGCGGAAGGTGACGTCACCGCTCGGCACGGCCTTGGAGAACCCAAACGCGTAGTCTGCGAGTCGTACCACGACATCGGGCGTGGGCTCGGAAGCGGCTTGCTGCTGGGACTCGACCACCCGCAGCGTTCGCGTCATGCCCTTCATCAGATGCGGCGCACCGTCGGGCGAGAAGATGAAGCACAGCAACACATAGTGGCCCGGCTCGAACTGCACCGTGACCCTGGAGGTATCGCCCGGCAAGGCCTCACCCGGTCCGCCGACGTAGGTGACGTACTCGGGCCAGTAGTTCTCGTTCCTGTACTCATCCAACAGCTCGTCCACCGTCCTGCCGGCGTCGATCTTGGCAATGACGGCATGGTGGGGCTCGGCGCCGGCGTTCACCATGCGTACGGTCGTGACGCCGGCCGGAATCTGCTCGGGCGCCTCGTACGCGAAGTCTCGCGCGGTGACGGTGACGACGTTCGGCTCCGGTGGCGGCGGCTGCCCGCACGCCGCCAGGAGACACGCAAGGAGAGGTACTGCGGAGGCTGAACCGTAGTTCATGGGAGGGCCCTCCGTCGGGTGAAGGTGGCGACTATGGGAAGCGCGCATAGTACGGGGGCACGTCAGCCGGCGCAAGGGGCCGCACAGATTGACAGCGACGCCGGACACACCGAACGTTGCTCCACGGTTCACCGCGCGGAGGTTACGTGACCGAGCACACTCGCCGCGAGCTCAAGGGCCACCAGGGCCGCAGCGCCACGACGGTTCACGGGTGGCCCTCGCTGCTGTTCGGGTTGCCGTTCTTCGGCGCCGGCGTGGGGGCGCTCGTGGTGTGGCGCGTGGCGCCCGAGCAGGTAGAGGGTCCGCCCGCGCTGCTGCTCTGGTTCGGCGTGATCTTTGGCCTAGTGGGCCTCTCGCTGATCCTGCACGGCTTCAAGGGGCTCGGCCGCCGCGCACGGGTGGCCGGGCTGAAACGGGCGCATCCCGACGAGCCGTGGCTGTGGGACTACCCGTGGGATCGCTACGGCGCGCGGGACGACAACCGGCGACGCGTGGTGAGAGCCTTCGTGGGCGCAGCGTTCTTCGTGCTCTTCCTGCTCCCGTTCAACTACGTGGGCTTCGTCATGGATGACGTTCCGGGGCGCTGGCTCTGGATGGGGATCGTGGGGCTGTTCGACCTGGTCACACTGGCCGCGATCGGCCACGCCATCTACCTGCTGCTCCGCTACCTCAAGTACGGCACCAGCGCGTTGAGCTTCGATGCCATCCCGTTTCGCGTGGGGCAGGAGGCCGGCCTCCGCTTCCTGGGACCGGGCCGCGGGGAGGTCCCCGACCGCGTGGTCGTGACGCTGCGGGCCATCGAGGAGCGCTACGAGACGCGGGGCAGCGGAAAGAACCGGAGCCAGCGGGTGGTGTGCTACGAGAACTATGCAGACACGCGCACGGTCGAAGACGTGCGCGTGCGCTGGGAGGGCCGGCGGGGCCTGGCCCTCAGGTTCGCTCTTCCGGCCGACGCGGCGGGCACCCGCCTGAGCGAGCGTCCGCCGCGCTATTGGGAGCTGGAGGTCAGCGCCGATGTGCCGGGGGTGGACTACAAGGCGACGTTCCTGCTCCCGGTGTACTAGCTCCCGCCGCTAGTCCGGCAGGATCTTGACAGCCGTGAATGGGCCGGCCGCGACCGGTCCCACCAGCGTGCTGTAGCTCCAACCGCCGCCGAACCCGACCATCATGTTCTGCGGGACGAACGCACCGGCCAGGAAGACGTTGTTGTCGGCCACGCCGGGGTTGAGGTCAAGGAAGATGTCCCCGGGTGCCAACCGTCCTCGCAATGTTCCGCTGCCGACCTGGGGGCCCACTTCGGTCGTGCCGTCGACGCCCGGCGCCCACGTGATTGTCCAGCTGCCGGTCACGGAGGAGTCGCTGCGGAATACCAGGTCGAGCTGGCCGAGCAGCAGGACCGTCCCGCCCGAGTCTGCCGCGGTGTAGCTGTAGAAACCGTTCAGCCAAGCCGGACCGGTCGGGCCGTCCGAGCAAGCGAGGGCGGCCGCCGCACCGAGCACTCCCAGCCACAGTCGTTTCATCGCTCCTCCTCCATCCCCGTGTATCTTCCGTCGCACGACGGACCGCGTGATACCCGTGACGATACCCCCGGAACCTCGGCCCCGGTCACACACTGGGCTCGCGCCCACCACGAAGCCGCTGCTGCAGCTCACAGTGGGTGCGGCGCTCATCAGCTTCGCCCCCATCCTCGTCAATGTGGCTCACGTGGGGCCGACCGTGGCGGCGTTCTACCGGCTGCTGTTTGGGGGGCTGGCGCTGGCAATCGTCGTGTTGGCGCGGCGACTGCGCTGGTGGGCCGGCCGGCGCCACCTCGTGCTGGCTGCCATGGCAGGCGCCTTCCTCGCCGTGGACCTCGCCGTGTGGCACCGCAGCATCGCGCTGATCGGCCCCGGGCTCGCCACCATCCTGGCGAACTTCCAGGTCTTCTTCCTGGCGGCCTACGGGGTGCTGGTGTTGCACGAGCAACCCAGCGTGAGGCTCAAGGTGGCCGTGCCGCTCGCCGTGCTGGGGCTGGTGCTGATCTTCGGGCTGGAATGGAACACGTTGGGAAGCGGCTACCAGCTGGGGTTCGTATTGGGAGTCCTCACCGCGTTGTGTTACGCCAGCTATCTGCTCTCCTTGCGACGCGCGCAGGCCGAGCCGCGGGCGCCCGACGCCATGGTCACCGTCGCTGTGCTGTGTCTGGTGGCCGCGGTCCTGGCCGCCGGCGCGGTCGGGCTCGAGGGGGAGAGCTTCCGCATACCCGACCGGTGGACGTGGAGCGTGCTCGTGGCCTACGCTCTGGTGCCCCAGGTGGCGGGTTGGGTGCTGATCTCTCGGGCTCTGCCGCGGGTGGAAGCGTCCCGCGCCGGGTTGATTCTGCTGCTGCAGCCCTCCCTGGCGTTCGTGTGGGACCTGCTGCTGTTTGGCAGGCCGACGACGCCCGTGGAGCTACTCGGCGCCGGTCTCACGCTCTGCGCCATTTACCTTGGCGCTACCGGCCGGCGCTGAGCGGCCCGTTTCAGCAACAGCCCCCATCCGGCCCACAGCAGGCGTAGCTCACGTACTCCTCGCCCGGCTCCAGGATGGCGAACATCCCCTGGTAGGGAGGACGGTCCAGCTTGGCCACCGTGTCGGTGCACACCTCGTACGGCTCGTTGCGCGGGAATAGGTGACCCTCCTCGTCCACGAACGCCTTGCCGGGGCCGAGGTATATCGCGCGGTGGCCCTGGTACACGCACCCGTCCCGCTTCTCGAACTTGAAGCCCTGCACGGTCACCGAGTAGAACGGGTAGCCCTCTACTTCCTTCCAGTAGGTGCGCTTGAGCACGCTCAGGCCGTAGAACCCGGCCCGCTCGAGCTGCGCCAGGAATTCCTCCTGGGTGAGGGCGCCCACCAGGCACTCGCCCCATAGCCGCGGGTTCACCTTGAGGTGCGGCGGCACCTCCTGCTCGCTCACGATGTCGGAGATCACTATGCGGCCGTGGTCCTTGAGGACACGCCACATCTCTTCGAACACGCGCGGCTTGTCGGGCGACAGATTGACCACGCAATTCGAGGTCACGAGGTCAGCCGAGTGATCCTCCAGCGGTATCTCCTCGAGGAATCCCTTGCGGAACTCCACGGCGTCGTAGCCCAGCGCGGCCGCTACCTTGGGGCGGTTCTCGTCGGCCACGGCGAGCATCCGGTCCGTCATGTCCACGCCGATGGCCTTGCCCTCGGGTCCCACCAGCTTGGCCGCGATGAACACGTCGATCCCCGCGCCGCTTCCCAGGTCCACTACCGTCTCGCCGGCCCGGATCCCGGCGCTGGCCATGGGTGAGCCGCAACCGTAGAAGCGGTCCAGCACATCCTGTGGGATGTGGTCGATCGCGGCGTCGTCGTACTTCGTGGGGCAACACAGCTCGGCCTGTGGCTGGTCGGCCGCCGCGCCGTAGAACTCGCGCATCTTGGCGCGCGGCTTGTCCACGTCGAACGACAACACGCAGTTGGAGTGCAGCGTGAGCACGGGCCGCTCGGCCAGTGCGCCGTCGGCCGTCCCGCAGGCGATCGCCCCCTCTCCCATGGCGTGCAGCACCAGCGGGGCGTCGTAGCCCGAGCGCAGGTTGCGCCGCGCGAGCTTCTCGCGACCCAGCGAGGTCATCACGTGTCGCACGAGCCGCACGGTGACGGGGTAGTAGGGATCCCTGCCCAGCGGGTCGCCGGTGGACCAGAAGGCGTGCTCCCAGTCGCCGCCGCCGGTGAAGAACCGGAACGGGTCCCGCTCGATCTCGGGCATCTGCGCCAGGCTGGCCTCACGCAACCGCCGGATCACCGGCGACCTGGCCAGGATCTCTTCCAGGTCCTGGTGCAGCGTGTCACCGCACAGCAGCCGCGGCTCGTTCACCAGCGCCGCGGTGGGATAGACCCGGCCGTCCACGTACACACCGAGCGAGTTCCAGCCCCCGTTGCCGAGATCGTACTTCACGCCGGGCACACCATTCACGCGCCGCTTCACGGCCTCCAGGTTGTCCAGGCTGACGCCCAGCGCGTCGGCGACCTCGACGGTCCGCATGACCGCCTCCACGATCGGCTCGATGTCGGGGAAGAACCCGTTGCCGCTCACCGCCGCTCGGCCCCGCTTGTGCGCCCACATGAGATGCTGGCTCCTGGCGCCGACCGACCTGACCAGCTCCGGCAAGCTCGGCAGCTCCGCCAGGTTCTCCTCGGCCACCACCGTGGAGAGCGAGACGTCGAAGCCCAGGTCGGCGAGCAGCCCCGCCCCGCTCAGGGCCTTCGCAAACGTCCCCGGCCCGCGGATGCGATCGTTCGTGTCGGGCTGGGCGCCGTCTACCGAGACCTGGAACCGCACCAGGGCGGGATCGAGGGTGCCGAGCAACTGCTTTACGCGTCCCTGGAATACCGTGGCATTGGTCAGCACGATCGTCTCGAGGCCATGGCGTTCCGTGGCGCGGCGCACCAGGTCGAAGATGTCGCGTCGCACGAACGGCTCGCCGCCCGTGAGGTAGAGCCGCTCGAGCCCGAGCTGCACGGCGCGGTCCACCAGGCCACGCAGCCGGTCGAATGGCAGCCCCGGCTCCTTGCCGGGACCCGAGAGCACCAGGCAGTGCGTGCACGCCAGGTTGCAGGCGTTGTTGACCTGGATCCACAGCTCCGTGAGCCCCTCGGGCGCGGCGAGCGCCGCGCGTCCGGGATAGGCACCGCGCGGCACGGCCCGGTCCGACAGCATGCCGGCCCGGGAGACAGCGGCCAGGAAGTCGTGCACGTGCACCCACGCTTTCCCGGCTTCGAGCCCGTGGCGCGCGGCGTACTGCGCGACGAGAGTGCCCAGCGTGACCGCGCCCCCTCGCGCGGCGATCGCGTCCAACAGCTCGCGTCCGCGGGCGTCCACCGCGATCCAGTTGGGGGCCTGCGGGTCGATGGCGTATGACACGCCGTCCTCCGCGAACAGGCTGAGGGGGGGCGCGTGGAGCGGTGTGCGATGGTCTAGTGCCAGCATCTCCGTCCTCGAGGGTTACACAGGTTCTGAACCGCGGCCCCACGGGCCCGGTTCCCGGACGGGAAAGGCGACAATCTAAGTGATGAGCGCGGGGTCGGGAGGGCGCCGCTGCTACTCCTCGGCTTTAGCGGGCTCACCCTCGGGAGGCGTGCCTCGGAGCGCGGCGGAGCGGTACCGCAGCACGGTCCACCCGATCACCGCCAGGGCCAGCACCCCGATAGCGATCCCGAGCTCGGGGTTGCGGCGGTACAGGGCCCCGAGGCCGCTGCCGGATACGGTGAACACGATCGCGCCGGGCGCGATCCCCAGCGCGGTGGTCCAGCAGAAGGTCCAGCGCCCTATGGTGGTGAGCCCGGCCGCCCAGTTGATAAGGGTGAAGGCGACCGTGGGAATGAGCCGCACGGTGAGCAGGGCGGGCCAGCCGGCCGAGCACACCGCCCGGTCAGCCTTCGTCAGGGCCGGCGGCGACACCAGTCGCTCGGCCAGGGGACGGCCGTAGCGCCGGGCGAGCTCGAAGGAGATCATCGCCCCGACCAAAGCGCCGCCCCAGGTGGTCACTACGCCGATCTGGGGGCCGAAGATCATCCCGTTCAGCATGGCGGGGATCTCGGCCGGTATCGGGAGGATGGCCACCACGATCATGAACAGCGGCGCCAGGACGTACACCCAGGCCCCCGACTGCTCGATCAGCTGGGCAACGGCGTCGAGCATGATGTGAAGATTCTACGGACCGGAGTGCTCGCAAGTTTCGGGCGTGGGGCGGGTGGCGCGGCGAGTGTGCCGCTGGCTGTGAAGCGAAGAGCGGCGGGCCCGAATCGGACCCGCCGCTCGGCTGGCTGCCCCCGAGGGTCGGTCTAGAGGCTGAGCCAGTAATTCAGCTTCACGACGAAGGTGTTCTCGGCCGGCAGGCTGAACATGTCCACCAGTCCCTGCCCGGGTCGGAACTGTCCGCTGTCCGTGGTATCGGTGCGGCCGTGCTGCCACACGACGAACAGCGTGGAGCCGAGGATGTACTCCCAGCGCAGCACCACGTTCGAGCGGAACGAGAGATACGTGAAGTTGGGGTCCTCGAAACTCAGGTCGGGAGCGCCGTCGCCGTCGAGATCGATGCCTATGTCCCCGTTGTCGTCGATCAGTTGATCGTCGGTGAAGTCGTAGAACCGGTCGGCGAAGCGGTCGGCCTGGGGATCTGCCACCTCGCGGTAGCCCGTGTAGTTGCCGGTCGAGACGAAGGGCTCGATGTAGACCTGGAGCGACAGGTTGGGCCTGAACGTCAGGTTGGCGCGGAGCGTCGACGACACTGTTGTTTGCTCCAGCTCGCCGAAGATGTAGTGCGTCTCGTCCAGCGCGTCCTGGGTGTCGAAGTACTGCCAGCTGTCGAGCCGGCGGGACAGCCCCGGCGCCAGGGTGAAGTCAATGTTCGATGCGACCTGCCAGGTGAGTGGGAGCCGGAGGTGGTAGCCCCGGGACTCGGCCTCCGGTTGACGCCAACCCGAGGTGTTGAGTCCGATGCTCAGCGCCTTGCGACGGTCGGTCGAGAAGCCGGCCCAGCCGCTCTGGGTGTGTGGGGTCTTGAACGACGGCCCGCCGCGCAGCGCGTTGTTCGACTGGCCCTCGGTGCCCATCCAGAAGCCAGCATAGCCGTTCCAGTAGTTCGTGAACTGAACGCTGCCGTTCACGTTGCCGCCTATCTCGAGGCGGTTCCAGCCCCAGTCCCACACCGACGACTGGTTGAAGTTGAGCCACGCCCGCCGCACTATCTTGCCGGGCTCGAGCCAGCGGCGCTGCACCCAGATGTACTGAATCGTGCGGTCGGCTTCCCGCTGGAAGCCGGCGTCGTTCACCTCAAACCCGGGCGAGCGGGTGTCGAGGCCGGTGGAGAAGCGCCAGTTGCCGCCACCGTGCTTGCCGATGCTGAACTGCCCGGCGAAGCCCGAAAGGGACGTTCGGGTCGGATCGTAAGTGGTGTAGTCGTTATCCGGTCGCTGGTAGTAGCGTGCAGACGACAGTTGCGTCTCGTCGATCGCCTCCGCCGTGCCGCGCACGTGGCTCCCCACGATCCAGCCGTTCACGCTGTAGGTGTCGTTGCGCCAGCGATGGCTGAAATCGAAGCCGCCCGCGTACGCGCTGCTGTGTAGCCATTCGAGGTTGTCGGTGAGCCGGCGGTTCACGGCGGTGCCGAAGAAGCCCACCTGCGACTTGCCCTCACGGAAGTCGCGTGCCAGGCGGGCCACCAGGTAGTTCGTCCGCGGCTCGACGACGTCTGTGTGGGACTCGCCATCCGCGTCGACGACCGATGCCTCTTCCTCTGATGTGAGTGCGTCCAGGATCCCGACGGTCCAGCCGTTTGCCTTGCCCGAGAGCTTGCCGGCGAACAGGATCGTGGTCCAGTCGATTGTCTCGGCGTAACCGCCGCGCTCGTCGGCCTCGCCCTGCGGCCGGCGGCCGATGCGCCGCGTGTAGAACAGCTGCTCGTTGGCGTGGTCTCCGTCTCCCAGCAGGATCGGGAACCGGAACACGTCGATCCCCTCGTTGAAGAAGGGTCGCTTCTCGGGGTAGAACGTCTCGAACGCGGTCAGGTTCACGACCGCCGGGTCGGCCTCGACCTGCCCGAAGTCCGGGTTGATCGTGCCCGACAGGGTCAGGTTGGACGTCACGCCGATGTTGAAGTCCAGGCCGGCGCGCGCAGTGCGGTCGCGGCCCGTCTGGAACGGGTTCCCCTCCTCGGCCTCCGCCCACGCCCCAGTGGCGGCCACGTAGGGCATGAGCTCGATACGGCGGGGCGGCTTGATCCCCTGGATCCCGGTCAGCTCGCCGAACTGCGACACTGTGCCCGCCTCCTCCTGGGGCATCAGGCGCCAGTGTGACTCCTCGTTGTTGCGGTTGATTCTGCGCACCACCTGGAAGCCGAACGTGTGATGTTCGGCTGCCGAGAAGCGGAGCTGGCTGAACGGGATGCGAAACTCGGCGGTCCAGCCTTCGGGATCCACGCTGCAGCCCACGTCCCACACCGCGTCCCAGGTATCGTCCCCGTTGTCGTCGTCGAACAGGTAGACGTCCTGCTTCACGCCGGCCGGATTGACGGCGAACACGAAGCCGGTACGCCGGTCGTGGTAGGAGTCGATACCCACCAGGATCCAGTCGGAGGCTGACTCCTCGTCCCGCCGCGTGAGCCGGGCCGCGATCTGGTCCGCCTGGGAGTCCCAGGCCCGGATGCCGACGTAGAGAGCCGCATCGGTGTAGACCACGCGCACCTCGGTGGGCTCCGTGGCGGGCTCTCCCTCATTCGGGCTCTGCTGGATGAAGTCGGAGAACACCGGCGCGGTGAGCCACGCCGCGTCGTCCAGCTTTCCGTCCACGTTCGGCGGCTCGGGCTCCGCCCGGACCGCCATGGCGATGGCGGGCTTGGCGGCCGCGCCCGCCATCGCGGCCCCCGTGTTCGAATCCTGTGCCACCGCGGAGCCGGCAGACGCGCTCAGGAGTGCCGCTGCCCCGAAAACAGCGGTCAGCGAGCGCGCGATGTCGTGGAGTGCAGCGGTTGTCTCGTGCGTTGATGTCGCAAGGTCGTGCATGCCTGTCGCTCCGAGGAGGGGAGCCAGAGTGTCTCTGTCTGCACTACGACGAGTCGTGCGGGAGGTTTCGCTAGTTAGACACGGTGGGACAGGCGGAAGGTTGCAGGTGTTTCATCGCCTGAAACATGACTATTATCATCGGGTCTGGGCCAGGAGGGTGAACACAACGCGGCGGGCCCGCACCGCGGACCCGCCGCTCATCTCACCGTGGCGTGATCGCCGCCCTACAGGCTCAGCCAGTAGTTGACCTTGATCACGAAGGTGTTGGTGCTCGGAGCGTCGAACAGATCGCCGATGTTGGAACCGAACCTGAACCGGCCGTCCTCGCGCGAGTCGCTGCGCCCGTGCTGCCACACGAAGAACAGCGTCGAGCCGAGCATGTACTCCCATCGCAGCACGACGTTCGAGCGGAATGAGAGGAACGTGAAGTCGGGGATACCGAGGTCGAGGTCGCCCGTGCCCTCACCGTCGAGGTCCACCCACGTGTTGCCGTCCTCGTCCACCAGCAGCTGGTCGTCCGTGAAGTTCGTGAACCGGTCGTCGAACGTCGCCCCCCGGGGATCGGCGACCTCCTTGAACGTGCCGTACTCGCCCGACGACACGAACGGCTGGGCGTAGAGCTGGAGCGAGAGGGTCGGCGTGAACGTGATGTTGCCGCGGAGCGTCATGCTCACCGTGGTCTGCTCGAGGTCGCCGAACAGGTAGTGCGTGGCGTCCAGCGCGTCCTGCTTGTCCAGGTACTGCCAGCTGTTGCGCTCGCGGTTGATGCCCGGGAAGATGCTGAGGTCCATGTTGGACGCCGGCCGCCAGGCGACCTCGGTCTCGAGCCCCCACCACCAGGACCCGCTCTCGTCCTCGCGGCCCCACCAGCCGTACAGGGCGCCGCGCAGCGGCTTGCGCTCGTCGGACCAGAACCCCCACCAGGAGTTGAGGTTGTTGGGGCGGCGGAACGCCGGGCCGCCCCGCAGCGCCGTGGGCGAGAGGCCACCCAGGTTGCGACCGATCCCGGCATAGCCGCCCCAGTAGTTGAGCAGCGTGTAGTTGAAGTTGACGTTGGCGCCCACGTTGTTCATGTCCCAGCCGTAGGTCCAGCTCGCCCACTGGTTGAAGTTGAGGTAGAAGCGGCGGAACACCTTGCCGGGCTCGAGCCAGCGTCGCTGCACCCAGGCCCACTGGTTGTGGTAGTCGGCGTTTCGCTGGAACCCCAGGTCGTTCACCTCGAAGCCGGGGGAGCGGGTGCTGATGCCGGTGGCACCGCGCCAGTCGCCCGACCGCTTCTCGAAGGTGAGATCCCCGGCGAAGCCCGAGAGCGACGTCCGCGTGGGATCGTACGTGACGTAGTCGTTGTCGGGCCGCTGGTAGTAGCGGGCCGAGGACAACTGGGTCTCATCGATCGCCTCCGCCGAGCCGCGCACGTGGCTGCCCACGAGGTATCCGTTCAGCGCGTAGCCGTCGTCGGCGAAGCGGTGCGTCCAGTTGAGCCCCAGCGTGTAGGCTTCGCTGCGCAGCCAGTCGAGGTTGTCCGGCAGCGCCCGGTGCACGCCCGTGCCGAACAAGCCGATCTGGGTCTGCCCGTCGCGGAAGTCACGCGCCACCCGGGCCACGCCGTACCAGGTGCGCGGCTCCACCACGTCCCGGAACTCCGTCCCGTCGCCATCGACCGAGCGGGCCTCCTCCTCGGCGGCGAGCGCCCCGGTGAAGCCGAGGGTCCACCCGTCGGGGGTCTTGCCCGAGATCTTCGCCGCTCCCAGGATGGTCGTTTGCTGGATGTACTGCGCGTAGCCGCCCCGGTCCTCGGCGTCCCCCTGCGGCGCCCGCCCAATGCGCCGTGTGTAGAACAGGCCCTCGGCGTGGCCGCCGAGGGAGAACCGGAACATGTCGAGTCCCTCCAGGAAGAACGGCCGCTTCTCGGGGAAGAACGTCTCGAAGGCGGAGAGGTTGACCACGGCCGGGTCGGCCTCGACCTGCCCGAAATCCGGGTTGATGGTGCCCTGCAGCGTGAAGTTCGAGGTGAGGCCGACGGTGAAGTCAGCGCCGCCGGCGATGCGCTGATCGCTGCCGGTCTGGAACGGATTGCCGTCCTCGGCCGGTTCACGCAGGCCAGTCGCCGAGACGTAGGGCAGCACCTCGATGCGCCGCGGCGGCTCGATGTCCTGCAGTCCCACGAGGTCGCCGAACAGCGAGACCATCCCCGACTGGTCCTTCGGTGGCATGCGCCAATACTGCTCTTCGTTCAAGCGGTTGATGCGACGGTACACGTTGAAGCCGAACGCGTCTTGGTCGGTCGCGAAACGGAGTTGGCTGAACGGGATACGGAACTCCGCCGTCCAGCCCTCCGGGTCGCGCGAGGTGGCGACGTCCCACACCGCGTCCCAGGAGTCGTCCTGGCTGTTGTCGTTGAACATGTAGACGTCGCGCTTCACGCCGGCGGCGTTGACCAGGAAGTAGAACGCGGTACGCCGGTCGCGGTACGAGTCGATCGCCACCCCGATCCAGTCCGACGGCGACCAGTCGTCGCGACGCGTCAGGTGCCCGACGATCTGGTCGGCCTGCGAGTCATAGGCGCGCACGCCCACGAACAGCGCGTCGTCGGTGTAAAGCACCCGCGCCTCGGTGCGCTCGGTGCCGGGCTCCCCTTCGTCGGGGTCCCGCTGGGTGAAGTCGGATATCGTCGGTGCGGTCCGCCACGCCTCGTCGTCCAGCTTGCCGTCGACCTGCGGCGCCCCCGGAGCGGCGCGCATGGCCATGGCCGCGGCGGGCGGATCGACGTTCGCGGTCGCCGCCTCGGAGGAGTTCTGGGCAGCGGCGGGCGCGGCGAAGCCCACGACTAGCAGGAGGGCGGCGCAGATCGCCGGCAGGTGTTTCGGGCTGGAACTGGGAATCGCCATTGCGCGTCTCCGGGAACGGGGCTGCGCGAGCCTTTTCAGAGTGTGACAGGCCGACTCTGGTTCGTGTGCCACAGTTAGACGAGGCGAATGGCGAAATGGTTGCAGCGGTTGTGTAAGCAGACTGTAAGGAATCCCGGAGGGCCGCCGTTGCCGTGTGGCCGAGCGTAAGCTACGTTACGTCAACGTGTTATGGACCGATGCCGCAGTGCTGGGGGCGGCACCGGGTCGGAGCCGGGCGCAGTTGCGGGAAAGGAAAGGGACGATGAAGAAGCTCGTACTCCAGCGGCACGGTGAGAGCACTTGGAACAAGGAGAACCGGTTCACCGGGTGGACTGACGTGGGACTCACCGAGAAGGGCATCCAGGAGGCGATCGAGGCGGGGAAGATCCTCAAGGCCGAGGGCTACACGTTCGACGTGGCATACACCTCTGTCTTGAAGCGGGCGGTCAAGACCCTGTGGCTCACGCTCGAGGAAATGGATCTCATGTGGATCCCCGTCTTCAACAGCTGGCGCCTCAACGAGCGGCACTATGGGGCGCTTCAGGGGCTCAACAAGGCCGAGACCGCCGAGCAGCACGGGGACGCACAGGTGAAGCTATGGCGCCGCAGCTATGACACCCGTCCGCCGGCGCTCACCGAGGACGATCCGCGCTACCCGGGCAAGGACCCGCGCTACGCGGACCTCACCGATGACGAGCTGCCGCTCACCGAGTGCCTCAAGGACACGGTGGAGCGCATGCTTCCCTACTGGCACGAGACCATCGCGCCGGTGGTGAGGTCAGGGACGCGCGTGCTGGTATCGGCCCACGGCAACTCGCTCAGGGCGCTGGTGAAGTACCTCGACGACGTGGCGGACGAGGAGATAGTGGGGCTCAACATCCCCACCGGGATCCCGCTGGTCTACGAGCTGAACGACGACGATCTCACGCCCATCCGCAGCTATTATTTGGGCGATCCGGAGCAGGTGAAGGCGGCGCAGCAGGCGGTGGCCGACCAGGCGAAGCGGAAGAAGTAGGGCGATCGAGCGGGGCGCGGACGGCGCGGGGATGAGGCCCTCTCGGGCGGGACTTGCGACGCAAGGGCCACCGCCGCTCACCCGGAAGCCCTGCCTACGAGGGCCTATCCCCGCTCGGGCGTCTACTTCTTCTGCGGCATCGGCACCATGATGTGCACGTACGGTGTGCCGCGCCACATCACCCACGGTCCGCCCTGCATCGGGTGCGTCGGCAGCCCCTGCAACCACGTCGTGTCCGGAACGACGATCATGAGATGCGGCACGCCCTCGGGCAGCCACTCGTTATCGGGCGTCGGTCCGGCGGCATAGGGATCGGTGTTGCTAGCAGGCGAGTCGCCGGTGAGCATGTAGCCGAAGCCCATCCGCGAGTAGTCAGGCTCCGTCTTGTTCATGTAGGCGTGCGCCCACTTCGTCCACGGCTCGTCCAGGCACATCGGGTCGTTCCCTGGCGTGCCCGGCATGTCCGGCAGGCAGGTCCAGTCGTTGCTGCCCTCGCGCAGCACGGTCTGGTCCCAGTCCACGATCGTGGCGTGATCTGTGATCGAGGCCGGCGCCGAGCTCACGGCGCTCGCGATCTTCTCCGCGCTCGTGGCCTGGCCGGCCAAAGCGGTCGGTAGGGCCAACAGGCCGGTGAACAACGAGAATGAGATGGTACGACGCATAGCTACCTCCGGGAGGGAATGTGGAGCGAGGCGGTCATGACGTTGGATGGGTGTTACAGACGCGCTCGCGGATTGTGCGCAGGGTACACGAGCACCCCGACCGGGGCCGGACTATGGTGCGCTGGTGGGTTGAGTCGTGGGCGCAGGGGCACCAGGCAGATACCCGAATACTCTAATCGGGCTGGAATCATAACCGCGGGTTCCCGCTGCGCAAGGGGGTCGGTCGGCGCGGGCCCGTCGCGTCGGGGATTGGAGCGGGTTGACCCCCTTTCAGGGGCCCGCTAGGTTCAACTGCCCGTGAGTGTTACGGGGCCGTGGTGGCTGTAGCTCAATTGGTTAGAGCGCCGGACTGTGGCTCCGGAGGTTGAGGGTTCAATCCCCTTCAGCCACCCTCCCTACCATACTCAGCAGCGCACCCGGTGCTGCTGGGGTCACAGACCGCGTTCATTTCGGCGCGGTTTGTGCGTTTCTGGGCCTCTCGGTGGGGCATCGCCGCGTTGTCCGTGGACATCGGGCGTTTGTCCGTGGCCGACGGCCATTTGTCCGTGGACATCAGCCCGTTGTCCATGGCCATCAGCCGGTTGTCCACGGACAGCAGCCGTTTGTCCGCGGCCATCGGCCCGTTGTCGACGGACATCGGGCGTCTGTCCGTGGTCATCGGCCCGTTGTCGACGGACATCGGGCGTTTGTCCGTGGCCATCACCCCGTTGTCCGCGGACATCGGACCGGCGTCCCGCCCCCGGCAGCCCTGCCAGGAGGTTCCCAATGTCGAAGCGGTTCCCCGGGACCGAGTCCGAGATCGCGGCGCGCGCGCTGCGGGTCGCCGAACGTGGCGTTCGGCCTCGGGCGTCTACCGCTCCCCGGTGCCTTGACGTTTTTACGATTCAAACCCATTATGGTGCGGAATCGTCAAAACGACAAAAGACATCGTGGCCGGCTTTGCGACGGACGTCAAGGATCACATCCGACTGCTCTTGAGCGAGCGCGACACGATCGCACCGCGCCACGTCGTGGCGGCGACCGGGCTCACGCGGCAGGCCGTGCACTATCACCTGGTCCAGATGCTGGAGACGGGTGAGATCGTCCGCGTCGGGGCCGGGCGCGGCACGCGCTACCGCCGGGCGGCCGATTTCGCCGCTCGCTATCCGCTCGCCGGCCTCCAGGAGGACGCGGTGTGGGGGGAAGTGCTCGACCACGTGGCCCGGCTGCGGGAAGCCAGGGACAACGTCCGAGCGATCCTGACCTACGCGTTCACCGAGATGCTGAACAACGCCGTCGAGCACTCGTCGGGGACCGAAGCCCACGTGGTGTGCTGGGCGGCGGCGGAGACATACGCCTTCGATGTCTCCGACGACGGCGTGGGGGCGTTCCGCCACGTGCGGGAGAAGCTGAACCTGCCCGACGACTTCGAGGCCGTGCGGCAGCTCGCCAAGGGAAAGCTGACGACGCTCCCGGAGCGGCATACCGGCGAAGGCATCTTCTTCACGTCCCGGATGGTGGACCGCTTCGAGATCCATGCCGGCGGGCTCCGGTGGGTCGTCGACAATCGCCGGAGCGATGAGGCCGTCGGTGAGGTGCCCACCCGGCGCGGCACCCGGGTCCGCTGCGAGTTGCACCGGCAATCCACCCGCACGACGGCGGAGATCTTCGAGCGCTATGCCGACGCGGAGAGCTTCGCGTTTGGACGGTCCGCGGTGCGCGTCCGGTTGTACCAGACGGGCGGGATGTTCGTCTCCCGCGCCGAGGCGCGGCGGCTCGCGAGCGGGCTCGAGCAGTTCGGCGAGGTGACGCTCGACTTCTCCGGTGTCCCCGAGGTGGGGCAGGGCTTCGTGGATGAGCTGTTTCGCGTGTGGGCGGGGCAACACCCGGAAACCCGGCTCACGCCGACCAACATGGTTCCGGCCGTCGAGAGGATGGTCGGGCGCGCCGTCGCCGGTCGCTCGTGACCCCTGCGGGCGACTCGCCGCCGAGGAGGGCCCGGCGGCGCTTCCGGTGGACCGCGAAGCAGTCGTCGATTAAGATCATGCCGGGGGGCAGTGAGCTTCCTCGCGGGCCCCCGTAGGCTCGTAGCTCAATTGGTAGAGCACCGGTCTCCAAAACCGGGGGTTGCAGGTTCGAGTCCTGCCGGGCCTGTGCGCTAGAAGCAAGCGCCACGGATTGGTCCTCGCGCCGCAATGCGTCGAGTCCTGCCGGGCCTGTGAAAGGGCGAACGATCTCGCTCAGCGCGCTAGATTCCGGATCACCCACACCTCAGAGCGGAGCAGGCCCGGCTCCTCAGCGATGAGAGCGAGTCGTGTCCCGTCGGGATGAACGGCTGCTGCCATGACCCGCCGTCCGTTCGGCACGTTGATTGTTCCCAGGCGGCGTGGTTGTTCCCCGTTCACGGATGCCCACCAGAGCTCGTTTGTTGCGAGGTACAAGAACTGGCGTGAGTCGGGAAACCACAGTGGCGGACCCCAGGCGCCGGGCAGCATGCCGGACTCCGGATCGACGGGTCCCTGATCCCCACATCCTACCACCCGAGTCACCAGGGCTGCGGCCGCCCCGGTCGCGGAAAAAAAAGAAAACGACGGGGTCTCACCGGTTACCTCGTGGGAAAGGGCAAGAGACAGCTGCTACACGACTAGCCGGCGTCATGCTGCTGCGGCGGCGGGCGGTCGGACACTGCCCATTGATCTCCTGGTCATCGGTCTCGCGTTTTCCGCTTTTGGATTCGGCAAGCGGATGCTGTTGCTCCGGTGACGACCGGCCGTAGAAGGCCTGCGGAATGAACTTCTCGAGAGGAATTCGCGCGATGTGTTCGACGAGAGGTTATCTAATCATAGTGATCGGCGCGGCCGGCGCACAAACCGTTCGGGCCGCCGGCTCTGCCGACGGCCCGAAC
>CAYGBV010000010.1:0-39416 GCA_964348295.1 uncultured Gemmatimonadaceae bacterium
AGGCGGTCGCCCCGCGCGGACGACGGCGAGACGGCCTCGACCGCGAGCAGCAGCGTGCGCACGGTCTTCCAGCTCGTCGACAGCTCCCGCGTTGGCGTCACGAACAGGTCCGGCTGGACGAGCTGCTCCTGATCCCAGCTGATATCAGCGGGGGAGAAGAGCACCGTGACGTCGGGATGACCCTTCAGGTAGTTCGCCAGCTCGACGTGCAGCCGCCCCAGGACGACCTGGTGCGGCGTCCCCGGGGCTGGCGTCACGAGCAGCTCGCCGTCCACCAGCTCGTACCGGTTCCCGTCGTCGGGGAACGCCAGCACCTCGTCCACGGTGTAGCGGCGCGCGGTATCGGGCATGACCATATGATTGCGGCTCCTCGGCCGTGGTAGCAAGACATGGCCGAGGATGACGCCGCGGGGCGCGTCGGACGGCATCAATTCGACGCGCCGCGGAGCGATTTGTCGCGGCGCCGCTCAGCGCGTCAACGCGCCGGCGCCGCGCTATCCGCCGCCACCCCCGGCAGGTGCCGCCGCAGGAACTGCGCCCGCTCCACCCGCATCATGATCATGGTCGCCATCGTGAGGTAGCGCTCGGCCTCGGAGTGCGGATTCCAGCTCGCTGGCCGGGGCAGGCTCGCGGCCAACAGCGCCGCCTCCCACGCGTCGAGCCGGGCGGCGGGCTTGTCGAAGTAGTGCCGCGCCGCGGCCTCGGCGCCGTAGATCCCCGGCCCCAGCTCCACCACGTTGAGGTACAGCTCGAGGATGCGCCGCTTGCCGAGGTACACCTCGAGCTGCCGCGTGAGGATCGCCTCCTCGAGCTTGCGCACAGGGCTGCGCGACGGCGAGAGCCACAGGTTCCTGGCGAGCTGCTGCGTGATGGTGGAGGCGCCCCTGATCCGGCCTCCCTCGAGCGCCTCCTCGACCGCGGCCCGCATCTCATGGGTGGAGAAGCCGCCGTGCGAGAAGAACTCCATGTCCTCGGCGGCCACCACCGCGCGTGCCAGGTGGGGCGAGATCTCGGACATGGGCACCCACCGCCACGCCACCGCGTCGTCCAGGCCCTGCTCCCGCTGTCCCTCCCGGTAGCGCTCGATGAACGCGGTGGTCTCGGGTTCCTTCACGGCCAGCGCGGCCACGTCGGGCCAGGTCAGCGCGCGGTACCCCACCCAGCCCAGGGGCACCACCACCAGGACGGCCAGCGCGCTGAGAATCGATCGGGCCTTGACGGGCATCCTGCCCGGAAACATACGCGCGCCGCGGGCCCTGGGCCTCCTTACTCCGGCTCCGCCCCCAGCGGCTGCCCCGTCACCTCCAGGTAGGCCCGCTCCACGGCCGGGGTCTCGAAGTACGCCTCGAAGAACCGGTTGCGAATGCGGTCGTCGCCGGCGAAGCGGGTCTGATACTCGCTCAGGTCCACCGCCTCCCGCGTCTCCTCCAGGGTGAGGCCGCGGTCGGCCGCGTCCCTCACCTGCGCCATCACCGCCTGGAGCAGCTCCCGCACCGCCAGCACGTACTCCATGTCGTGCTGCACGGGACCGTGTCCGGTGATCACTAGCTCCGCGTCGAACCGGCTCAACGCGGTGAGCGTCTCGATCCAGTCGCCGAGGTAGGACCCCAGCGAGAACGGCACCGGGTTGACCACCAGGTCGCCGGTGGCGAGCACCTTCGACTCGGGCAGGTACACCACCACGTCGCCCCGCGTGTTGCCGCGGCCCAGGTAGTGCAGCTCCACTGTGCGGTCGCCCAGGTGGAGCGTGAGGTGGCGCGCGAAGGTGACCGTGGGCGGGACCGGCTCCATGTTCAGGACGTCGGGCAGCAGCCGCTGCGCCATCTGCTTCTGCCCCTTGAGCCGCTCGCGCCGCTCGTCGGTCAGCGGGGCGCTGTCCGGCCCGATCCCCGACTCGAGCATGGCGTCGATCTGCGCGATGAAGCCGTCGAAGTTCTCCTGCGCGCCGCCGAGCGACGGCACGGCGATCTCGATGAAATCCATGCGCGTGCTGTCGTGCGCGATGAACTGCACGTCGGGGAAGGCGTCGCGGAAGCCCTGGTTGCCGAACACGTGATCGTCGTGCCAGTGGGTGGTCACCACGTAACGCACGGGCCGGTCGGTGAGCCGCCTGATCTGCGCGATGAGATCCCCGGCGTACGCCGGCGTGAGACCCGCATCCACCACGACGACGCCCGTCTCGCCGATGATCACCACCGAGTTCCCGTTCACGGGGCTGGCCACCGGGTTCGTCTGCATCGCGACGTGCACCCCATCGGCCACATCGACCAGCGCGTACTCAATGGGATACTGGGCCGCGAGCGGCGCGGCGGCCGGGGCCAGCACCGCGCCCACCATCACCCAGGCAGAACGGAATCGCTTCATCCCAGCCCCCCGATTCTCGATTGGACCGGCGCTTCCATGAGTTCCGCGCGCTCCCCGCGCGCCACCTGCATGACGGTTGCGGGCGCGGGACGGTTGCGCGGCCACTGCGCGGCCGTGGCGCGAAACCCGACGGCCGCTCCAGCCGTCAGGTAAAAAGGAGTGAGCAGGGGAGGCGAGATGCATCCCGACTTCTATCAGCTCATCGAGTTGGGCGCCGGCATGTTGACGCTGCTGGGGCTCGGCCTCGGGGTGAAGCTGCTCGTTTGGGACCTGCCCGCACGGCGGCTCCGCCGCTTCGAGCAGAGGATCGCGGAGCTGGAGGAGCGCCACGCGCAGATGCTCGACGCGGTGATGCAGCACCACGACCGCCTGGAGGAGTACGACGACTAAGGCTAGCCCGCCTCGCTGTTGTAGATCTTGGCCACGATGCGCCAGCCGTCGGAGAACTTGTAGAGGCTCATGTAGTCGGTGTAGACATGGCGGCCGTCGAACATCACCTCGACCCGCGCCACGGCCGCCTGGCCCGACACGCTCACGTCGGGGATGCGGTATGTGACCTCACGCCCCGGAGGCGTGCCCTCGGCGGGAAGCCGCGCGATCCACTGCTCGATGGTCACGTCGGTGATGCCGTCGTCACGCAGCACCCTCATCACGAAGCTGGGATGGAACCCCGCCCGAATGGCGTCCCGGCTCCCGTTCTTGTGAAGGCCCTCGATGTAGGCCGCCGTGATCACCCCCCGGATGTCTTCGGCATCGTCGGCCGGGGTTTGGGCGGCGCCGCTCAACAGCAGCGCGCCGGCCGCGAGGAGCGGCAGCGTGAGCGTTGCGGTAGTGGACAATCTCATCGGTCATTGCTCCTCTCTCGAGGTCTTGCCCCGTCAGCCTTGGCTCTGCGTCTAGATTGCGGACTCCGTCCCTACAACTCGGACCGACCAAGGAGAGTTGCAATGCACCTGCCCGTCAAGCTCGCCCCGGCACCGACGGCCCGGTGGAGGGCGAGGCCGTGGCGGTGTTGATCGAATGCACAACGAAAGAGGGCGTTCGTGCGAACGCCCTCCTTCGTTCAGGCGGGGGGAGAAGGCTGAGCCAACCCTAGGGCAACGTCTGAGCGTGCGCGAGGATGTCTCCCGTCTGCTGGTCCGTCAACCCCTGGTCCACCATGCTGGGCATGGCAGTTCCCGGGTGCCCCCAACGGATCTTGTGCAGCGTCTCCTGCGGATTGTCCCGCGAGAGCCATCCCACACCCTGAACGCCGGCAGTTGCGTCGTCGAAGTCGATCGTCAGCCCGTTTGAGCCGTGGCAGGACGCACAATTGCTTGCGTAGAGAGGCTGCCCTGTCGCGGCGATGCCGGTGGCGTTGCCGGTGCTGAAGTCGATGTAGTTTCGCATGTCGACGAGACCGTCGCGGATGAACTTGACGAGGTCCAGCACGTCCGCGTCGCTCAGCACACCGGACAGGTCGTGGTCTCCCGTTTCATCCTTGATGGCCGAGAAGAGCAGCACTTCCGCGTTGGTGCGCGCATCCCAGACACCCGCGAAGCCGGTGAAGTGACTGCCCGTAGCGTACCGGCCATCCTTGCCCAGATAGTCCCACCCGTGGCACTCCTTGCAGCGCCACGTGGCGCTCCCGGTACGGGTGTTGGTGCTCTGTGACGCCCAGATGGGATCGAAATCCGTTGTGGGCTCCGTTGCCCCGTTCACCGCCCACCATTTGTCGTAGAGTTTTCCGCCCCGTACGATGTCGGCTTGGCCATAGTCCCCGGCACCGAACGGGAGCGTCTGCGCGTAGGCGAGAATGTCGCCGATCTGCGTGTCGGTCAGCCCCTCATCGACCATGCTCGGCATGGCAGTGCCCGGATGTCCCCAGCGAATCTTGTGCAGCGTCTCCTGCGGGTTGTCGCGCGAGATCCACCCGACCCCCTGAATACCTGGCTCGGTACCGCCGTGATCGAGGTCGACCGCATCGCCGTCCGAGCCGTGACAGGCGGTGCAGTTTGCGTCGTAGAGGGATTGCCCGGCCGTGGCATTCCCGGTGGCGTCGCCCGTGCTGAAGTCGATGTAGGTCCGCATGTCAACCAGCCCATCGACGACGAACTTGGTGAGGTTCAGCACGTCCGTATCACTGAGAACGCCGGACAGGTCATGGTCGCCGCCCGCATCCTTGATCGACTCGAAGAGGAGTACACTATCCATCGTGCGCGCGGTCCAGACCCCGGCAAAGCCCGTGAAGTGACTGCCCGAGGCGTAGCGGCCCTCATCCCCGAGATAATCCCATCCGTGGCACTCTTTGCAGCGCCAGGTGTCACCGCCGGTGCGGGTGTTCGTGCTCTGCGTCGCCCAGATCGGATTGAAATCCGTCGTGGGCTCCGTTCCGCTGTTGGTCACCCACCACTTGTCGTAGAGTTTCCCGCCGAGAACGATATCGGCGCTGGTCCAGTTCTGGTCTACGAAGTGCACGGGTTCAGTTGAGTCGCTCGAGCATGCCCCGAAGACAGCGACGACGAACGCAACGGCAGCAAGGCCGTACAGCTGTGGACGCCACTTCATAAGATCCCCCCCATTTGGCCAAGAACTCGGCTTCCGCACCACTTCCCGCACATGTGAAATGCGAACGCTCGCCTTTCATTGCCCGGCCGGCATGAAGCCAGTGTGAAGGGAGTATGAAGCCGATTTGCGGGGGACGTTCCCTCCCGGCTCGCGGGGCGCGAAGAGCCTGGGCAACCCCCAAACCCCGCCAACCGTCTACATTTCGGGTCCCTTGCCATAGAGACACCGCACCCGGGAGCATCCATGCACATCGCCCGCATTCTGGCCCCGGCCGCCCTGGGGGCCGCCTTCCTTATAGTCCCGGCCACTCAGGCCGCGGCCCAGACCCACCGCACCGCCGACCCGGTGATCCACCGCATGTGGCAGGTGGGGATGGAGCAGTCCCAGGTGGCGGACCTGGCCCAGATCCTGATGGACTCGATCGGCCCCCGGCTGGCGGGCTCCCCCGAGCTGGCCAGCGCCCAGGACTGGCTGGTGGGCCTGTACGAGAGCTGGGGCGTCACGGTCCGCAAAGAGGAATACGGCACCTGGCCCGGCTGGCGGCAGGGCACCCTGCACGTGGACCTGATCGCCCCGCGCGTGCAGACCCTCGAGGCCGAGTTCCTGGCCTGGAGCCCCGGCACCGCCGGCCCGGTGGAGGGCGAGGTCATCAACTTCATGGACGTGGCCGTGGGCGAGCCCGAGGAGTGGCTCCCCCAACTCGACGGCAAGTGGGTGATGCTGTTGCCCGCCGTCGAGATGTGCCGCGCGCCGCAGGAGGCCGAGAAGTACGCCCGGCCCGAGACGCTGGAGCGGATCGCGGCGGAGCGCCAAGCGGCCTGGCACGCCTTCTGGAGCCGGGAAGATGAGCTCGGCGGCTACTACCGGTTTCGCCCGCTCATCGACTCATCGCAGGCCCTGGGCTTTCTCCAGAGCTGGTGGTCGGATGGCTGGGGCGTGAACAAGGTGTTCGAGACCTGGACCCGCACCAAGCCCTCGCTCGACATCTCGTGCGAGGACTACGGCATGCTCGCCCGCATGGTGGCGCGCGGCCAGGCCCCGCGCATCCGGGTGGATGCCGACGCCGAGCTGCTGGGCGAGGTGCCGCAGTTCAACGTGATCGCGGAGCTGAGGGGCACGGAGCTGCCCGACGAGTACGTGATCCTCTCGGCCCACCTCGACTCGTGGCACGCCGCCACCGGCGCCACCGACAACGGCACCGGCACCATCACCATGCTCGAGGCGATGCGCATCCTGAAGCAGACCTACCCCGAGCCCAGGCGCACCATTCTGGTGGGCCACTGGGGCCCCGAGGAGATGGGCCTCATCGGCTCGCGCGTGTTCACCGAAGACTACGCCGACCTGCTGGACGACATCCAGGTGGTGTTCAACCAGGACAACGGCACCTGGCGCATCGAGAAGATCGAGGGGCAGGGCCTGCTGTACGCCGGGCAGCACATCGCCCGCTGGATGTCGCTCGTGCCCGACGAGATCGCCGAGCACATCACGCTGGAGTTCCCCGGCGGGCAGAACAACCGCGGCAGCGACCACGTGGCCTTCCTGTGTCACGGCGTGCCGGCGTTCCGCCTGCAGTCGCCCTACGACGAGTACCGCCAGTACACCTGGCACACCAACCGCGACACGTACGACAAGATCGTGTTCGACGACCTGAAGGAGAACGCGACGCTGGCCGCGATGCTGGCCTACGGCGCCTCGGAGGACCCCGGCCGCGTGCCGCGCGACCGGGCGGTGCTGCCCATAGACCCGCGCACCGGCGAGCCCAGGGAGTGGGTGAGCTGCGGGACGGCGAGGAGGAGTTACTAGGGGGCGGGGCTTCGCAACCCAGGTGATGGAAGCGGCCGGGGCAGCTGCCCCGGCCGTCGTCACTTCGGCGCGGCCGGACGGCGACGGCGCTTCGCTCGCTTCGGCGCCGGACGCCGCTTTCTCACCGGAGCCTCGGGATCACCGGTGCTCACGACCGCCCCGATCTCCGCCATGCTCGCCCCCGTCGCCAGCAGCGCCTTCACGAGCAGCTCCAGGCTCACCGACGGATGCGCCGCTTCCAGCTTCGCGATGCGGGACTGACCCGAGCCGATCCGTTGCGCCAGCTCAGTTTGGCTCCACGCCAGCGCCGTGCGGCGCCGCTGCAGGCGCACCGCGAGCGCGGCCTTGGTGCGAGTCAGCGCTGCCTGCGACTCGGACAGATTCAGGAACTCCCGAACCGTGCCCTCGCACCAGGACGGCCTCGACCCGCAGCGCCTGCCCCCCGTCTCAGAACTCCTCTTCATAACGCCTCAGCCCGCGCTTGCAGCGGTCGATCACCTGTTTCGGCGTGCGTCGAGCGACAATCGCGTCTTCCGCGATGTGATAGACGACCCGCCACGTCTGCCGGCGGTCGCTCACGCGCAGCTCATGACAGCGCGGCTCGCCGGCGAGCCAGCGCAGCGGCTTGTGCACCCGGTCCTATGACAGATTGTGTCATTATGTCAAGTGTGTCATATCCACCAGACGCAGTATCGGATGGAAGAGCCTTCGGAGTGGTATCGCCACGTCGCAACGCGGCGCGGATTCACGCGCGCCCTAGAGCCGGGGGGGCGGGCGGAGTCTCCCACTGCGGAGCGGCGCCCCCACTGCCAGCCCGAAACGAAACGGGGCGCCCGCAGGCGCCCCTCTTGTTGCGTCGCCGCCTCGCGCGGCCTCAGAACACGACGCCGCCCCCGAACGAGAAGATGATCTCGTGCAGGTCGCAGGTCTCGCACAGCCAGCGGCGATACACCCCTTCGGCCCTGAGCGCCCCGCTCTCTCCCAAGCGGAAGCGATACCCCGCCCCGCCGCCCACGAGCGCGCTCTCGACGTCGCCCCCGAGCGTGAGCCACCCCACGTCGGCCGCGACGTAGACCGAGTTCGACTTCTCGGGCGTGAACATCCAGCCGCCCTGGAGCACTCCCGAGAACCACGCCTCCTCGCTCGCGCTGTTCCACTGGAACAGCACCTGCGGCTCGATCATCAGCGACGGTGTTGCCCAGAACGTGGTGTAGATCGACGGGAGCACGACGAGCGCGCCGGTCCCCGGGATGGCCACGAAGACCTCGGCGTCGCCGTCGTCGGGGATCGCGATGCTCATCCCGGCCCTGGTGCCGACCTCGACCGAGCCCTTCTGCGCCTGTGCGAGCGGTGCCGCGCACAGGCTGAGGGCCAGCAGGAGAGTGATGATGCGCATGATGCCACCTCCAAGCCAGATGGTTGGCGCACAACCGTCGGTGGTCTCGCGGTCGCATCGTCGGCGGGCGCCGGTAGGGTGGCGTCGCACGGGCGGCAGGCCGTCGGGGCCAGGGGCAGCCGACGGGCTGATTCCAAGATGGGGACGCTGGCGCAGAGCACAAGGAGGGGCGTGCGTGACGGAGCCCCGTGCTGCAGCGTTTCGATGACCGTCTGGCGGCGCCGTGCGCTACCCTGGCGTCATGCCGCATTGCCCACCGCACCGCTGGAGGCCCACATTATGGCTATGCCCGCGCCGCAGCCGGTTACCACGATCGAGGAGCTGCTCGCTTTGCCCGACGACGGCCTGCGCCACGAGCTGCTCGACGGCGAGCACGTCGTGACACCGGCGCCGTCGCTCAACCACCAGCGCGTGGTAGATCACCTGCTCATTGAGCTCAGCGCTGCGGTCGCCGATCATCCCGGCCTCGAGGTTCTCACTGGCCCTGCCGACATCCGACTCGGGCCGCGCACCCTCGTACAGCCCGACCTCTTCATGATGGCCAGCGATCCGGAGCACCCACCGCGCGACTGGACCGAGGTGGGCACTCCCTTACTTGCCATCGAGGTGCTGTCGCCCGCCACCGCCGCGCGGGATCGCGGCAAGAAGCGCCGCCTCTACCTGGAGGCCGGCGTGGAGGAGTACTGGATCGTGGACCTCGACGCCCGCCTGGTCGAGCGCTGGCGCCAGGGTGACGAGCGGCCCGAGATGGTGGACGGCACGCTCGAGTGGACGGTCGGCGCCGCGTCGGGCACGCTGGACGTGGCGGCGCTGTTCGAGCGCACCGTGCGCTAGAGAAGCGGCGCCACCCGCCACCCCTCGGCCAGCTGCGGCACGCGAAGCCTGAGCCCTCCCGGCTACCCTCACGCCCATCTGACTCCGGCACGCGTTACTTGTGGGACAGCGCCCCCGAGGAAGCTCCCATGGACATCCTGATCATTGACGACGATCGCTCGGTTCGCAGCGCCTTGCTCAAGGCGTTCGAGCGCGCCGGCTACATGGCGGAGGCCGTGGAAAGCGGTCTGGCTGCCGTGGCGGCACTGCAGCAGCGTTCCTACCGAGTGATCGTGTGCGATATCCGCATGCCGTTCCTCGACGGCGTCAGCTTCTACGACGAGCTCAACGAATCGGATCCGGAGACGGCAAGGCGCGTGGTGTTCGTGACCGCGTTCGCCAAGGAGCCCACGGTGCACGCCTTCCTGGAGCGGACCAGCAACGTGGTGTTGGAGAAGCCGTTCGAGCTCGACGAGCTGCTCGCCGTGGTGAAACGGTCGCTGAACTGAGGAGAGAGTCCACGCCGCGCTCGGGCGGCGCTACTTCCTGGCTCCGGTCGCCGCCTTGGCCTTCACCTGGCCGAGTATCGCCTTGGCCCGCTTGTCCTTCACCTTCGGCTTTACGATGTCCCGAATCGCCTTCCACTTGCCCGCCTTGAGCGCACTGCGGACCTTCTCGGCCTCCGTCTCGCCCCCCAGCTTCACATCCATGTGCACCCGGAAGTAGTACTTCGCCGGGCTCCTGAACTCCTCCACGACCTGAAAGTTCGGCTCGTGGATTCCCATGCCTGGCCTCCTCCTGTGTGTGGTAGGTGTCTTCGAGTGAGCGGTGCCGACTGCGGAGGGCGGCGGGCGCGACACGTCCTCATGCGGCAAGCCCAAGGGCAGCAAAAGTGCGGCGCCGGCCGGCGCGGGGCAACACCCGCCGGCGCTCTGTGGCTAGCTCTCGCCCGCCAGCAGCGCCTGGAAGCGCGGGTGGTCGCGCAGCGGGTCGTAGAGCGGATCGACCTGGAGCCAGGACCGAGAGATCCAGGACGGGATCGAGAGCAGCTGTTCGAGCTGTGCGATGGCCGCGTCTCGTGCGCCACCCTGCGTTTGGACCTCAGCCAGGTTTGCGAGGTAACGGAGCCGTGCCAATGCGTCCGCGGACAACGGCGGGACGAGGTTGGCTGCCGTCTCTGCCTCGCTGATCGCATCGGCGGCAAGCCCCAACCCCGCATACGCCAATGACAGACCCCGGTGATACACCGGAGAGTCCGAATCGGATTCCACAAGGGCAGCAAACTCCACCCGGCTCGAATCCCAATAGGTCCTGGCGAGTTCCGATTGCCCCTGCATCTCGTGCATCTGAGCGATCGTCGGGTAGTACAAATATCGGAACTGAGTATCCCAGCGCTGGAAAGAGAGGTCTCGCAGGATCTCTCGATACTCGTCGGCCAGGATTCTCGCCGCAGCTGTCGCACCTGCGAACTGGCTGGTGGCTGCGAGCTCGCTGGCGGCTTCTCCGGGGCCAAAGCGATTCACCAACTCTCGGAGCGCACCGCGCGCCTTCTCCAGTTGTGCATCCCACAGGAGGTATAGCCGGACCTTGCGTGCGTACGACCGCCGATCCATGGGTCTCAAGGCAATGGCCCGATCATAGTACCTCTCCGCCAGCTCATAGCGCCGCACATAGACATACGTATTCCCGAGATAAAACGCCCGCTCGGAGCTCACGGGATCGAGGTCCGCCGCCCTCTCCAGGTAGCCGATCGCCTCATCCCACTTCGCCTGCCGCCGCTTGATGTATCCAATGAAGGCGATGGTCCTTGCATCGTTGGGCTGGCGGCGCTCGAGTTCCTGAAACAGCTCCAGAGCTCGGTCCAAGTCCCCCAGGCCCTGGTACACGTAGCGTGCGCGCGCGAAGTGCGCCGCGAGCAGATCGGGGTCGAGCTGCAGCGCTCGCTCATACGCCTGCTTCACTTCCGGGAGGCGGTCCCGCGACTCACCGTATAGCTGGATTTGGGCCATTCGGAGGTCGGAACGACGGGCGTAGGCAAGGGCGAAGTTGGGGTCGTGCATGATCGCGCTGTCGAGCAGCGCCATCCGGCGTTGTGAGCCTTCCCAAGTGCCCGCACCCGGGGCCCTATGGCGTATGTAATACTCGTAGGCCGTCGCGTTGTCGGTGGGGCGAGCCTCAACCCTCTGCCGTTCGGGCTCAAGCAGCGTGACGTCCAACGCCCCGGCGACCTGTCCGGCAATCCGTGCCTGCACCTCGAAGATCTCACCGGGCACAAGGGCAACGGTGTACCGGCCCGCCCACAGGTGAGCGTCGTCCGATACCCTGACCAGCTGCGGCGTCACCCGCACCTCACCGCCGCCTTCCGGTGACCGATCGGTCCGGATCGTGCCCTCCAACACGTAGTCAACCTTCAGTTCCTCGCCGACCTGGCGCAGGGGCTTCCCATGATTCTTGTAGCCCACCGTGCTGGTGCGGGAGACGACGTGCAGCCCGCTGACATCAACCAGGCGACTGGTTATCTCCTCGGTGATGCCGTCGGCGAAATACTCGTCCTCCGGCGATCCCAGGTTCTCAAACGGCAGCACCGCGATCCTCGGCCGCTCAGCTCCAGGCGGGGCCGCGGGCGTGCTGCGGAGCCACAGCACGATGGCTGTGGCTACCACCACCGCCACAACCGCCAGCGCACCGACGAGCACCCCCCGCAGCCTGCGCTCGACGGTTTTCGGTTCGGCCGACGGCGTCGTACTCGGCGTCGCCACCGCCTCCATGAACTGCTCCGCCGTGAGGAACCGATCGGCCGGGGCCTTGGCCAGTGCCTTCATGAGGGCCTGGGAGACTTCCTCGGGCACCGCCGTCCGCAGCGTGGCCACCGAGCGGGGCTCGGCCGTCAGATGCTGCCGCGCGACGCTCTCGGTGGTGGGCCCCGTAAAGGGCGGCTCCCCTGCAAGCATCTCGTAGACCACGCACGCCAGGCTGTAGAGATCACTGCGCCCATCTATCTCGCGCTCGGCGCTCACCTGCTCGGGACTCATGTACTCGGGCGTGCCGACGGCGATGCCGGTCTCGGTGAGCCGCTCGCTGCCCGCCGCCGTGATGGCCCGGGCCAGCCCGAAGTCGGCCACCACCGCATGGCCGCCCTCGAACAGGATGTTCTCGGGCTTAATGTCGCGGTGCAGCACGTTCCGGCTGTGGGCAAAGCCCAACGCATCGGCCACCTCCGCCGTAATGCGCAGGGCGTCCTCCAGCGGGAGCTGCTTCTCGCGGTCCAGGCGATCCGCCAGGGACTCGCCCTCCACGTAGGGCATCACGTAGAACAGGAGCCCTTCGGCTTCGCCGGAGTCCAGCAGCGGCAGGATGTGCGGGTGATTGAGCTGGCCGGTGATCTCGATCTCGCGCAGGAACCGCTCGGGGCCGATCGCGGCAGCCAGCCCGGGCTTCAACACCTTGACGGCGACCCGGCGGTGGTGCTTCAGGTCATAGGCCAGATAGACCGTGGCCATCCCGCCGCGACCCAGCTCACGCTCGATGTGGTAGCGGTCGGCGAGGGCAGCCTCGAGGCGTGCGATAAGGTCTTCCATTCCGCGCAGCCTCACGTGCGTACAGCGCTACAGTACGGCTCCACGCGGTGCGCGGCCAGAGCGGAGAGGGGAGGATGCTACTCCTGATTAGACGTTGTGCGGAACCGACGCGATCCTGAGGGGGTGCCGCGAGAGGCGCCCCCTCCTCGGAGTTTGTCGCGGCCGACGCCTAGTACATCCGCCCCTGGACGTAGTCTTGCAGCATGCGGATCTCGAATTCCTTTGTGTCCACGTCGGTGTGGAGCATAGTCAGGTGCGCGTTCATCACGTCGCCGATCGAGAGCATCCCTGCCAGCTCGGCACCATCAAGTATCGGAAGGTGCCGCACACCTCTCTTTGTCATGACACGCATGACGTAATCAAGATGGTCGTCTGGTACGCCGATGATCAGATCCTTGTCCGTCGTCATCACGTCCTTGACCAGAGCCGGACAGGGACCTTCTCCATGCTCCGAAGGTTTCGACAGGTGAGTGCAGTGCTCGCCGCACTCACGCATGATGTCGCGCTCCGTGATGACTCCGCAGATCTGGTTGCTCACTATCGCCGAGGCGGTGGTTCCACCCCACGAGTACCTGAGATGGCTGTGGCTCGTCCCGGGATCGGCCCCCGCGTTCGCGGCATTCGAATCGGTAACGACCAGGGCGCCGATCCTATGCTCGTTCAGCTTGCAGATGGCCTCATGAATGGTCTGGTTCGCGTCGATCGTCACTACGTCGCTCTCAACCTTGAGGATGTCCTTGACGCGCATCTCGCCCCCCCTTCACCGAGTCAGTAACAAGCGTCGCTTTGGCAGAAGGCCGTCGAGGCCATCGGCGTCCGACGGATTGGGACCAACGTTGTCCCCATGCCCGTGGCGAACAAGGGGAGTTCTACTCGGGATTAGTGCCGGAAACACGGGCGCCCAGCGGGGCCTGGCCAGGGCCCCAGACCCGGCAACCTGTCAGCCCAGGCGCGAGTTCGTGTCGTCCGTAGTCGGGTTTGAGGGGAAAGTGTCGTACTCTAGGCCCGCGCCTTACGACTCCAGGACTAGTCTGAACGCGGACCAGTCGACCTCAATCATCTCTCTCAGCTCTGCGCGCACGCCGATGTACATCCGATCACCATAGCGGGACAGGCGGTTCAGCATGCGCTTCAGGTGACGACGTTGCGCTGCGTGCAGCTCTTCGATGTGAAGGGTGATGGACGACGTCGTGTCTGCGAGCACGTCCTCGAGCTGGCGCGCGGCGCGCGCAAAGAACCGTCGATCCAGCCCCGCTCTCATGGAGAGCGACAGGTTTGCGCCCGCGTTCTTCACCTCATCAAGCGATACCTTCAAGGCCCCCTGGCGAACGTAGCGCCGAAAGACCTTCTCGATCGACCTGAAGTAGCCCTCTTCCAGCAGGTTTACCTTGCCAGCCTTCGCGACAAAGTGGCGGTTGACATAATCTCGCATCACCAACCCAGCGACCCAATCCTGCACCACCAGCGGAATCAGTCTCGGCCTCGAGAAAGGGATGGATCGACAGAAATGGAATATCCGCGCAACACCACCCGACATTATCCCGCGGATAATCACCCTACCCAGAATGCGCAGCCGCTCCCTCACCGACCAGTCACTCCTCGCAGGTGGATTCGTGAGATACCGGATCTTGTTCTTGATGCGACCTGCAATGCTGCCATATCGAACCAGGCGACGCTGGAGCGCCTGGTATCCGCCAACCAGCTCGTCATAGCCCATCCGTTTGGGAAGGATGTTAGTTGCGATCCGCGTATTCTCTGCCTCTGTCGCACCGGTGATGAGTCTTCCCTCACGTTGCAGGCGTTCATAGAGCGGTGTCTTGGGCAGCGCCGTCAGGAGCCCGACCATCGCCGTTTGGATTCCCGACTGCATGATGAACTCAAATTGTCTGTCGAACGTGTCGATCGTGTCGTTGTCGAAACCGACGATGAACCCACCAAGGACGTCGATGCCGTGGGAGTAGATGTGCCGCACCGATGAGAGCATGTCGCGCCGCGTATTCTGAAACTTCCGTGTTTCCCTCAAGCTCTGCTCGTCGGGCGATTCGATGCCGATGAACACCCACGCGAAATGTGCTTGGCGAAACAGGCGCAGCAGCTCATCGTCATGCGCCAGGTTGATGGATGCCTCCGTCCCGAAGCGGAACTGATAATCATGTTCACGCTGGTAATCCCCGAGATACGCCAGAAGGTCCTTTGCGGCCCGCTTGTTCCCTATGAAGTTGTCATCGACGAAGAAGGCGTTGCGTACGTCGAGCGCTCTCAGCAGGTCCAACTCCTTGCCCACCTGTTCGACAGACTTGGTGCGGGGCCGTCGCCCGAACATCACGATAATGTCACAGAACTCGCAGCGGAAAGGACAACCTCTGGAGAACTGCAGACTCACCGCCTGGTACTTGGTCAGGTGCAGGAGATCGAAGCGGGGAACGGGAGAATCTGTCAGCGAGACACTGCCACTCTCACGATACAGCCGTTTGGGCTTGCCCGATTCGACATCCCTGCAGAACTCCCTCCACGTGTACTCGGCCTCACCCGCCACAACGGTGTCTGCCAGCGGAGCATATAGCTCCGGGCACAGCGAGGCGTAGCTGCCTCCGGCGACGACGTAGTACCCCTTGTTCCTGTAGTACGTCAGCAATTCTCTCTGTCGCGCGAACTGCACCCCCATTCCGCAGATCCCGATGATGTCTGCCCGTGGGTCCAGCGGGACGGACTCGATGTTCTCATCAACGATTGAGACCTCCCAACCGTCCGGGCACAGGGCCGCCAGAGTAGCCAGCCCCAGTGGCGGATTGACGGCCCGCTTATCGGGCAGGATAACGTCAACGGCCCACTTGAGACTCCAGAAACTCTCCGGAGACCTTGGATTGATGAGCAGCAGTCTCATGGGCTCATTATCAGCGACTACGACTCTCGAAACGGCGTGTAGCTCGGGAATCGGCTGGAGCCGCTCAAGAGATCCACCCTGCAGCGATCTCCGCCGTGGCCACCCTGCTGCCCTACCTCCCGACCCGCTCCTTCAACTCCTCGAACCAGTTGAGTACCAGCACCAATCCGGAGCTTTCTGACGAGACGTCCTTCAACATCACGAACCGTTGATCGTCGGCCGTGACGTCGTACTGGGGGTGGTACGGGTAGCTGTCGTAGTCAGTAGCCGAGAACAGGATACGGTGCTGCCCCACCATGAACGTCGGGCTGGTCTGCACTTCGGACGACATGAGCTCGTCGGACGCGTTCTTATAGAACAGCTCGCGGCCGCTGTGGGCCCACACGGGTTCTGACCCACCGGCGGTCGACACCTGCCACCGCCCATCATCCACGTTGGGGAAGGGGCGCACGTACAGCTCCCAGCCGCCCGATTCGTCGGACACGTAAGCCAGCCACTTTCCGTCGGGCGAGAGCGCTGGAGAGAGCTCGTTGATGTCCGGCTCGGCCACCAGGGCAACCGTGCCGGTGTCGCCCCGCAAACGGCGCGCATGGATGTCGAGGTCGTCCCTCACGCCCGTGCGATAGACCAGCCACTGGCCGTCGGGCGAGAACTGTCCCTGCATGATGGGTTCCGGCAACACGAGCACCGGCTCGGCCTGTCCCACGCCGTCCGCGCGCCTGCGGTACAGGTCGCGCGCCAGGCCACGCGTGTCGCCCCGCTCCGAAACGAACAGCACGGAGCGCCCATCCGGCGTCCACCAGGGACGGTCGTCGGAACCTTCGTGGAACGTGAGGCGCGACAGCGGCCCCGTGTCCAACTGCTTGACCCAAAGATCGCGGTCCGCGTCTCCACGGAGCGCGACTGCGAGTCGCGAGCCGTCAGGTGAGAGCGCCGGTGTGTCGAAGTCACCGACCCAGCCGGGATCGACGGCTGCGTGACGCCCGTCGCGATCCACCCACACCGGCTGGAGCAACTGCCCCCCGCCCGTGAGGTAGATTAGCGTACCCGTCTTAGACAGCGCGAACTGTGCCGCACCACCGCCCTTGAACGCCACCCCTTCTACCAGCGGCGTTGCCGGGCCGGTGAGCGCCAGCCTGTCTTGATCGAACGGCGCCGCCAGCAGCGCCCCGTCCGACCGCACGTACACCACGTGCCCTGACGCAGCGTACTGCGGGTCCATGCCCCGCACCAGCACCCGCACCTCCCCGGTTCCAAACTCCACCACCGCGATGTCCGCGCTCTCCACACTCCCCTGCCAGATCACGAACAGCATCCCCTTCCCGTTGGGCAGGACGTCCACCCGGCTGTGGAGGAGTTCGCCGCGCGATGTATCGGGTCTGGTTACCACCTCGGGCGCACCGCCCGTCGCCGGAACGCGACTGACACTGCCCCTGCCGTCACCGAAGTACAGCATCCCGTCGGTCCCCCAGTCACCGAGACTGCCCCACGCCGAGTCAACCAGCGTCACGGGCGGTGCGCCCTCCATCGAGACCACTCTCAGCTGACGGCCACTGCGGAACCCTACGGCCTCACCGTCAGGGGAGAAGAACGGAGCGAACGCACCTTCCGTCCCCGCAAGCGGGGTGGCATGCAGTTGATCGAGGGGCCGCAGCCAGAGCTGAGGTCTTCCCTCGCTCGCCCCCACATACACCAGTCGCTGGCCGTCCGGTGACAGTGCGATGTCGGTGCCGCTTGCGATCACAAGCTCCTCGCCCTCTGGCAGCGCGATGTTCATGCGGGTGACAGGCTTCGGGACGGGCTGCAGCCAGCCCCAGAGGGAGACACCCGCCAATAACACCAGCAGCCCGGCGAGGCCCACCATCCCAATCGCCAGTCGCCTCCACGGCCCCTCACGCAGCGGCACCGCCGCCGCACCCGCGACGCCCGGCAGCGTGAACGTCGGGTCGGTGAGCGCGCGGGTGAACTCGGCCCCGCTGGCAAACCGATCCGCCGGCACCTTGGACAACGCACACCGGACCGCCCCCTCCACGTTGGCCGGCACTGCCTCGCGCACCCGCTGGATCGGCTGCGGCGTCACCGACACCACCTTGGCAATGATCGCCTGCACCGTGTTCCCCGTGTGCGGCGGCTCCCCCACCAGCATCTCGTACACCACCGCACCCAGGGAATACATGTCACTACGCGCCGTCAGCTCCCGCTCCCCCGTGGCCTGCTCCGGGCTCATGTACTCCGGTGTCCCCAGCGAGAGGCCCGTATCGGTGAGCCGCGTGCCGCCCGCCGCGCTCACCGCCAGCGCGATCCCGAAATCGGCTACCAGCGCCTCGCCCTGGTGAATCAGGATGTTCTCGGGCTTGATGTCCCGGTGGATCACCCCCGCCTGGTGCGCGTAGTCCAGTGCCGCTGCCACCTGCTGGGTGAGGGCGATCGTCTCATCCATGGCCAGCTGCTTCTCCCGGTCGAGCTTGCTGCGCAGTGATTCCCCCGCCACGTGGGGCATCACGTAGTAGACGAAGCCCTCGGCCTCACCCGAGTCGTACAGCGCCAGGATGTGGGGGTGGCTGAGCTTGGCGGCGATGCGTATCTCGCGCAGGAACCGCTCGGTGCCCAGCACGGCGGACAGCTCCGGGCGTAGCACCTTGACGGCGACCTCGCGGTCGTGCTTGAGGTCGTGGGCGAGATAGACCGTGGCCATCCCACCGCTGCCGATCTCCCGCTCGATGCGGTAGCGGTCGGCGAGGGCGGCTTTGAGGCGTGCGACAAGGTCTTCCATTCCGCCCAGCCTCACGTGCGTACAGCGCTACAGTACGGTGCTACGCGGCGCGCGGCCAGAGCGGAGAGGGGAGGGGGTTACTCCTGATTAGTCGTGGTGGGGACCTGACGCGATCCAGAGGGCACAAACGTCGGACTTTGCCGCGTTGCCTCACGAAAACACCAGCGCCCGGCGCGGGGCCGGGCGCTGCACTTCGTGATACCGTGTGGAATCACTCCTTGAGTGTTTCCGTGATGTAATGTACGATCTCCGTCTGCCTCTTGATCTCCCCCTTGGTGGCAAACGGATCCAACCGCACCGACTCTGCAGCGGCTACCGCATTTACGAACGGGGTGTCAGGAATGTAGTCCTCGTCCGTGTCTACCAGTTCCGTATAACCGACGGCGCCGTGGACGTAGTTGAGCCAGACGACGAGCAACTCACGGTCGAGCTGCTCAATCGCACTTCCGCGGTTCTGCCGCAGGAACAGGACATCGTGCGCCTCCTCGATGGTGGAGGCGTCCCGCGCCTCGTCGAAGACGGCGCTCATGTGGCCAACGACTGCCAGGTAACACTCGAGGCTTGTGGCATCGAAATCCGTCCTACCGTTGCCCCTGAATTGGTGTTGCCAGTAACCCTCCGACCGGCCCAGGTTGCCCAGCGCGCCCGCTATGACAACCGCCACATGATCCTCCGCCTCGGCCGCGTCATCATCCACGGCCTTGAAGCCGATCTCGTACACGCAGGCCTCGCCGAACGCGTGGGTCTGGCTCTCCGTGACGTCATATGGGACGGGGTACGTGGTGGAGACGTCGGGGGACGGAGGGCCGTCATCCCAATCCCAGCTCAGTGTGAGGTCGTCCCGGCCAGGATCCGTGGCCCGCCCCGTGAACGTGAGGGGATCCCCGGCATGGCCCATAAAAGTGGTCACGCCGTTGATGACCAGGGTCCCGGTGAGGTCGATCTCGGCCGTCGGCGCGACGTTCTGAATGGGGATGGAGGCGGTGAGCGCGTCGGGTGTTCCTTCGTGCACCTCCACATACAGGCCCAACCACCCGATGAAGGTGCTCAGGTCAACAGTCAAGAGGTGCGGGTTCCAACTCCAGCTAGGCTCTCCGAATATGCCCAGATCCAGGCCCAGGTAGATGTACAGGCTCAGTGCGAGCGAGAACTGATTGAAGTGGTACCTGAAGTCATCGATGGTGATCACGGCATTGCCGGGTCCATCGATGGCCGTCACCGGGCCGACCTGTACCGAGACCGCCGGATCGGTGTAGGTCAGGCTTCCGCTGCCGGAGGCCTCGTCGGAAGCTTGCCAATCGGCGGTGTATTGGGTGGAGCCTAGCTCCGGAGTGAGTCTGAAGTCGACCCCCCCGGAGGCTATGCCAAAATACAGCGACACAATCGGGATATCGATGCTGGGGATCGGGAAGTAAGAACCCGGCCCAAACGGGGTCTGGAAGTCCTCGGACGCGTCATAACTGAAGCCCAGGTCGACGTCAATGATCTTCAACCCAAAGACCGAAAGATCCGCGCCGACCGCAAAGTCGATATACAGGACCCACTCGTTGCCCGATTGAGCGTCGACTCCAGCCCCCACGAAGTCGGCGGTCACCCAGTCCAATCCTGCGGCACTGCTGCTGGACCAATAGGTAGAGCCTTCGAGCATCAGGTCCGGACTGATCAGGCTGACCTCCATCGGGAGCCTCAGGCCGAGCCCCCAGTCGAGATAGGCATAAGCCCTGAAGCTGGCCACGCTGACGGACCCCACCTTTAGACTCCACGTGTTGTCGTAATCGACCTCTGGTCCCTCCCCGGCCGTGAACCCCATGAGGATCTCATCCACAGAGGTCAGACTGGACGCGGCCGCTGCGCTCGCCGCCGCGGGCCCCTCAGTCGTCCCGGGATAGGTGATGGTGTACTTCTCGTCGATGGTGTAGGTCCTGGGCTCGCTGCCCCATTCGTACTGCTCCCAGAACCCGGGGCTTGCTTCCTCGACCTTGTCCTGGATGAACTGCGAGTAGTCACCCTCGTTGATGAAGCCCTCGGACTCCAGGGGCGTCTCACCCTCAACCACGAAAGCGGGCCACTCCTCGTATCCGGCCTGTGCCGGGCCATCGAAGTGGATGACCGTCGTGGCTGTGATGATGAGCTGCTCGCCGGCTCCAGGGGCACCCTCCGGCGTCGCCAACTCTGGCTTGTTCGACTCCGGGTTGACCGCGTACTCGAATGAGACATCGGTCGGCACGGGAAGCCCTTGGGCCTCTCGCTCGCCGATGGCCCTCAGAACCGAGAGCTGGAACGGTGTCGCGTTCTCATCGGATTTCGCGGGTGTGGGCGCCGGAGGACTGAGCTCGGCAGCGTCCGGCGGCGCGATGGGCTGATCCTGACAGCTGACTAATAGAGCCACGACTACTAGCGGGACCATCCTGGCTAGACGCATCGTGTCACCTCCGAATCAGGAAGGGTCTCTTCTTCCCGCCGGTGGTCTGGCGGTCTCGTCGTGCGGGGACGCAGGAATAGGGCGCAATCGGCGGGCCCGTCGAGGCCAACGGCGGTCCGACGAATACGACTAATCTGTCGCGGGGGACACCGCTCGCAAGGGCGAATCTGAAGAGAGTCGCTTCAGTTTGGCGGGGCCAAGCGCCTCGCCTGGGCTCGTTGCGCAGCAGAGCGGGGGGCGAGTTCGTGTCGGGAGAGGCTCATCATCTTCAAAGCTGCGAGGGGATGACTCATCGCGGGCGCTCCAGACGCCGCAGCGGCATGTTCGCCATACTGGGCTGCTCGGAGCGGAAGTCGAGAACCTGGCCGTCGAAAGTGAAGAACAATCCTGTTTCGTGCTCGGTGCACTTTCTTCCCTCATAATACAGGTAGCCGTTGTTCACAGTGACCTCGACGATCCACTCCGGCTCGCCGTATCGTAGCAGCTCGTAGTCTCCCACGTACGCGGCCCAGTGCGGCCGGCTCGGGCCGGGAGGATCGCTCGGAGAGTCGTTGAAGTCGTAGACGTGTACGTTGACGTTGCTGATAGCCCGATGGATCGTCGTCACGGGCGGCCGCTGGCCTTCTCCGACCGGTGGCAGGACGCGAAGCTCGGAGAAGCGGCCGTACATTCCGACCAGCTGGCCGTCGTCGTCGAAGAAGGTGAGCGGATAGAAGTCGTCCGGTCCGAGTCGCCGCAGGCCGAGTACCGCCTCCTCGTATCCGACCACGAAGCCCTCGTGCCCCCTGCCGTAACGACCCAGGATGGCTTCAACTCTCGGGTCATCGCTCTCGAGCTTGGTCATCCGTTCCGTCCCGGCATCGGCGACGGGCGTGGGGCCGTCCCGGGCCTGGATCAGCCGGTCCACGACGTATCGTAGGCGCCCGCCGCCCGCACCATGACCTCCCAGATTGGTGAGAAGCACCACGGCGACATTCTTTCCGGGGTACATCACCATGTCGCTCTGGAATCCGTAACCGCCACCTGAATGGTAGATGTTGTAGGAGTCGCTGACGGGCTCCCGAAGCAGGCCCAACGCGTAGCCTCCGCGTTGACCGGGGACCGCGAACTGTATGGAGTGCATCTCCTCCATGAGGTCGGATCGGAGGATCCTGCGGCCGTTTGCCACTCCTTTGTTGAGGTGGAACCGCAGGTACTCGACCATGTCGCGCACGTTGGTGTAGACGCCCCCAGCGGCAATCATGGGGATCCGGAGCGGGACATAGGTACCATGGCTCGAGTGGCCGATGGCCCGATTCTCGCTCGCTGCTATGACCTGCATGTCGAGCGAGCTGCCGCTCATGCCCAGCGGATCCAACACCATCTTTTTGACGTACGATTCCAACGGCATGCCAGAGCGCACCTGTAGGATGTAGCCGGCCAAATCGTACCCCAGATTGGAGTATGCCCGGCGGTTGCCCACCGGATATCGCAGCCAGGTCTCGGAGATGCTCTCGACGTGTTGAGTGAAGTCGGAGCGATCGTCGAAGTTGCTGCCGAAGGGCGCTTCATGGGTGAAGCCCGCGCGGTGCGCCAGGAGGTGGCGTAGCGTGATGATGCGCTCGGGGTGCTCGTCAAAGACGCTGTTGACGGTGAAATCGGGCAGGTACTCCGCAATGGGGGTGTCCAAGTCCACCAGGCCGTCCTGCACCGCCATCAGCACGGCGAGCGCCGTGAAACTCTTGGACATGGACTGGATGCTGAAGATCGTGGTCGCGTCCACCTGTCCGTGCGTCATTTCCCATACGACACCCTGATCATCAACCACTGCTGCTGCTGCATCGGGAACGGACGCTTCAGACAGCCATTCCGGAAGTGTCCTTTCGAGGCATGCGGCAACTGCCGCGGCGGTGGGATCCCCTGTCGCTGGCGCGCAATCTTCCTGGCTGTAAGCCACTGAGGGGAGCGATCCGACGATGAGGGCGACCGTAAGTACCTTGCCGCTGCGTTTCACTTGGGCCTCAACGCGTTGTTGGAAGTCGGTGATACACACCTGGCGGGGCACGACACCCCGACCTGCCGCACCGTCCGTGCGTCTTCCCCACTTGACGTGCTAAGCAGGCCTGAGGTTTCGGCTGTCTCGATTCGCTTCGCGGCGCACGCGAGGCACGTCCCGATTCACAGTGAGCGCCGCCATGACGCAAAGGAGGAGTGGGAAGATCGGTATTTGCCTCGCGCTCCAGGAACCAGGACCATTCTGATCCAGAGCGTCGGCGCTAGGGGGGTCAAACACGGCAAGATGTCACTTCAAACGCGGGTTCGTGTCGCCCGGTGCCGGGTTTGGAGGGTAAAATGCCGGTTTGACACGACATTCTGTCGTCTCAAGTGTCGTGATTTGTGGTGTTGCTTCACAGACACGAGGGTCTGGCGTCGGTGCGCGCTTACCTGCTCAACTGGTGGAAACCCCTTTGCCCTCAACGGCCCTCCGCGCGTAGCCCCAACTCTGCCGCCAGACCTTGCATCACGAGACGACGGAAGATCACGTCGACCTCCTGAGGCGTGAGCTTGGCGCCCTGGCCAAGCCACCAACTCAAGATGGCCATGAAGGCGCCCGCGACATACTGCGCCGCTAACGCGCGCCGCTCAGGCGTGCTCTTGAAGCCCAACGCATCAAGGTCGATACCCGCCAGGTCCGCGATCGTGCGGTGCATGTGTTGCAGCACGAGGGCACCGCTCTCCCGCCCCGCGATCGCTCGCCACAGCGGCAGATGATCCCGCGCGTGCTCCAGCATGGCGAGACTGAAACCGAGGCCGCGCGCGTCCGGACCGCCGGAGGCCGCGAGCGCCCGCTGCTGCTGCGCCATGAGGTGGTCGCGCAGGTCCACGAGTGAGCTTGCCAGCAACGCCTGCTTGTCGGCGAAGTGTGCATAGAACGTCGCCCGACCCACGTTCGCTCGGTCGATGATGTCCTGCACGGTCGTGGCCTCGTACCCCTTCTCAATCATCATCGCGACCATGGCGTCCTGGAGCAGCTTGCGGGTCCGTTGCACCCGCCGATCCTCCGTCTTCTTCCGCTTCTTCGCCATGTCTGCCTCGTTGCCGAACGAATGGGCGGCCGGTGTTCCGAACCGGACGAATCGCCAATCGTTGTTCGGAATCGAACTAAATGCCGCCGTCTGACCGTTATCTCCTGTTGCCGTTCGCCGGACATGAACATACTGTTCAATACCGAATGAAAAGTCAAGTACTGAACAGTATGTTTATGACCCGGAGGCTGAGCCCATGCACTCGGCAATGACGAGAGAGAAGCGTTCCGCCAGTGGCCAACGCCGGCTCTCCGAGGCGCTCGTCGACCTGCGCGGGGTCACGAAGATCTATGACACACCGTCGGGCCCGTTCGCGGCGGTGCAGCAGGTCAGTCTGCGGGTGCAGCCCGGGGAGTTTGTCGCCATCGTCGGAAAGTCGGGCAGCGGCAAGTCCACGCTCGCCAACCTCATAACGGGCATTGATCGCCCGTCCTCCGGTGCGGTGTTCGTTGCGGGGACACCGGTCCACGAGCTTCGTGAGGGGCCGCTCGCGCGCTGGCGCGGACGGAACGTCGGCGTGGTGTTCCAGTTCTTCCAGCTCCTGCCGACCCTCACGGTGGCGGAGAACGTGATGCTGCCGCTGGACTTCTGCGCAACGTATCCGGTCCGCCAGCGCCGCCCCCGGGCGCTGTCGCTCCTCGACCGCGTGGGCATCGCCGATCAGGCTGACAAGCTCCCGTCCACGCTGTCCGGCGGGCAACAGCAGCGCACCGCTATCGCCCGCGCGCTCGCGAACGACCCCGCCGTTCTCGTCGCCGACGAGCCGACCGGCAACCTCGACTCGCGCACGGCCGAGTCCGTCCTGGGTCTGTTCGCCGAGCTGGCGGCCGAGCGCAAGACAGTAGTGATGGTGACGCACGAGCGCGACGTGGCCACGGTCGCGTCGCGGATCGTGACCCTCGCCGATGGCGTCATCGTTGCCACCGATCACACACGCAACCTGGAGGTCGCCCGTGCGTAGCCCACGATGGCAGAAGCTCTTGCGGGACCTGTGGTTCAACAAGGGACGCAGCGCCACAATGACTGTCGCGGTGGCCCTGGGCGTGTTCGGGGTGGGCACGATGCTCAGCGCGTTTGCGATCCTAACGCGCGAGATCGAGCGCAACTATCTCGAGACCAACCCGGCGTCCGCGACGCTCGAGCTGGACTCTGTAACGCCGACGCTGTTGAGCGAGGTCCGGGACCGGCCGGAGATCGAGGATGCCGACGCCCGCGCCACCGTGGTGGCGCGGGTCCGGGTGGGCGCGGATTGGGTGGCGCTCCGCCTCTTCGTCGTCAGCGACTTCGACGCCATTCGCATCGGCACCTTCCGGTCCGTGGCGGGCGCCTGGCCTCCGCCCGAGGGTACGATGCTCCTCGAGCGCACGGGACAGCGGGTGCTCGGCGTCGGACTCGGCGGCATGGTGACGGTCAAGACCGCGCACGGAACGCCGACCCCGGTGCGCATCGCCGGACTGGTGCACGATCCGACCCTCGCGCCCAGTACCATGGAGCAGACCGGCTATGCCTACACTACACCGCAAACCCTGGCGCGGCTGGGCGAGTCGGACGTGCTCGACGAATTGCGCATCGTTGTCGCCGAGAAGCCGCCCGACGTCACGACCGTGGACGCCGCCGCTCGCGGTCTGGCGACCTGGCTCGAGGAGCGCGGACACCGGGTGCGCGAGATCCAGGTGCCTCCGCCGGGACGGCACCCGCACCAGGGCCAGATGACGGCAATCCTCTACCTCATGAATTCGTTCAGCCTGATGGCGCTCGTCCTCGGCGGGATCCTGGTCGCCGCGATGATCGCCTCACTGATGGCGCGGCAGATCCGCGAGATCGGTGTGATGAAGGCGGTCGGCGCCCGCTCCGGCCAGGTCGCGGGCCTGTACTTCACGATGGTGCTCGGGCTCGGGTTGCTCGCCCTGGCGCTGGGACTGCCACCCAGCGTCCTCGCGGGGCGCGGCTTTGCGGGCATGGTGGCGGACAACCTGAACTTCACGATCGCGAGCAACGCCATCCCCTGGTGGGTGTTCGCAATGCAAGCCGCCGCGGGGTTGCTCATCCCGCTGCTGGCAGCCGCGGTACCGCTGGTACGTGGCAGCCGCGTCACGGTGCGCCGGGCAATGGACGATTACGGCGTCAGTCCCGATGCGTTCGGAAGCCGCCGGCTCGACGCATGGCTGGCGGCGCTTCGCGGGATCGACCGCGTCCTGCTGCTGGCGGTGCGCAACACCTTCCGACGGCGCGTGCGCCTGGCGCTGACGCTGGGTCTGCTGGCCGCCGGCGGCGCAATGTTCATGACGGCCCGCAACGTGGCCGTGGGCTGGGACCGCATCACCGCGAAGGTGTTTCAGACCAGGCAGTACGACGTGGACATCCGGTTCAACCGCCCGGAGAGCGTGGCACCCCTGCTCGCTAAGCTGCGCGGCGTCCCGGGCGTGCGCGACGTCGAGGCGTGGGGCTTTGCGACAACGGCGATCCCCACCCCGGGCCAGGTCGACCTCGTCCGCACCTATCCAGACGGCGGCCACGGCAGCTTCCAGATCGTAGCGCCGCCGGTCCCGACCGCCATGATCTCGTTTCCGTTGCGGAGCGGGCGCTGGCTCGTGCCGGGCGACAGCGATGCCGTAGTGCTAAACCAGATGGTGCAGGCGCAGGCGCCCGACCTGAAGGTCGGTGACCCCATTGCGCTGTCCGTGGACGGACGGCCCACCATGTGGCGGGTCGTCGGGATGGCTGAGGAGATTGGCTCGCCCGCGGCGGCCTACGTCACCGACGAGGCGTTCGCGCGTGAGGCCGGAACGGCAGGCCGGGCGCGCATGCTGCGCGTCGCCACCTCGGCGCGGGACGTGCCGGGGCGGGCGGCGGTGATTCGGTCCATCGAGTGGGTGCTGGACCGGATGGGCGTGAGCGTCGCCGCTGCCATGCCGGTTGCGATCCTCGCGACCGCGATGGGTGAGCACGTCGGCGTGCTGGTCAACACGCTGATCGGGATGGCGCTGCTGATGGCGCTGGTCGGCGGGCTGGGCCTCATGTCCACCACGAGCATTGGTGTACTCGAGCGCACACGCGAGATCGGCGCGATGCAGGCCGTGGGCGCCACGCCGGCAGCCGTGCTGCGCGTGGTGATCACCGAGGGCGTGCTCACCGGCGCACTGAGCTGGATCCCAGCGGTGCTGCTCGCCGTGCTGCTGTCCTGGCGCCTCGCACTGATCGTGGGCGTGATGACCTTCCGGACGCCTCTGCCGCTTGTGATGTCGCCCTCGGCCATGCTGCTCTGGCTCGCTATCGTGATCGTCACGTCGGCCGTGGCCAGCGGATATCCCGCCTGGCAGGCGTCCCGCCGAACAGTAAGAGAAGCGCTGGCCTACGAGTGATAAGCTGGGAACGCGTGATCGTGCTCGGCGAGTCCCGGGTGATGCTATTCCCGCTTGTGGTGGTGGCAGTGAGGCTAGAGTGACCCATCGGCTGGACTGGCGACGGGAACGACAGCTGCACGGCGGATGATAGGAGTCCGACAATTCACGTCATTTCGGTAACCAGCGGTGAATCCAAGCCGTTCCTCGAGCCACCGCGGTGGGGTAGTGCCCGGGGGGGGTAGCGCTCCACCATGACTCTTCTGATCCAGAGCCTTTCCTTATGAGTCCGACGGCGGCCGACCCACCGGCATGATCGCCAGCGGCTCGTGATCGGCCGGCAGGCCGAGCGCCTGCTTCACTTCCGCGTCGCGGAACGCGCCGATGATCACGGTTCCCAGCCCGAGCGCATCGGCCTGGAGGTAGATGTTCTCCCCCACGGCGCCCACCTCGATGTGCACGTAGCGCGCGGCCCGCTCGCCGTACTTCACCGCCGTGCGCTGGAACACGGCGGCAACGACGATGACGCCGGGGGCGCCGCCGATGGCCGGCTGCCTGAGCGCGGCCGCGGCGAGCGCGTCCCTCAGGTCGCCCTCGCCCACCCGCTCCAGGGCGTGCTCCAGCGGCACGTAGCGGTATAGTGCCGCGTCGAGCCCGTCGACCTGCCCCGCCACCAGATACACCTCCAGCGGGTACAGCGCGCCGGCCGAGGGAGCCGTGCGCAATCCACCCATCCACTGCCACTCCTCCGGCCAGCCGGACGGCCGGTCGCGCGGCTCGGTGACTCCCTGCGCCGCCCACAGGAGCTGCGCGACGTCCTCCAGCGACAACGGCTCGTCCGCGAACTGCCGCAGCGAGCGCCGCTGGGTGATCGCCTGCTCCACGCTGGTCGCACTCTCGTGCCGCGGCGCGGGAAGCTGGATCAGGTCGGCGGCGGGTTCCTGGGCGGCCGCCGGAAAAGCGAGAACCATTGGTGAGAGCAGGAACGCGGCGCCGAGCGCCGCCGCGAGCCCACGCGACTGAGTAGTGACAGATCCCAACATGCGTACCTCCCTTGGCACCGCCGCTGGCGCGGCGAGCCGCCGGGCAGAGCTTCTATGTGAGAAGGTCGAGCAGCTGCACCATCACATCGGCCACGACGAGCAAGGCGAGCATGTCCGGTTCCATACCTTCGACTAGCTCCGGCTTGACGAGCACCTCACCGCTCCCCCTTGTGCCCGAGTAGGTGAGCTCCAGGAACGCCGCCAGTTTCCCCTCACGCTCGCAGGCGAAGTAGCGCTCGCCGGTGAGACTGCCTCCGTATTCAATACTCAACGCGCTTCCGTTGACGGCGATCTCGAAGTTGATCGTGCTGCCGACTAGTGGCCACGAAGCCGTCACGTTTCCGATCTGTCGCCCCTCCTCACGGATCCAGAACGTGACCGGTGACACCACCACGGCGGTCTCTTCCGACACGCCCTCGGAAACCTCCGTTTCCCTCCGCATCACCGCCGTCCTACCCGAAACCTCATAGGTGCGGTCGTTCGAATGGTCGACCACAGCCAACGTGTGCTCCTGTGAGTCGTAGCCCCAGGCGAGCTGCGCAGAAGCGTCCCACGTGATGCCCATCACCCGCTCGGCTGCGGGTCCCGCCTCCGGCTGCTCGGACGTGAACGAGTACGTGCGGGTGGAATGAACATTCGCCGGCTTGTGGACAGTCAGCGCGATCTTGCTGGCGGTCTCCGGAAAGGTGGGGTCGTCCGCAAACCGCTTGGTCTTGAGGCTGGTGCACGCGCTCAGTGTGAGGGCGACGCCGACGAGTGCCGGCAGCGCAGCTGCGCGCAGACCACGCCTACCGCTAATGTCTTTCACGGTCACACGGCGTCGGCTCCGCTAGACCTCCATGATCCAGCGGTGATCGCAGCAGTCGTGCCCCTGCATGAGCGTCTTCGTGCGCTCCATCCGGAGCTTCGGATTGTAGCCCGATGCCCAGGCGTAGTCACCGTGGCAGATGCCGGCGTACCCGATGTCGCCAGCGTCAGCGTCGCGAAACGTCTTCGCCCACAGGCACTCGCTGATCTTCACGCCGAAGGTGCTCTCGGTGTCCTCCACGACCTCCCACTTCAGCGCGTGCTGGTAGAGGCGATCGGGTTCGGTCGCCCAGACCTTGAAGGACGCGAGATCGTTGCTGGCCATCTCGCCGGCGTGATGCTCCGCTCCGCTGCGGGCGGCGTCCCCGGACGCCCCCTTCAGCATTTCGATGAACTCGTCTTCCCCGATCCGGGCCTGGAGACCCTTCATGATCGGGATGTAGTACGCAGCGAACGCGAACCCGAAGACCTGCGCGTAGCTCATCTGGGAGTCGGCCAGATACTTCTGCTGCGGCGTCTCCTGCTCTTGTGCGTGGGCCGCCCGGATCAGACCGCACAGCTTCGTGCAGCCCAAGCACGCCAGCGTCCCGGCCGGCAAGATGGTGGAGAGGAAGTCCCTGCGGGTCGGGGTGAGTCCTGAGGTCTCCATCTCACTGTCTCCGTTTGATGCCCGAACGAGCGGTGGCAGTGTGCGCGTAGCACCAGGGAAACGTGCGAGACGGGCTGGAGCCAACAAGGGGACTTGCGCTCGGGATTTGGGGGCTCGGGCAACAGGGGCCGGAAACACCAGCGCCCGGCGCGGGGCCGGGCGCTGGGTCGTAGCGGATGGCGGCGAGAGCCGTGCCGATTGCCTATCCGCACCGGCCGCGACAACCGCGCTCCGCGCGGTACAACTCTCTACGTGCCGAGGCAGTCGTCGCAGGTCGCCACCCAGATGCCGAAGACGGCGGCCGCTGCCAGAGCCAACCCACCGAGAACGGCAGCCGCCGTCAGGACAGTCTCAGTCTTCCTCACCTCCAGGACCGATACATCTGAAAGCGGGATGCTCCGTTGCGCACCCCGCTCAACCCCCAGAAGCGTGTCGTCAGACACGGCAAGGACGTCAAGCACGAGCTTTGAGCCGTCCGTCAACGTCACCCGCACTGAGTCGAGCTGTTCCTCGGCGAGCACCTGTTGTGGACTAGCCTCCTGTGCTTCCCATGAGTAGCAGCCTGCTAGGTACGTCGGCAGCAGCACAAGCGCCACGAAGCGCCGGACTGGTCGGTGGGCAATCGTTCGCATAGTCCCTGCTCCGAATCAGGAAGGTTGCTCACCTCCCGTCGGTGGTCTGGCGGTCACGTCGTCGCTGTGGCGTCCAGATGGAGGGCGTCGCTCTGGCGGCGGGCCGTCGAGGCCATCGGCGGTTCGACGGATGCCGCTAATGTGCCGCCACGGACACCACTCGCAACGGTGAAATTGAAGCGGGTTTGTTCAGTTTGGTGCAGAAACACCTGGTCGGCGCACCGCCGAGACCGCGCTACGTCAACGAGCGAGCGAGCTCGCGGGCCGGTGCACGGTAGATCAGCTCGTACGGCGATCGCTGGGCGAACCCCTCCAGCCACCCACGCGCCTCGTCGCGGCGGTCGAGCGCGATCAGCGCCTCGGCCCGCAGGAAGCGCTCCGGGGCCAGGGCGAAGAACGGTGAGGCGATTGCGAGCTGGAACCACGGTCCCAGGTGAGTCTCCTCGAGTAGCGCGAGCGCCGCCGCCGCGTCTCCCCGCGTCAGCGCAACGCGCGCACGCACGCCCAGCGCGAGGTTGCGATGCATCGGGCTCGCCTCTGAGGGCACCTCCAGCCGCTCACACTCGTCGGCATGGGCAAGAGCCGCATCGAGCTCGCCGAGTCGCGTCTCCACCAGCCCGAGGAGATACAGCCGCAGGTGAGCATGGAGAGGATCGTGCACGGCCAGCGCGATGTTCGCGCGGAGCGGCGGTGGCCCCGAGGGCGGCCGCCAGTTGGTGAGCGCGTTCCGGGCCATCTCGAGCTCAGCGTCCTCGACCGGCAAGAACGGAAGCGTGAGGAATAGTGCCCGGTGCTCCAGCGCGGCGGCGCGATCGGCCTTCGCCGCCGCGGCCAGCTCGCGCATCGCCTCCGCGCGAGCGCCTCGTGCCAGGGCGAGGTGAGCGAGCGTGATCGGCCCGAGCGCTCCGAGCACAGCCGCCGGGACGACCTCGGAGATGCGCCGCGCGACCCGCTCCGCCGCCTCCAGGTCGCCTCCGTACAGCGCGATGCCGGTGAACGTCTCCGCGACACTGAGGGGACGCGCGCCTGCGAGGTCCGCGAGCACCTCCTCCTGGGCGGCTCGATCGTCGAGGGCAAAGGCCCGAATCCCCCGCATCGCGAGCGCTTGATCACCCGTGGGGCTCAGCACCAGCACTCGCCCGTCCAGCTCGTCGAGGTCCTCGCGCCGCCCCTCCAGGGCGGCGAGCCTGACGAGGTGCGAAAGAGCGGCCACGTGCTTGGGGTCCAGCGATGCGGCGCGCTCGAGGGGAGAGCGCGCCTCGAGCACCGACCGCCCGCGGAAGACGTTGGACTCGAACAGTAGGTTGCCGAGCAGGAACCACGCCTCCACGCTCTCCGGTCGATCCCCCACCAGCCGCAGGTAGAGTGCCTCGGCTTCCGCAGCATCTCCCCGCAGCCATGCCGCCTGGGCCTCGAGCAGCAGACTCGCATGCGGCGCGAGGCGGCCGCGCTCCCCCCACGCCACCGCCGATGCCTCCCGGGCAGCGTCGGTCATGCCGCAGGCGGCGCGCGCCGTTGCCAATCGGTAGTGACCGAGCGCAAACGAGGGATCTTCCTTCACCGCCCGCTCGCCCGCGCCGACGGCATCGAAGTACTGGCCCCTCCGGAACGCGCGCTCGGCTTCCAGGTGCGCCTTGAGGGCCGGCAGCGAGTCGGTCGTCAGCGCTCCGAGGCGAGCGATCTGTCCTCCCAAAGAGGTGATGCGCTCGGCCAACAGACGGAGCACCAGCGCATCCACGACACCCATGATCTCCGCTTCGTCATCCGCCTCAGCGTCGGCGCGGACCTGGGACGCCCCTCGCGTCTCGTACATCGTAGCGGAGACGTGCAGCCTGCCCCCGGACGCGACGACGCTCCCCAGCATGAACACGCCGGCGCCGAAGCGCCGCGCGACGGCCCTTCCCTGGTCGGGGCCGACCTCGCCGCCCGGCAACGAGCGGACGTAGCACAGCAGGGCGTGAGGGTCCACCGTGCGAAGCTCGCCCGCTCCGTCCAGCTTGGCGCTCACCAGATCGACCATGCCCTCCCGGAGATAGCCGAGCCCGGAGTCACCTCGAACGCTGAAAGGGAGCACGGCCACAACGTTCGGCTCCGGCGCAGGGACGGGCTCACGGTCCTCGGCCCCTGCCGTGGCGACCACCTCCCGCCGCCCACGAACCGCCCGCATGAGGGCGTCGGTCTCCGGTGAGGGCTCCAGATCCAGCTCCTCCGCCAGCCGGCGCGCGAAATCCTCGTATGCTCCGAGGGCGGAAGCGCGGTCCCCGAGACCCTCGAACAGTCCGATCAGCCGGCGCAAGCCGGCCTCGTCGTGGGGAGCCAGGTCCACCGCACGCCGCGCCCACCGTACCGCCTCGCGCCCGTTCCCGGCGACCTTCTCCCGCTCCGCAACTCCCCAGGCAGCAGCAGCAGCAGCCGAGCGCAGTCGCTGGCGCTCCTCCTCGACCCAACGCTCGAACTCCGGCGCGGACGGCACGAAGAAGCCCTCCAGCAGATCGCCGCAATAGAGGTCGAGCGCTTCTTCGGGGCGCTCGCGCTCGACTGCCTCACGGAACGCCCGGACATCACACCAGACGGCCGAGGGCGCGACCCCGAGCTCGTCCCCCCGGCCCACGATCGTCCCCTCACCGAGATGGCGGCGCAGGAAGTGCAGCGCACGCCGCAGCGCCGCGCGGGCGTGCGCGTCGTCGAGCTCGAACCAGAACAGTGCGAGCAGCGAGTCGCGCCGGTGAAACCGGAGCGGTGCGGAGGCAGCGAGGTAGGTGAGTAGCGCGAGCCGCTTCGGCTGCTTGACGACTTCGGTCTGCTCCGTGCCGTCGGTGGCACGGAGCTCGACGGTGCCCAGTAGGCGGAGATGGATCACGGTTCGGGGTACAGCCAGGTCACGACCAGGTACACAGACCCGCAACGGTTCTATCGCACCGTGGGAACGTACGCGGGCCGGAGTCTCCGTCAATGGCGATTCGGTCCATCGGTGAACCACCAACCGTCCGAGGTAGCCGATGCCATCGGGGAGCGGGAAGCGACCGGGCGCACAGCTCGCAGGACACGCCAGCGTCGAGCCGACCGAGTACGACGCGATCGTCGTGGGCAGCGGGCTCGGCGGCGCGATGTTCGCGCGTCAGCTCGTGCACGCCGGCCTTCGCGTGCTCATGCTCGAGCGGGGCGACTGGGTGCCCCGCGACCTACTGGACTGGGACGCGGCCGGCTCGCTGGAGCTCACGCCCTTCTTCGACGGCGACCAGGCGTACCGCGCGACCGGGGAGGTCCGCTGCAAGGAGGTCCGCAGCTGCTCGTGCGTCGGGGGGCAGGCGGTGTTCTTCGGCGGCGCCGTGCCGCGCTACCGCGAGCAAGACTTCGTCCCCGACCCGGAGATCGTCGGCCGCACCGGCACGAGCTGGCCCATCACCTATCGGGACCTCGAGCCCCACTACGCCGAGGCCGAGCGCGTGCTGGACGTCGCGGGCCCGAGTGGAAACGGTCCCACGGAGCCGCCGCGCAGCGTGCCGTACCCTCAGACGCCGCGCCCCCTCAGCCCGGTGTCGCGCCGCATCGCCACGGCGGCGGCCGACCTGTCCCTCGTCCCGTCCATACTCCCCCTGGCGATCAACTACCGCCTCGGCGCGCGCGTGTGCGCGGCCTGCGGAACCTGCGACAGCTACGCGTGCGCGCTCGGCGCCAAGAACGACCCGGCGGCACGTCTGCTCCCGGACCTCCTGCAGCGCGGGCTCGAGCTGAGGACCAACACGGTAGCCGTCCGCTTCGATCACCACGCCGGCGAGGTCACGCAGGTGGTCTGCTACGACAGGCCGCTGAACCGCTGGGTCGCCTACCGCGCGCGCACCTTCGCCCTGGCGGCGGGAGCTCTCGCCACGCCACACCTCCTGCTCGCCTCCGCGCTCGACCGCTTGAACCCCGGCGGGCACACGGTGGGCCGCTACCTCATGCGGCACTGCAACGCCGCCGTGTTCGGTGCCTTCCCCCGCCGCCTCGAAGGCGTCGAGGAGTTCCACAAGCAGCTGTGCTTCTTCGACTACTACTTCGGGCACCCCGAGGTGAGCCGTCCGAGCGGGAAACTCGGGGTGATCCAGCAGGTACATCCCCCGCCGCCGGGCCTCGTGCGCTCGATGATCCCGCCGCCATTCAACTGGCTCGCGGCGGCGGCCGTGCCGCACATGACCGGGCTGGTCGTGATGGCGGAGGACCAGCCGCAGGCCGATAACCGCGTGACCCTCGACCTCTGGGCGAGCGATCGCTACGGGCTCCCGCGCGGGCACGTGATTCACCGCTACACCCGTCGCGACCTGGAGGCCCGGCGCGCGCTCATTGGGCGCGCCAAGCGGATCCTGCGACGAGCCGGAGCAGCGGTGTGCTACGTACACCCCGTGCGCACGTTCTCCCACGCGGTCGGAACCGTTCGCATGGGAACGGATTCCGAGAGCTCGGCACTCGACGCGAGCTGCCGCTTCCGTGGGCTCGAGAACCTCTACGTCGTCGACGCCAGCGCGCTGCCAACTGCCGGCGCCGTGAATCCAGGCCTCACCATAGGCGCGAATGCCCTGCGCGTGGGCGCACGGCTGGTCGCGATGCTCAACCGGAGAAGTCTCCGTGATCAAACGATACGAAACGCCCGTCTCGCTGGCCTTTCTCGGCTGCGGGCAGGCCACCGGCATTCACAGTAAGGCCCTGACGGCGTGCGGGGGCAACGTCGCGCTCCGTTACGCGAGCCGCGACGGGACCCGGGCGCGCAGTTACAGCAGACGCTTCGGCGGGAAGGGCTCGTACGACTCGTATGACGCCGCAATCTACGACGACGCCGTCGGCGTAATCGTCGTCGCCACACCGCCCGCAAACCACTTGTCGCTCACATTGCGCGCGCTACGCGCCGGCAAGGCGGTGATCGTCGAGAAGCCGGCGTTCCTCCGAGCGGCTGACGTCGAGGCCGTGCGCCGCGTGTGCCGCGAGGTCGGACGGCCGGTGTTCGTCGCCGAGAACTACTTCTACAAGCCGCTGCTCCGCACGCTACGCGCGATGCTCGCCGTGAGAGCGGTGGGGCAGCCACTCTTCATCGAGGTGAACGCGCTGCGCGCGCAGTTCATTCCTGGGTGGCGCGAGGAGCCGTCGCTCGCCGGCGGCGGTGCGCTGTTCGAGGGCGCCATTCACTGGATCGACTTCCTGGCGAACCTTGGTCTGTCGGTCGAAGCGGTTCGCGGATTCGAGCCTTCCCGTCGGGGAAGGCTCGACCGCAGCATACTCGTCGTCATCGAGTACGGCGAGGGCCCGATCGCCACACTGCACTACTCGTGGGAGGTGCCTTCGCTCCTGAAGGGCCTCCATCTCTCCCGCATCGCGGGCACCGACGGCTCCATCACCTTCGAAACCAATGGACTGTTCGTTGCCCTGAGCGGCCGACAGCACCGCTTCGTCGTTCCGTCCCTGACCGACATCGCGGGATACAAGAACATGTGGCGGGACTTCCTGCAGGCCCTGCGCCACCACCGACCACCGGCAATGACGCTCGATCTCGCAGAGCGCGACCTCAAGTTCGTGGAGTCGATCTATGCCACTCTGGACTGACTACTTGCTTGCGTCACTGATCGGCCTGCTGGCCGGCGCACACGCCGCGACGTGGGGCATGTACAAAGACGCCATCCACGAAGGACTCACGTGGCCGAAGTACTGCCGCAGCATCATAGTGGCCGGCCTGCTCGGCCCTCTCGTGCTGGGGTTGTTCCGGATTGATCTCGGCACGGCCGCCGGCGTCATCTGCCTCTTCGGAACCACGTACGCGGCAGAGCGATTCGCGCACGAGTTCTACAAGACGTTCATCCGTCGCGAGGATCAGTCCAAGTACTTCATCCCGATGGCGCTGAGCGTCGACGGCATCGTCGTCAGGAATCAACTGATTCGCGCAGGCGCAGGTGCGGCGTACCTCGGGGCGATCGGACTCGTTGGGGTCGCCGTGTACTCCGTCCAGACGCTCGTGCCTCCGAGCCCGTCGGCCATCGTCCCAGTCGTGTTGGTGGGAAGCGTCGGTGGATGGCTCTCTGCCTTCGGCGGCGTGTGGAAGGACGCTCCGCTCGAGGGGTTCGAGCTGCGCAAGTTCTTCCGCAGCCCGCTACTGGCACTCGGCTACGCCGCGCCACTGGCCGGGCTCACCGACAACTATCTCGTGATCACGATCGCCGCCCTGGGTTTCACCGTGGCGACGACGGAGACGTACAAGACGTTCTTTTTCCCGTCCGTCCCGCGCGGCAAGTTCGCCGGCAAGCCGGTCCTCTTCCGACAGATGCTGCGCCGGCGCAAGCGGTTCGTACCTCTCTACCTCGCGATCTGGCTGCTGGTGCTCGGCACCACCGCGGTCGCATTCTTCCAGCCCCGCGACGGACTGTGGTAGCGCCCGCCGGAGTCGTGATCGAGAGCGCGCCCGGCGCTTCACCCGCCCGCCGGGTGCTCGCGCAACTCACCCGTAGCCGCGGCGCACGCGGGACGGACGTCCTGCTGCGTGCGTCGGCGGGCTTCATGCTGCTGGCCATACCGGCCTCGCTGCTCGTGCCCGAGGTGGCAGCGCTAGTCCCGTTCGTCCTGTTCACCGTGTGGACCAACGGGCCGCACTCGCCAGTGCTCCCCGCGGCTTACGAGCCGATCCTCATGTTGTACGGCAAGGTATACCCACCGGTACTGATCGGTGCGCTCGGGACCGCGGGAACCGTATTCGTCGAGTCCATTAACTATCACGTGTACGCCCGCGTAATGGACATGCACGCGCTCCGAGGGCTGAGGGAGAGCCGGTTCGTGGCGCGACTCACCCGGATGTTTCGCCGTAGCGCGTTTCTCACGATCGTTTTCTGCGCCGTCCTTCCGCTCCCCTACTGGATCGCCCGGGTACTGTCAGTTGCGGCGCGCTACCCCATCTCGCGGCATCTCATCGCCACGGCGGTAGGACGCTTCCCGCGACTCTGGTTCTTCTCCGCGCTCGGCACTCCCCTCGCGATCCACAACGGCGCGCTCATTGCGATTACTGCCGGCTCCATAGTGCTCGCCGTTGGCGTGCTCATCGTGCGGCGTACGCGAGCGGCTGCGTGCGAAAGTACCTGACCCGGATCCGGAGGAGGCACTATGTGGTTCCTCACTCTGTTGTTGCTCAGTGACAGCACGGTGGCACTCAAGGTTCCGGTGGCGCCCGCCGAGACCGTTGCCGTCTCCTTGGTTGGACGCGGTGATCCCATCGTGCTCGTGCCTGGCCTCTTCGGCTCCGCCTTCGGCTTCCGGCAGATCGTGCCCCTGCTGGTAGACGAGGGATTCTACGTCGTTGTAATCGAGCCACTGGGAATCGGCGGGTCGGCACGGCCACGCCGAGCCGACTACTCCCTCACCGCCCAGGCTGCGCGAGTCGCTGCCGTGCTGGACACGCTGGATCTGCGAGATGCCATCGTCGTCGCCCACTCAATGGGAGGCTCGATTGCGTTTCGGCTCGCGGTGCAGCGCCCCGATCTCGTTGCCGGAATCGTCTCCATCGAGGGTGGACCGGCGGAGGCTGCCGCCAGCCCGGGGTTCCGGCGTGCGATGCGCTTCGCGCCGCTGTTGCGGGCGTTCGGCGGCAGGAGAGTCGTCCAGGGCAGAGTGCACCATCATCTGCGGGCATCGTCCGGCGACCCCTCGTGGGTGACCGAGGAAGTCATGATCGGGTACACGGCCGACGCGGCGCGTGAGTTCGGAGCGACCCTGGACGCATTCAAGGCCATGGCAGAATCGCGCGAGCCGTGGACACTCGCGTCCAGGCTCAGTGGAATCCGTTGTCCCGTTAGGCTCCTGCTCGGCACCGCACCGCACGAGGGCGGGATACCCCACGACGAGGTCGTGCTGCTACAGGACTCGTTGCCCCTATTCGCAGTGGACTCGGTTCCGGGCGTCGGGCACTTCGTCTACGAGGAGAGGCCGAGCGCAATAGTGGGGACGGTGGAGCGACTGCGGCTCGACCGAGCGGCAGCAGGCCTCTCGGCGCCAAGACCGGAAGCGTGCGGCACCCGTGCTTGCCCGTAGCGGAGCCCTCTTTCTTGCTGGTTGATAGGCGGAGGACCAGCCAGATGCACCAGCGCCCGGCCAGGGGCCGGGCGCTGGAAGGCATGGAAGTTGACCTGCAGGTCTCAGTGCAGTGCGATTCGGTTCTGCGTCACCTTCCCGTCGGGGGTCGAGGTGTACTTGCACACGACCTGCTTGGTGTCGGTGCCGTCCGATACCTTGCCCGTCACGCTCGAGTTCCACTGGAGGAACGTGGTGAAGTTGATGAGGGCCGTGAGCTTGCCGGTTCCGGCGTACACGCCCGCCGGTGTGAAGACGGTGATGTCCACGGAGTGGCGATTGAAGTGGATCCACGCGGTACCGTCAGGGTTGATCCGGATGAAGTCGCTCGCGTCGGCACCGGTATTGTCGATCGCCTGGCAGGCGTTCCCACTGCCATCGGACGTCGTGATTCCAATGAAGGGATTGTCTACGAACTGCGCGCCCTGGCCTTGTCCGCCTTTGGCGAACAGGGGGGCATCTACGTCTGCCACCTCCATGGGAGTCCTCTGGTCGGCACACGCGACCAGCGCCATCACTGCAACCGCGGCAAGGGCTCGCTTCATGGTTCCTCCAGTAGGTTGGCCTGTGGGTGAGCTGCGTGCGGGCCGGGCGAGGGTGCTGCGTTGCCTGGGCATCCATGGCAGGCGCACAAACCAGGATCGCACAAGATAGGCGAGAATATTTATCCGGATTCCGGCCTTGTCAAGCGGCCCTGTGGAAGGGGACCCGGCATGTTGCCGACGCCAAGACAGCAGCGCCCGGCCTTGGGGCCGGGCGCTGGCACGAGCACGGGCTCGAACGTTCACGCGGAGACTAGTTCATGCTCCACCCGAAGTTCATGTCGTAGCACTCGGTGGCCACGCAAGCCACAAGAAAGGCCACATCAAGCCCAAGGCCAATCGCCGCTCCCACCTTCCAGCTGTTCTTCGGGCGGCGTGTCCGCACGCCCAAGACGTCGGACCAGGCGATGGTCTCCAGCAGCTCCCACTCCTCGGCGCGCAGCTGGACCGACCCCAGGAACGGCGGCCCGCTCTCCGGCGAGCCGGCCGCCAGCGGAACCGGGTACGGGGCTCCCGCCGGATCGGTCCAGCGCTCGATATCCTCCCAGGCGGCGCTCGCGCCGCCCTTGTTCGTCTTGAAGTAGGCGGTGTCGCGATCGAAGCCCGTGAGGAAGCCGAAGAACACGATGGGCTCTCCGTTCGTCCTTATGTGCACGGCGAGCCGCTGCTGCGTCGTCG
>CAYGBV010000011.1:0-11655 GCA_964348295.1 uncultured Gemmatimonadaceae bacterium
ATGAGCCCCTGAAGAATGAGAATCACAAACCACGCAATGATCGGTGTGATGTCGAACATCCCCACCCGGGGCACGATGCGTCGCAGGGGCTCCACGATCCAGTCCGTGAGCCAGTAGAACGGCCGCATCCAGCCGCGGTAACGGCCGACGCCGAACCACGAGCCGATGACGCGCACGATCAGCGCGACCAGGATGAGCTGCGTGCCGTAGTAGACGACGAGCCGGGCGATGCCGCGCGGCCCGGCGGCGACGGCGCCCGCGCTCCGTACAACCGTCAGCGCGAGCCACTGCGCTCCGCTGAGCACCACGATCCCGCCCACGACCGTGATTCCGAGCAGCCACCAGGGTGCCTTCTGCGGGTTCTTGCCGCGCTTGAGGAGCCACGTCTCGAATGGGGCGAGCACCGGGTCGGTGGTCTTCCGAATGAACTGGCCCAGGTGGCCGAACGGGTTGATGCGGCGCGTCTGGATTGCCCACGAGCCGAGCGCGATCAGCGCGCTCAGGACCAGCACCGCGAACACGGCGTAACGCAGCACGTCGTACCACGTCACTACAGCTTCACCGCCTTCGTCTCACCCGGCACGAGTTGATGCATCTGGTCGCGGACGCGGATCTTGATGGGTCGGGCCATGGACGGGAGCGAGGTCATCTCGAGACGCTCTTGGGTCATGTCGAGCTTGATGCAGTGCCCGCGGTAGCAGATGCGGAGCTCCAGGTCCTTGAGCTCCTTGGGAAGCCTGGGGTTGAGCCAGAGCGCGTCCCCGCGGGTCTCGACACCCGTGTAGCACCGCTGTACCAGGTCCACGGTGCCGGCCATGGCGCCCAGGTGAATGCCCTCGGCCGTGGTGCCGCCCTGGATGTCGGCCACGTCGCTCTCGAGCGCCTCTACGAACAGGTCCCACGACCCGGGACGATCCTCCCGGGCGAGCACCCACGAGTCCACGACCCGGCTCAGCGTGGAGCCATGTGACGTCCGGGCGTCGTAGTAGTCGATGTTCTTGGGGATCATGGCATGGTCGAACTCGTAGCTGAGCCGCTCGAACAGCTCCTCCAGCTCCTCCGCCGAGAACAGGTAGAACAGCATCAGCACGTCGGCCTGCTTGGAGAGCTTGTAGCGGTTCGGCGTGTCATCTTCAGCCTCGAGGATGCGGTCGAGGCGGTGAATGTCGCCGTACTTCTCGCGGTAGCCCTCCCAGTCGAACTCCTCGAGCTTCTCGTAGCCCTCGAACTGGCTGATGATCCCACCGTCGTGGAAGCAGACGCGCATCTTACGGGAGATGTCTTCCCAGTGCTCGATCTCGTCGGGCAGCACCACCAGCTTCTCACATAGCTCCTCCCGCTTGTCGTACGGCAGGGCGTAGAAGATCTCCAGCGCGCGCCACAGCACCCACGCCGCCATGAGGTTGGTGTAGGCGTTGTTGTTGAGCCCGGGCTCCTCGGTGTCGGGATACCCGTCGTGGTACTCGTCGGGGCCCATAACGCCGAGGATCTCGTACCGGTCAATGTCCTCGTTGTAGGTCGCGAGGCACGCCCAGAAGCGGGCGATCTCGATCAGCATCTCCGCCCCGAAGAACGCCATGAACTGCACGTCCCCGGTCACCTGGTAGTACTGCCACACGTTGTAGGCGATGGCGGCGTTCACATGACGCTGCAGGTGGCTGTTGTCGGTGAGCCAGCGGCCGGACTTGGGATTGAGATGCACCTGCTGCGTCTCCTCGCGCCCGTTGCTCCCGCTCTGCCAGGGGAACATGGCGCCGAGGCACCCCGCTTCCCGTGCGGCGGCGCGCGCCTCCGGCAGGCGGCGATGTCGGTAGCGCAGCAGCGCGCGCGTGATCTCGGGCTGGCGCAGGTTGAGGAACGGGAAGATGTAGAGCTCGTCCCAGAAGATGTGCCCGCGGTAGGCCTCCCCGTGCAGGCCCCGGGCGGGGACCCCGACGTCCAGTTCGGTGCTGTTGAGTGAGACCGTCACCAACAGGTGGAACACGTGGAGCCGCAGCACCACCGCCGTGTGCTCTCCGTGCCGGTTCGGCACGTCCGCCTTGATCGCGATGTCGAAGCGGTTCCACAGGTGCTTCCACGCGTTCGCGTGCGTCTTGAGCAGCGCGCCGAACCTGCCCTGACGTGGCACGGCGTTTTGCGCGTCCAGCCCGCACTCGGTGATGGCGTGGTCCCGCGAGGTATAGAGCGTCACGACCTTCTCGACGCTGACCGGTGTGCCCTGCTCTACGCCGACCGCGAACTCCTGCGCTATGTACCCGGGCCGCTCGACCAGGCGCCGCTCGACACGCTCCAGCTTGCCGTCGCGGTAGAACCTCGACCTGGCTGCCTGGGCGATCTCGATGCGGGATTGGGTCGTCTCGACCTTGAGGTAGACCGTCTCGTCGTCCACCTGTGCCGTTTCCAGCGGCCGCAGGTGCTTGCCGTTGAGCTTGCGGTAGCGCGGAACGCCACTGTTGACCACCGTACCGTCGAGGGCCGAGCGGAACTGGACCGTTCCGGACCAGTTCTCGGGCGTCAGGGTCGTCTCGAGCGCGCAAACGTGCGGCTCGCCCATGTGTACCAGGCGTCGGTGCCGGAGGGTGGTCTCGCGTCCCGCCTCGTCGCGGAACCGCACGGTGCGCTGCAGCACCCCCTGTTGCACGTCGAGCTGCTGCCTGTAGTCGATGATCTCCACCTGCCGGGCGTCGAACCACTCGGCGTCCTCGATGCGGAAGGTCAGCGGCAGCCAGTTCGGTAGGTTGACGAGATCTTCGTTCTCGACGACGCGGCCGGCCATTTCGGTGCCGAGGCGGTTGTAGCCGCCGGCCATGTAGGTACCGGGGTAGTGCACGTCGTTCGCGTCCGCTTCGGCGGCCGCACCCCGCGTGGCGATGTAGCCGTTCCCCAGGGTGCAGAGTGCCTCGCGCAGTCCCTCCTGCTCGGGGTTGAAGCCGTCGTAGGTGAGCGTCCAGCCGTCCATCAGCGCGTGGCCTCCACCGCCTCGATGAGATGTCGCAGAAAGACCTGGGCCTCGTCGGGGTCGCGCAGCAGGTAGTGCGCGTGGGTCTCTCCCGGCGCCTCAGACACGAGCACGCCGATCCCGCGCTTCTCCAGGGCGCGGAACGCGTCCTCGTCGGTCTCGTCGTCTCCCAGGTAGAACGGCAGCACGTCGGGTGCATCCAGGTGCAGCGCCCCGAGGAGCCACATCACCGCCTTCCCCTTGTCCCAAGCGATCCTGGGCCGGAGCTCATACACCTTCTTGCCGCCGGTGCGCCGTAGGTCGGGGTGCCGCACCGCGACCTCGGCCACGGCATGCTCGATGGCGGGAAGGTCCTCGTCGGCCACGAGGCGGTAGTGGGCCGCCACCGCGTACTTCTTGCGCTCGATCAGCGCCCCCTCGATGTCGCCGACGCGCAGCTCCAGCTCCTCGGCGGCCGCCTGGAGCGCCGGCTGGTGCCTGGCCCCCTCCTGGTGCTGCATGTCGAGGCCCCCCGGTCCCACGATGTCGAAGCCGTGGCTCCCCGCGTAGACCAGGGAGTCGATCTGCACCAGGTTCTCCACGTCCCGCCGGTCGCGACCGCTCACGATGGCTACGGTGCAGACGCCGGCGAGGTCGCGCAGGGTGGCGCGCATATCGTCGGAGAGCACGGCGAGCTCGGGCCGGGACACGATGGGCGTGAGCGTGCCGTCGTAGTCGAGGAAGACCGCGGGGCGCATACCCTCGATCTGCCGGCCGACGATGTGGAGGCTGTCCAGTGCCCACGGAAGCGTCATCGCACGCCAAACGTCACGAAGGAGACCCGTCGGCGTCAAGGTGCCGAGCCCGTACGCTGCCGCGTTGGCTGGGCGGCCGGCACGCTCCATATTTCCGGCGCGGAATCATCCGGCCGGAAGGGGCGACGGCATGGCGAGACGATCGGGGGGGATACCCGGGCGCGTGGCCCGCTGGCTGCGCTACACGCTGCGGCCGCCCGACGTCTGCATCGTGCATCATCCGGAGTACGCGCATGCCGCCGCGGGCGCGCTCATCGATCCGGCCCGGGCCGACAAGATCCTCGGCTTCCTCACCGACGAGGCCATCATCCGCCGGAGCGATGTGAGCCGCCCCATACCCGCCTCGCTGGAGAACATCCTCCGGGTGCACACGCCGGAGTACCTCGAGACCCTAGCCGACCCCGAGGTGGTGGGCAGTATCCTGGGCATTCCGCTCACGCCGCTGGCAGCCCAGGAAGCGCTCGACCTGATGCGGCTCATGGTGGGCGGCACCATCCAGGCGACCCGCATGGCCCTGCGGACCGGTAAGGCCGCCGTGCACCTGGGTGGGGGCTTTCATCACGCCACGCCCGAGGAGGGAATGGGATTCTGCGTCTTCAACGACGTGGCGGTAGCGGTCGCACGGCTGCGGGCGAAGGGCTTCACCGAGCCCGTGCTGATCGTGGATCTGGACCTGCACGACGGCAACGGTACGCGGGCCGCCTTCGCCGCCGATGAGACGGTCCACACCTTCTCCGTCCACAACGTCCCCTGGGACGAGGCCGCGGCCGTTGCCTCCACCAGCATCGCGCTGGGGACCGAGGTGACCGACGAGGTGTTCCTCGACACGCTCAAGCGGGAGCTGCCGCCCGTCGTCGAGCGGCACCGTCCGGGGCTCTTGGTATACGTGGCGGGAGTAGACGGCGCGGCCGGGGACGCGCTGGGCGACTGGCGGCTCAGCCAGCAGGGAATGCTGGAGCGCGACCGCCTCGTGGTGAGCCAGGCGCGGGGTGACGGGCATACCACGCCGCTCGTGGTGGTCCTGGCCGGTGGGTACGGGGCCTCGGCCTGGCGCTACTCGGCGCGGTTCTTCGGCTGGCTCGTGACCGGCGGCGTGATCGAGCCGCCCAGCGAGGCGGAGATGTTGGTGCGGCGCTTCCGCGAGATCTCCCAGAGGTGGGACGCCACCGAGGGCGAGACACCCGGCGATGCGGATTGGAGTCTCAGCGAGGAAGACATCGTAGGGCTAGTGACCCGCGAGGACACCCGGTTCCTGGGGCAGTTCTCGCGTCACGGGGTGGAGCTCCAGCTGCAGCAGCTCGGGCTGCTGGATCTCGTGCGTAGCCGCGGCTTCCCCACTCCGACGATCACGCTCGACGCGCCCGGCGGGCTGGGGCAGATCCTGCGTATCTACGGTGACGCCGCCCGGCGTGACCTGTTGATGGAGCTCAAGGCCAGCCGCAGCCGGAGCATGGTGCGCGGCCACGAGGTCGTCGAGATCCAATGGCTCCTGCTGCAGAACCCGCGGGGTGAGTTCACCGAGGCTCGCCCGCAGCTCCCGGGCCAGTCACATCCCGGGCTGGGACTCATGCGGGAGGTAGCGGTGTGGCTGGTCGTGGTGTGCGAGCGGCTCAGACTCGACGGCATCGCGTTCGTTCCGTCGCAGTACTACATGGCGGCGGTCGGCCGCCGGCACCTGAAGTTCGTGGATCCCGAGCGCCAGGCGCGCTTCGAGGGGATGCGCGACGCGCTCGCGGGCGTAGACCTCGCGGAGGCGAACGGCGTCGTGGACCGGGGGTGGCTGGTGGATGCGCGGACCGGTGAGACGGTGGGGTGGGACCCCGCGCCCATGGTGGTCCCGGTCAGCGAGCAGCTCACCGCCCAGTTGACGAGCCCGGACTACCGGGAGGCGGTGCGCCGGGCTCGCGAGAAGTATGCCTTCCGGCTGCGGCCGGAACCTGGGGCCGACTAAGCCAGCGCCTCGCTCACCAGACGCTGCTGCTCCGCCTGGTGCGCGGCCGGGTACCCTTCGGCCGGGCTCGACCGCTCCGGCCGTGAGACGTAGCGCACCGAGACCTCGTGGCCTGTCAGCTCGGCGATCTGCGGCACCACCCACTTCCGGGCGCCCATGTTCATCGGCTCCTCCTGCAGCCAGACGATCTCATCGAGGTTGGGGTAGGACCCGATGAGCGTGTGCAGCTGGCCCTCGGGGAAGGGGTACAGCAGCTCGATGCGACCGACGGCCACGTGGCGCGCCTCGGGGCGCCGCTCGGAGGCCACGACGTCGTAGTGGACCTTGCCGGAGCAGAGCACCAGGCGCCGCACTTCTTCGCGCGTTCCCGGGAGCGCGGGATCATCGAGCACCGGTAAGAACTGTCCCGCTGAGAGCTCGCCCAGCGATGAGGTGGCCTGCGGCAGGCGCAGCAGGCTCTTGGGGGTCATCACGATGAGCGGCCGCGGCTCCTGGTGCTTGGCCTGGCGCCGCAGCAGGTGGAAGTACTGAGCCGGGGTGGAGCAGTTGGCCACGCGGATGTTCCCCTCCGCGCCCAGGGCGAGGTAGCGCTCCAGCCGCGCGCTGGAGTGCTCGGGCCCCTGGCCCTCGTACCCGTGGGGCAGCAGCAAAGTGAGGCGCGAGGTCTGGCCCCACTTGGCCAGCCCGGCGATGATGAACTGGTCGATGATCACCTCGGCACTGTTGGCGAAGTCACCGAACTGTGCCTCCCACAACACCAGCGCGTACGGGGCCGCCACGCTGTAGCCGTACTCGAAGCCCATGGCGGCGTACTCGGAGAGTGGGGAGTTGTGCAGCTCGAACGGCGCCCGCGACGTGGACAGGTGCTGGATCGGTGTGAACGGCGTGCCCCTCTCGGCATCGAACAGCGTGAGGTGGCGCTGGCTGAAGGTGCCCCGCACCGTGTCCTGCCCGACCATGCGCAGCGAGATCCCGTCGGCCAGCAGCGACGCCAGCGCAAGCGCCTCTGCGTGAGCCCAGTCGAGGCCCCCGTCCTGCTCCGCCACTTCGTGCCGCCGCTCCAGCACCCGTTTCAGCTTGCGATTGACGCGGAAGTCGTCGGGCGTCGCCAGGAGTTCCTGGTTGAGCTTGAGGAGGAGGTCTCGCTCGACCGCCGTTTCGGGCTCGGTCGCCGCGACCCACATGCCGGTGATGCGGTCGGGCTCCTGGCCCGCTTCCTCCGCCTCGGCGAGGTCGGCCTTGAGCTTGGCCTGCGTCTCGGTGAGCTCGTTGTAGGCCCGCTCGACCAGCTGCTCGATATGCTCCTCGGTCACCACGCGCTGGTCGACCAGCTGCCGGGCGTAGAGCTCGCGCACCGCGGGGTGCCCATCGATCCGCTGGTACATCAGGGGCTGGGTGTAGCGTGGCTCGTCGCCTTCGTTGTGCCCATGGCGGCGGTAGCCCACGAGGTTGATCACCACGTCGCCGCGGAACTTCTTGCGGTACGTCATGGCGAGCTGCACCGCCGCGAGGCACGCCTCGGGGTCGTCCGCGTTCACGTGCACGATCGGAACGTCGAAGCCCTTGGCGAGGTCGCTGGCGAAATCGGTCGAGCGCGCCTCGCCCGGATCGGTGGTGAAGCCGACCTGGTTGTTGGCAATGAGGTGCAGCGTGCCGCCGGTACTGTAGCCGTCGAGCCGGGCCAGGTTGATGGTCTCGGCGACCACCCCCTGAGCCGCGAATGCGGCATCGCCGTGGATGAGAACGGGCAGGACACGCACGGGATCGTGGTCGATCTGGACGCCGGTGCGGTTGGTCTGCCGCGCGCGCGCGTTGCCCGCGACAACCGGATCCACCGCCTCGAGGTGGCTCGGGTTGGGCATCAGCGTCACGGCGACTTTCTCGCCGCGCCACGTCTCGAACACGCCGTCGGCGCCGTGGTGGTACTTCACGTCGCCCGTGCCGCCCCTGGGTGTGAGCGTCTCCTCGACCTCGCGGCCGCCCTCGAACTCCGCCAGCAGCGTCTCGTAGGGCAGCCCGAGGATGTGGGCCAGCACATTGAGGCGCCCGCGGTGCGGCATGCCGACCACCGCCTCGCACGTAGTCTCGTCCGCGGCCAGATCGAGCGCCCGGTGCAGCATCGGCACCAGCATGTCCAGTCCCTCGATGCCGAAGCGCTTGTGCCCGAGGTAGTTGCGGTGCAGGAAGCGCTCCAGGACGTCCACGCGAGTCAGCTCCTCGAGCAGCGCCTGCTTCGCCTCGTCCGAGAGTGGATGGCGGTGCTCACCGGACTCGATCACGCGCCTGAGCCAGACGCGCTCCTCGTGACTCGCGATGTGCTCGATCTCGTAGGCGATCGTGCCGCAATAGATGTCCCGCAACCGCGGCAGCGCGTCGAGCAGGGTCTCACCCCCGACGTAGGTGCGCAACACGGCTGCCGGGATCTGCCGCATCACCTCCGGCGTGAGGTCCACGTTGGCGGGGTCGAGCGCGGGGTCGCCACGCCGCTCGGTGCCGAGCGGATCGAGCCGCGCCGCGAGGTAGCCGTGGGTGCGGTGCGCGCGCACCAGCGACATCGCCGCCGCCACGTGGTACAGCATGTCTTGGGGGATGCCGCCGGCCGCCGCTTCGGCGGCGGGCGCCCGCGCCAACGAGGCACCGGCCGCGACCGCCGCCTCAGCGGCCGCGAGGACGGCGGTGTCGAGGTCCATCGCCTGGGCGATCTCGACGTAGAAGTCGTCCTCGTCCTGGAGCAGGCGGTCCACCAGCTGCAGGAACTCGCCCGATTCGGCGCCCTGGATGATCCGGTGGTCGTAGGTGCTCGTCAGCGTCATGAGCTTCGCGCCCGCGACGTCCCGGATCGCGCCCGTGCCGATGATCGAGCCCTGCCCCTGCATGAGCCGGGGCACCGAGGCGACGGTACCGATCGTGCCGGGATTGGTGAGCGTGATCGTGCCGCCCATATAGGCGTCGGGGAGGAGCTTGCCGTCGCGCGCTCCGGCCACGAGCCGCTCGTACTCCTCGTGAAAACCACCAAACGTCAGCGCGTCGGCGTTCCTCACTACCGGGACCATGAGCTTGCGCGTCCCGTCCTTGCCCACGGTGTCCACCGCCAGGCCGAGGTTCACGCTTCCTGGATCGACCGTGAAGTACTCCTCACCCTCCCGGGCCACCGCGCGGACCATGGCGGGCACGCTGCGCGCGGCCCGCACCATGGCCCAGCCGATGAAGTGGGTGAAGGAGAGCTTGAGGCCCCTGGGCTTGAGCTGCCGGTTGAACGCCGCTCGGACCGCCCACAGCAGGGACACGTCCACGTCGCGGAACGAGGTGGCGGTCGGCAGCTCGAGGGAGGCCTCCATGTTCTTGAGCAACCGCAGCGCGGGGCCGGCGATGGGCTCGCCCGGCCCGGCAGCAGGCTCGGCTTTGGCGGGAGGCGCCGCCGCGGGAGTCGTCGGTGGGGAGGGAGCGGCACTGGGCTCCGGCCCCTGCGGAACCGGCTCCTCGCCCTTGAACCCGTTGTCGAACAGCTTGCGCCACTCCTCCGGGACCGACGATGGGTCACGGAGGTAGTCCTCGTACAGGGCCTGGGCGAAGCCGGAGTTGACCGTCTCGAATATGTTCTCGAACACAGATACTGCCTGCTGCTGCGGGTGACGTCGTCAGAAAGAAGGAAAGTAGAGGGCCCGAGGTTCCACGTCGAGTTGGATGGGCGACCGAAAGGGCGAGTGGGAGGGTCGAGAAGCGGATCCGGCTCGCCCCGCTGGCGACGCTCGGCTTCACCCGGTAGGCTCCCTGGAGCCCCACAGGAGCGAGCCTCATGTACAGCGCCGTGAGCCACTTCCTCACTACGTGGGCCCACGAGTCGGCGGAGACCGCCAGGGTGATGGCGGCACTCACCGACGGGTCGCTGGAGCAGCGGGTGGCGGAAGGGTACCGCAGCCTGGGCGAGCTCGCCTGGCACGTGGTCGTGGCGCAGCGGGAGATCCTGGGAAAGACGGGGCTCGAGTGGGACGCCCCCGGCAAGACGCAACCGGCTCCGACCCGCGCCGCCGAGATCCACTCGGCCTATGTAGACGCCGCGAAAGCGCTGGGTGCCGCCGTGGAGCAGCAGTGGGACGACGACACGCTGCGGATACGGGATCGGCTGTACGACCGGGAGTGGCCCCGTGGCCTCACTCTGGCGGTCATGCTGCACCACGAGATCCACCACCGGGGGCAGATGACCGTGTTGATGCGCCAGGCGGGGCTCAAGGTGCCGGGGGTGTACGGGCCGTCGGCGGATGAAAGGTAAGGTGAACATCCCCCCCGCCCCCCACCGCTGGAGCGTCACGCCGCGGGAGGCCATCGCCATCCAGCAGCGTCTCGCTTCCGCCGTGCGGCAGACCCGGCCGCGCAGGCGGATCCGGTACGTCGCGGGGGTCGACGCGGCGTTCTCGCGAGATGGGACGCAATGCCTCGCTGCTGTCGTGCTGTGGGACGCGCACGATCGGGCCGTGCTCGAGGAGCACGTCGCCGCGCGGCCGCTGACCTTTCCCTACGTGCCGGGACTACTCTCCTTCCGGGAGGCCCCCGCCGTGATCGCCGCGCTGCGCAAGCTGCGCCGCGACCCCGACGCGATCATGTGCGACGCGCAGGGCTACGCCCACCCGCGGCGGTTCGGGCTCGCGTGTCATGTGGGTGTGACCTGTGACCGCCCAACCATCGGATGTGCCAAGAGCCTATTGACCGGCGAGTACCGCGAGCCAGCAAAGTGGCGTGGATCCCGGGCGGCGCTGCGCGACCGGGGCGAGCGGATCGGCACGGTGCTGCGCACGCGCACCGGCGTGAAGCCCGTGTTCGTGAGCGTGGGGCACCTTATCGATCTGGCGACCGCCGAGCGGCTAGTGCTGGAGTGTGCAGTGCAGTACCGCCTGCCGGAGCCGACACGGCTGGCGGATCGGGTGGTGGCGAGCGTGAAGCGGCGGGCTTGACGCTTATCCGACCCTTCTCGTCTTCCGCCGCATGAAGTCCATGAGGATGTACTGCCCCAGCGTCATCGTGTTGGTGAAGTAGGCCTTCCCGCGCGCGATCTCACAGACCCGCTTCACGAACTCCACCAGCATTCGCTCGCGGGCGAGCATGAAGGTGTTGATCATGATCCCCGAGCGCTTGCAGATGGCCACCTCGCGGTAGGTCTCTTTGAGGATGCGTGGGTCGAGCCCCATCGAGTTCACGTACACCCGGCCGTCGGGCAGGGTGAGCGCCGAGGGTTTTCCATCGGTGATCATGATGATCTGCCGCATGTCCTTCTTCTGGCTCAACAGGATGCGGCGGGACAGCCTCAGCCCCTCGGCGGTGTTGGTGTGGTAGGGACCCACCTGCGCGCGGGCCAGCCTGGCTAGCGGGATCTCCTCGGCCGTGTCGTGGAACAGCACCACCCTGATCGAGTCGCCCGGGAACTGGGTGCGGATCAGGTGGGTGAGCGCGAGCGCCACCTTCTTGGCCGGAGTGAAGCGGTCCTCGCCGTACAGGATCATGGAGTGGGAGCAGTCGAGCATCAGCACCGTCGCTGCGCTGGAGCGGTACTCCGACTGGTGCACCATGAGATCGCCGTAGTCGAGCTCGAGCGGCACCTTGAGCCCGTTGCGGGCGATGGCGTTGGTGAGCGTGGACGGCACGTCGAGGTTCAGCGTGTCCCCGAACTCGTAGGGCTTGGAGATCGCCTCGGCCTCGACGCCGGTCGCCAGGTGCGAGGTCTCGTGCGCCCCGAAGCTCGACTTCCCGACGCTGCCGAGCAGGTGCCTGAGCGCGCGGTACCCCAGGAAATCGAGCGCCTTGTCGGTGAGGTTGAACTCCACGGTCTGCGCCGCCGACTGCGCCTGGCCGCCGGGGCCGAACACCTGCTCGTGCGTGCCCGGCACCTGGGGCTGCTCGGAGACGTTCAGGTAGCCCTGCTCGATGAGCTTCTGCACCACCTGGTCGATCAGGTCGGC
>CAYGBV010000012.1:0-34062 GCA_964348295.1 uncultured Gemmatimonadaceae bacterium
GTCGGAGGGCGAGTAGAGGTCGCGACGTGTAAGTTGTCCCACAATCTTGTCGGGCTCGCTGTCGAACGCCCGAATTCCCACGTAGATCGCCCGGTCGTCGTACAACACCCGGACCTCGGTGCGCTCTGAGGCAGGCTCGCCCTCGTTCGGGTCGCGCTGCACGAAGTCGCTGATGGGGTCGGCGGTGAGCCACACTAGCTCGTTGAGCAGTCCGTCGAGCTCGATGTCCTCCGTGCTGAGGCGCAGGGCCGTGAGGTTGTACTCCTTTACGACAGGCTCCTCATCACCTGTGCTGGGAGTCGCCAGCGGCATGCCAGCGAGGACCAGCAGCGAGGCGGCCTGCCGCACGAGTCGAGTGGAGGCACGGCGTGCACCATACCGCGGCGCGTACTCCGCTTCCTGAATCGAGTTCGGGGCATGGTACACGGCGCTCCTCCTGTTCGCAGCGGCACAAACCTAGAACAGGAGACGCGCGCGTTGGTGATGGTTCGGTAGGTGCGGTGTACGGGTTCAGTCGGCGGAGTGTAAGGACTCCGTATGGGGAGGCCGAAGCTCAGACTTCGAGCCGGTAGCCGACCTTGCGCACCGTGAGGATGTGCTTGGGATGGGAGGGATCGGGCTCGATCTTGCGGCGCAACTCGGCGACGTGCATGTCCACGGTGCGCGTCATGACGGCGGCACTGTAGTCCCACACTTCCTTGAGCAGGTCCAGCCGTGACGCCACCGCGCCGCGCCGCTTGATCAGCGCCTGGAGCAGGTCGAACTCCTTGGGCGTCAGCGAGACCTCCTGGCCGTTCCGGTGCACGGTGCGGCTGGCCAGGTTGACCATCACGTGGTCGCCGATCCGCTCGAGCGCTCCCGACTGTCGCGCGCCGTCGTTCTCTTTGGGGCCGGAGCGACGCAGCAGCGCCTTGATGCGGGCCAACAGCTCCAGCAGCCCGAACGGCTTGGTGACGTAGTCGTCGGCGCCGGTGTTGAACCCCAGCACCTTGTCGGCCTCCTCGCCCCGCGCCGTGAGAATGAGCACCGGGACCTCGGAGCCCTCGTCCCGCAGGGTACGCAACACGCGGTAGCCGTCCATGCCGGGGAGCATGAGGTCCAAGATCACGAGGTCGTGCTGGTCGCTGCGCGCCCGTTCCAGTCCCTCGGGCCCGTCGGGGGCGACCGTCACCTCGTAGCCTTCGATCTCCAGAGTGGTTTGCAGCCCGTAAGCGAGATCCGGATTGTCCTCGACGACGAGAATGTTCGTCATGCGCGGGCCTCCGCTTCGGCTTCCGCCGGCAGCTTGGCGGCGACCCACTCACCGGTGTCGCCGCGGCGCCGGGCGCCCGGGATCTCCACCACCACGCGGGCGCCGCCGCCGGGGGCGTCCTCGATCGCCACGGTGCCGCTGTGCAGCGCGACCAGCTCGCGCACCACGGAGAGCCCGATGCCGCTGCCGCCGACGGCCGCACTCACATCACGCTCGAGCCGGCGATACGGCTCCCACACCCGTTCCCGGTCCTCCTTCGGGATTCCCGGCCCCTGGTCCTCGACCGTGATCCGCACCCGGTTGCCTATGAGGGCCACCCGCAGCGTTACGGTTTGTCCCACGGGTCCGTACTTCACGGCGTTGTCCAGCAGGTTGAGCACCACCTGGGCGATGGCGTCGCGGTCCAGTACGGCACCGATGCCGCTCTCCACCACGACCTTGAGGCGCACGTCGCTGGCCTTGGCGATTGGCTCGAACGCCGCGGTGATCTCCTCGACCAGCGCGGCGAAGTCCACGTCGTCCTGGGACATCTGCGCCGTGCCACGCCGCAGGCGGGAGAAGTGCAGCACGTTCTCCACCAGGTGCGTGAGGCGCCGGGCCTCCTGGTTGACTACGCGAACCGAGCGCTCGCGCTCCTCGTCGTTGCGCAACTTCTCGAGGTCGAGCAGCTCCGCGAACATGCGGATCTGTGCCAGCGGTGTGCGCAGCTCGTGGGACACACTGGAGACGAAGTCGTCGCGCAGCCTGGCCAGCTCCCGCTCGCGCCGCAGCTGCACCAGCGCCGCCACGCCCACGAGGGCGGTCAGCATCAGCAGGGCCATGAGCAGGGGGACGCGGGAGCGCGGCAGCCCGCCGATGACCAGCTCGTCGGCCGCCTCCGGACGCAACGCCGCCTGCACCACCATACCGCCGTAGCGCTGCCCCAGAGTGTCGGTGGCGGCGTAGGTCTCGGGGTACTCCACCGGGGACTTGTAGACCTTCTTGCCCTCGGAGGTGCTCACGGTCACGTAGAGCAGCGAGTCGTTCGGCTGGTCGCCGGCGACGGCGGGCGGGAGCAGAGCCGTCTTGCCGCTCCAGTGGTGGAACACCTCGTACAGGCCCTCGTACGTGGAGTGGAAGCCGTAGGCGGTGTGCGGCGTGCCCGCACCGTCGGCGATGAATACGTAACCGATCACGTCGGACTTGCCGGTGATCGGCCCCACGACCAGGGCGGTCCCGCCCTCAGCGCCGGTCACCGGCTCCACGGAAAGGGCGCAGAGCGTGTCGGCGATCCAGCCGAGGAACCACTTGGGAGCGTCGGTCCCCGTCGTGGTGACCTCGCGCGTCTCGAGGTCCACCCGGAAGTAGAACCCGATGTGCTCCACCTGCGGGCAGTCTTTGCACCTCCACGCGCCCTCGTCCACGTCCTCCGCCGAGAGCGAGACCACCTCGTGCCGCTTCGACGGCTGGGCCTTCAGGGCGTGCCACAGAGCGAGCTTCACGGCTTCGTACGCCTTGTCGCGCGAGCGCCGGGTGAACTCCCACGCCGCTATCTCCGCATAATCCCGCAGCGTGCTCTCAGCCGTCTGGCGATGGGAGCGCGCGGCGTCGAACGCGTGGTAGGCGAGCGCCGCCGAGAGGACGATGGTCAGCACCAGCAGCACGACCAGCGGCATGCCGCGGGGCCGGCTCGGGTGCCGAGCCTTCAGGAACGGTAACTCCACGTGGTTTCGATGCTAATGGAGCCGCGGGGCCGATGCAATAGAGCAGGGTAGGGGAGGTGTCGGGGAGTTGTAAGAGAACGGTAAAGTGGGGACGCGACAGAGGGTAAGCCGCCCGTCGCGCCCCCCGGCGAGGTTGACTAGTTCGTCACGAACTCCGGCCGCACCGTCAGAATCAGCGTCCCGCCCCCGCGCATCAGCTGCGCGTTCCCCACGACGAGGGTCTGGCCCTCCCGCGCGTTCACCACGGTCTCGAACGCGCCACGCCTCGGGCTGCGCACGCCGACGCGCATCAGGACCCAACCGGACTCGCCCACCAGGCGCACCTGGACGATCTCGGCCGTGATGATCCAGCCGTCCTCGAGCTGGGCATCGCCCACCACCTGCTCGATGTGGCTGCCTTCCATGCCGCCCACCACGGCCTCGGTCACGAGCGAGTAGCCCGAGTAGCGGAACAGCTTGCGCAGCTCGGCCTCCACCTCGGCGATGGCCGGGTCGGGGGTGGAGCTGCCGTTCGCCTCGATGAGCTGGAAGCGCAGCCGTACCGTGGGCGTCGCGCGGTCGAACTCCTCCAGAACGCGCGCGATCTTCGCCAGGTTATCGGGCGTCTCGCGCACGGTGATCGTGTTGCCTGTGGTGTTGAAGGAGCCCGGGGCGCCCGGCCGGTCCTCCCACACGTAAGGTTCGATCATCGCCTCGGCCGAGTGTGGCGCCAAGTGCTGCAGCTCGAACGTGCGTGTGTCGAGCTCGGGGCCGCTGGAGCAGGCCATGAGGGCTGCGGCGGGGGCGGCGAAAACGGTCAGTGTGCGGAAGGTCATAGTCGTCTCCGTCCTAGTAGAGCCAGACCACCACGATGTCTGGATTCTCGGTGTTGAATACTACGACGCGGTCACTGGAGGCTGCGTCGACGACCGGTACTGCGGCGACGGCTGCGGACTCAGCCGAAGGTGGCGGGGCCACGGGCGGCGTACCGTTGCCGCTGAGCAGTATGCCGGCGAGCGCGGCCGCGGCTGCGGCGGGGACCAGGGCGGCCCAGCGGTGCTTCCAGCGTGGCCCAAGTGGGATCACATCAGGCCCCGCCCGCGCGGCCTCGATCGCCCGGTCGGCGGTGCTCTTGGGGTGTACGGCCGCCAGCGCCCGTGCCAGCGCCCGCTCCTGTTCGAGTATGGCCTGAGCCGCGGTGCGGCATCTGCCACAGTCCCGCAGGTGCCGACTGAGCTCCGAGTCGGTCTCGCCGCGGAGGTCGGCGGCGTCCGCTTCGAGCAGGCGCTCGCGTGCTGCGGTGCAGTTCATCGGCGGTACTCCTGTGCCAGCTCCGGATGGCGCTCCAGGATGCGCTTGCGGATGGTGCGGCGGGCGCGCAGCAGGTGAGCCCGCACCGTGGAGGGGTTCATGCCGAGCATCTCGCTCACCTCGAGGGGTCTCACGTCCTGCAGGTCCACCAGGTCGAATACCTCGCGCTGCCGCTCGGGCAGCTCGTCGAAGAAGGACCGCACCACGTCGGCCACCTCTGAGGTGTGCGGCCCGTCGATCCAATCCGGCGGATCCGTCTCGCTCGCTCGCAGCTCATCGCGGTACTCTCGCGTCCTCAGCCGCTCCCGGCGCTCCGTGCGGCGGCGCAGGTCGAGCGCCGCATTGCGTGTCACCTTGTAGAGCCAGGTGGTGAACCGCGACCGGGCCCGGTACTGCCTGATGCTCCGGTACACCCGGAAGAGCACCTCCTGTGCCACGTCGTCGGCGTCGTCCGGATCGGCCGTGAGCGAGAGCGCCCAGCGGTGCACCTGCTGATGGCAGCCTCGGAGCAGGTCGTTAAGTGCTTGCTGGTCACCGGCTTGCGCCCGCTGTACCAGGGGGGTGACCGCCTCGTTCAGGCGCTGGATCTCGCTCACGGGCGCTCCCGTCGGGCCCCATACATCCGTGAGACGCTGGTGGGTGGTGTGGCGTTTACCGTGGGGAATCTGAAGGGTCGGGAGGGGGAGGGAAGGGGCCGCCCGCCGCGCCGGTGGGCGGCCCCCACGGCACGGCGCGCTATGGCTCCCGCCGCTCGAACAGCAGGTGCCTCACCCGCCCGTTGGAAACGCGCAGCCCGGTGATCTCGCCCTGTTCGTCGCGCTCGAACCTGACCTGGTTGAGGTAGAACTCGCTGCCGGCGAATCGGTCGGGGGAGTCGGGCGTGAGCGTGGCAGGATCGTGCCGTATGTGGCGCGCCACCAGGCGGTCCTCCTCCACCGCGAGCGTGTAGCTCGTCTCCAGCTCGGGGCTGTAGTACAGGCCCACATACTCCTCGAGCCGCACCGCGTCTGGATCGAACGGCGGTATGCGCTCGGCGCGGGCCTCCTGCCCTTCCAGTCGTACGGTGGCGGCCGCTACCTCGCCGGGGCCCTCCCGGTGGAAGATCACGGTTGCGGGGGGCTGAGCGACGCGGAACGTGGTATCGGATACATACAGCAGCGGCACGGTGCTCCCTCCCGTGAGGTGCGCCATCAGCCGGTCGTCGGCGAGCGAGATGGTGAGCACCGTGCTGTCAGGCAGCATGTACTGACCCACGTAGTCTTGGTAGATCGCTGGGTCGTCCGGTCCTGCGGGAGCCGCCTCTGGCTGTTCCTCCGCCGGACTGGCTGCCTGCCGCGCCGCCTCGGCTTCCGCTATCTCGTCAGCCAGGTAAACGCTGGCCACCTGCCGCGCCATGGCGGTGGGATTGAAGGCGCCGAGGTTGCTGAGAATCGTGACCGTGACGTCCTGCTCGGGGAATCTCATGAGCACGCTGCGGAAGCCTGCGTCGGCCCCGCCGTGGCTCACCGTGGGCAGTCCTCTGTAGCTGCCGATGCCGAGTCCGAAGGCGTAGCCCAGCGTGTCCCCGTTGTTCAGCACGGCGCGAGTCAGTACCTGCTCGATCACCCGCTCCCCTCCCACGCGACCATCAGCCAGGTTGTTGGACCACTTGACCAGGTCGCTCACCGTCGTGAACAGGCTCGTGGCGCCCGCGTTGGCGTAGCTCAAGACCGCCTTGGCGTAGCCGCCCTGCCGATCGTTGGCGTAGGAGTAGGCCCGGTCGGGGACCACCATCTGGTGATCGTCGTGGAAGTGCGTGCTGGTCATGCCCAGGGGCCGGAAGATGTTCTCGGCCGTCCACTCGGGAAACGATTGCTCCGTTACGCGGGCCACGATCTCGGCCAGCAGGGTGTAGCCCGTATTGCAGTACACCAGCTCCTCGCCCGGGGGGAAGTTGAGCTCGCGCTGACGGCTCATGACCCGGAGTATCTGATCCCGGGTGATTACGTCGTCCATCCTCCAGCCGGCAATGATCAGGAGGTTCCACTGGTCCCTGAGCCCGCTGGTGTGATGGATCAGGTGGTGGATGCGGATGGTGTCGCCGAAGTCGGGTATCTCCGGCAGGTGTTTCCGGATGTCGTCGTCCAGCGAGAGCTTCCCCTGATCTGCGAGCATCGCGATGGCGAAGGCGGTGAACTGCTTCGAGACCGACGCGACGTGGAAGATGGTGGACGGAGTGATGGGGATGCCGTACTCGAGCTGGGCGGAGCCGTAGCCGGCCTGATACACGATCTCGCCGTCTCGGCTCACCGCGATCGAAGCGCCGGGCGCGTCGGGCCGGTTCCACGGGGCGAACAACTGATCGACCCTCCCCTCGGGCGTCGCCGCGGCGGGCTCGAGTCGCTCGATGGCTGCTACGTACTTACCGGGATCTGCCCCCTCGGGATCGAACGGGCGCAGCTCGATGCGGTACTCGCCGGTGACCTCCGGGTACAGCGTGAGCGGCTCGGGCCCCCAGCGGCCATTGGGGCTGTCGATCTCGGCGACCAATTCACCGTTGGGGTCGGTGACCCGCAGCGTCACGTCAATGCCGCGCTGCTCCACCGTGGCAAACAGGAACTGGCCGACCTCGAGCTCGACTCGGAGGGCGTGAACGTCCTGTCCCGTCATCTCCCGTTCCACAGCGTGGCCGGGGCGTAGCTCGGGTACCTCTTCCTGCGCCAGTAGAACCTGGAACGCAGGCGCCGTGAGGGCCGTCAACACCAATAGCGTCACAACTGGAGCGCGCGTCATTCGTCGTCCCGCGTCGAAGGGTTGAGGTGATCTCTCGGTGATGGTGGGAGGTTCACTAATCATACGGGGTGGGCCCCGATTTGGGTTGCGCCATCGGTCTGGGTCGAGTCGCGGGGTTCCCGCGAAACGGGACCTCCTAGTATTGACAACCTTCGATGGAGTAATATATTGATCGTTGTCGATGATATCTATGGTCGTCGATAATTAGCCAGGCGGAGGTCCCGTGAGCACCTCCAGCAAGGATTATTTCGACGCGATCGGGCCCGACTGGGACAAGCTGCGCGAGAGCTTCTACTCGCCCCGCGTGCGGGAGCGGGCGCTTGCCGTCGCGGCGGTTGAGGCTGGCCGGGAGGCGGCCGACCTGGGCGCCGGCACCGGCTTCATCACCGAGGCGCTGCTCCAGCGGGAGGTGCGCGTCATCGCGGTGGACCAATCGGCGGTGATGCTCGAAGCGCTGCGCCACAAGTACCCATGGCCGGAGCGCGTCGACACGCGGGTCGGGGAGGCGGAACGCCTGCCGATAGCAGATGCCGCGGTGGACTACGCCTTTGCCAACATGTACCTGCACCACGTGGACGATCCGGCCGCCGCGATCGGCGAGATGGTGCGGATCCTCAAGCCGGGCGGCAGGCTCGTGGTGACCGACCTCGATGCCCACGATTTCGAGTTCCTGCGGCGCGAGCATCACGACCGCTGGATGGGCTTCGAGCGGCAGGACGTTCGGCGCTGGTTTCGCGCTGCTGGCCTGACGGACGTCAAGGTCGACTGCGTGGGCGAGCAGTGCTGCGCGGTCTCGGAACGCGGGCTGCCTGCCGCCATCAGCATCTTCGTCGCATCTGGCACGAGACCGGAGTCGTCCGGGAGGAGCCCAACCGATGAGCAATGAACCTAGCATGCTCGACCTTCGGGTCTCGACGCTGCCGCGACCGGGCCTGGGCGACTCATTGGCGGGGTCGCGCCGCCCGCGACGCGCCCAACACTACCGTAAGTTGGCGCCCCAGGGCCGGACCGACGTCGAGGGAGCCAGGATGTGGGGGGTGGCGCTCGACAAGGTAATGCTGACGTACTTCTGCGTGCGGCCGAATACGCGGTGGGAGACGCACCGCCACGAGAGTGAGCAGATCACGCTGGTGCTCAAGGGGGAGCTGTTCTTCGACGTGGGCGACGACGTGATCTCGGTCAAGCAGGGCGAAGCGATCGCCATACCCTCGAACCTCCCCCATGCGGCGTACACCGGCGGGGGTTGCGTGGAGGCGGTGGACGCCTGGTCGCCGGTCATGGCGAGCACGAGGGATAGCCTATGACGTCCCGTGCCGCGCAGGGTGAGAGGACGCGGGGCACGCGCTGCGGTGACCGTGGGGCTCGGCCGACCCTGTCGAGCGAGGGGGCGGATGTGCTGAGCGGCGCGTTCGAAATCCTGGCCCACCCCGTTCGGCTGCAGCTGCTCGACGTGCTGGCGCGCAACGAGGGACGGGTGTGCGTGTGCGATCTGGAGGCGGCGGTTCGGGTGAAGCAGCCCACGGTGTCCCATCACCTCAAGCTGCTGCGTGCCGCCGGCATAGTGGACTGCGAGCGACAGGGCGTGTGGGCCTACTACTTCGTGAACCGGGAGGCCCTGGCCGAGCTCAAGCAGAGCGTGGACCGGTTCTTCGAGGACATCCGCTGACGTGACGCCGAGCCGCTCGAGCCACCAGCTGCCGCATTTCCGCTACCGCGGCGTCCGCTCCCTGGTGCTGCTGCACGAGCAGGAGCTCACGAGCTTCGTGGATGCCTGGAGGGTCGCGCGAGACACCGGCGTGTCGCTCCCACCCGTCGAGGACCCGAGCTACGCATCGCTCGAATCGCTGCTGGCGCACGTGCTGTGGTGGGCCCGTGACTACATGGTCTGGGCGTGCGAGAAGCTCGGCCTGCCGGAGCCGGGGATCGGAGCCACGCCCACGGCCGAGGCGGTCGCGGCGCAGCTGGACGACTACCTCGAGCACTTGCTGGAGCGCTGGAGGCAGCCTCTAGCTGCGATCCCGGAGGAGCCGTTCTTCCGGCCGCAGCACGCCACCCGCTGGGGCATCGAGTACCCCGTCGAGGCGCTGCTCGAGCACGCGGTGGTGCACCCGATGCGGCACCGGCTTCAGCTGTTGGAGCTGATGGAGTCGGCCGCGGGCCCCGACTGAACGGCGCCGCCGGCCCAACCTACCTCACACGACGCGCACTGCGGCCCCGCCGGTGCGTTGGTGCACCCGTGGCAGCCGCCCGTGGCGCCGCTCCGGTCGGCCAAGCGCAGCATGCCGAATACCACGAATAGGAACGCGAGGCCGAGGACCGCGACGAGCTCGCTCACGTGGAACTCAGCAGCCCGGCGAAGCCCATGAACGCGAGCGACAGGCTGCCGGCGATGATGAGGACGATGGCCATGCCCTTGGCGATGTCGGGCGTGTCCGTCAGCTCGCCGGTCTCCCGGATCGCGGCCATGAGCACGAGGGCGAGGGTGAGGCCGAGGCCGGCTCCCAGCGCGAAGAACAGGCCCTGCAGCAGCCCGTAGCCCCGATTGGTCTGGAACAGCGCCAATCCCAGGATCGCGCAGTTGGTGGTGATCAGCGGCAGGTAGATGCCGAGCTGGCGGAACAGCTTGGGGCTGATCTTCTTGATCACCATCTCCACGATCTGCACGAACGAGGCGATCACCACGATGAACGAGATGAGTCTGAGATACGGCGCGTGCGGCAAGATGAACGTGTTGAGGAACCAGGCGCACAGCGAGGCCATGGTCATCACGAAGATGTTGGCCATCCCCATGCGGATTGCCGTCTCCACCCGGGCCGAGACGCCCATGAAGGGACACAGGCCGAGGAAGTAGTACAGGGTGAAGTTGTTCACCACCATCGCCGAGACCAGGATCCAGAAGAGCTCGCCCATTACGCGGCCCTCCTTTCAACCGGCGCGGCCACTCCCTCCGGCCACTCACGCACCCTGGCGCGCTCCACGCGCCGCTTCTGCCACCAGTTGAGGAACAGCAGCCAGAAGCCCAGCGTGAGGAACCCGCCCGGCGGCAAGATGAAGATCACCCACGGCTCGAAGTTGGGGCCGAACAGGCTGTAGCCCATGAGGGTGCCGTTGCCCAGCACCTCGCGCACCGCACCCATCATGACGAGCGCGATGATGAAGCCGACGCCCGTGCCGAACGCGTCGAGCAGCGACCGTCCCACCGGCCGCTTCGAGGCGAACGCCTCCTGGCGCGACAGGATCATGCAGTTCACCACGATCAGCGCCACGAACGCGCCGAGCTGCTTGTGGATCACCGGCACGATGGCCTCGAGGCTCATGTCGGCCACGGTCACGAACGTGGCGATGATCAGGATGAACGTGGGGATCCGCACCTCGCTGGGCACCCATTTCCTGGTGAGCGACACCAGCAGGCTCGAGCCGGTGAGCACGAAGAAGGTGGCGAGGCCCATGGCGATGCTGTTGGCCACCGTGTTGGTGACGGCGAGGGCGGGGCACAGACCCAGCATCTGAATGAGCACCGGGTTCTCCTTCCACACGCCCCGGAAGAAATCGACCTCTGGTGTGGTCTCCCTCGGGCTCATTCCCTTCCCCCCGTGTCCCCTCGCGCCACCTGCGCCGTGTACGCGTCCATCAACGGCCCCAGCCGCTCGATCGTGTTGTTGATGATGCGGATCACGACGCGCGACGAGATCGTGGCTCCCGTGATCATGTCTATCTCGTGCGGGTCACCCGTTGCCTCGCGCGGCTTCACACCGAGCAGCGGCACCGCCGCTCCGTTGAACTGGTTCACGAACGACGTGTCCTTCTCGATCTTGTCCCCCAATCCCGGCGTCTCCTTGCTCTCCAGCACCTTCATGCCGAGCACCGCTTGCTCCGCACGATCGTAACCGAAGATCACGCGCACGATGTCCTGGAACCCCGGCTCGCCGTGGGCTACCGCGAAGCCGATGCGCTGACCGTCCTCGGTGTAGCCGAGGAAGATCTGCTCGAGCGTGGCTCCGTCCACGCCGGCGGGCAGCTCCTGCACCAGCGCATCCTGGTACACGTAGAGCGTGTCGAAGTGGTCCGGCCCTCCCAGCACCTCCTGCACCGCGAGGCGCAGCTGCTCGGCCTTGTACGCCTGGATGATCGGCTGAGTCCAGCTCCACACGAACACTATGAGGAAGCCCGCGCCGGCCCCCGCCAGCGCCAGCGTGGCGAGCAGCCTGGAGGTCTTCACCTCGTGCTTGCCCTGTAGCTGTACGGGCGCCGTCACGTCGCCGCCTCCTCGGGCTGGCGCCGCTTGGTGCCGAACAGGCGCGGCTGGGTGGCTCTATTGATGAACGGTACCAGCGCGTTCATCAGCAGGATCGCGTACATCACGCCCTCGGCGAGCCCGCCCCACAGCCGGATCACCACCACCAGGAAGCCGATCCCGAAGCCGAACAGCCAGCACCCGGGGTTCGTGACCGGCGAGGTCACCATGTCGGTGGCCATGTACACGGCGCCGAGCATGAGGCCGCCGGAGAACAGCATGAACAGCGCGTCGGGGTAGCGCGCGGCGTTGAGCCAGTGCAGCAGCTGCGAGAACGCCGCCACCGTGAGGAAGATGCTCGCCGGGATGCGCCAGTTGAGGTACTTGCGCAGCGCGAGGTAGCCGCCGCAGACGAGGATCAGCAGCCCCGCGGTCTCGCCCAGCGAGCCCTCGGTGGCGCCGATCATCAGGCTGCCCAGCTCCGTGGTGGTCTGCTCGAACTTCATGAGTCCCAGCGGCGTGGCCGCAGTGAGCACGTCCACTTCCTCGCCGCTCATCAGCGGCAGGGCGAAGTTGTCGCCCCGCAGCGCCCACCAGTTCTCGCGGATCACCGGCCAGGTGGTCATGGCCACCGGGAAGGCCGCCTGCAGGAACGCCCGCCCCAAGAGCGCCGGGTTGAAGATGTTCTGCCCCAGCCCGCCGAACACGATCTTGCCGAACCCGATGCTGAACGCGCCGCCCACGAAGGCCGTCCATAGTGGAATGCCTGCCGGCAGGATCAAGCCCAGCAGCAGGCCCGTGATCATCGCCGAGCCGTCCCACAGCGTGCCCTTCTTGCCGAAGATCCACTCGGTGAGCAGGCACCCGGCCGTGGCCGCCCCGGTCACCAGGAAGGCGCTGGGACCGAAGTAGTAGATCGACGCCCCCACGATGGGCAGCAGGCTCAGCACCACGTGCCACATGATCTTGGGTGTCGAGTCCCTCTGGGCGAGGTGCGGCGCCGCCGTGATCAGGAAGCGGGGCGTGGTCATGCGGCCTTCACCTTGCTGAGCGCCGCCTTGCCCATGGCGAAGAGCTGTGACAGCGGGATGTTGGAGGGACACGTGTAGCTGCAGCAGCCGCACAGCATGCAGTCGAGCAGGTGCTCCTGCTCCATCTCCTCCCACCGCTCCGCCATGGCGAGCTTGCCCAGCTGCTGTGGGTTGAGGAACACGGGACAGGCGTCGAGGCAGTGGCCGCAGCGGATGCAGGGATAGGACTCCTGTGGCTTCACGTCGCGCCGGGTGAGCACCACGACGCCGGTGGTCCCCTTGAGGATCGGGGCGTCGAGGTCGGCCACGGCCGTGCCCATCATCGGGCCGCCGAACACCACCTCGCGGGCGTCGTCGGTGAGTCCGTCGCAGGCGTCGAGCAGGTCACGGGTCTTCGTCCCCACCGGCACGATCAGGTTGGACGGCCGCTTCACGCCGAAGCCCGTCACCGTCACGATCCGCTCGATGAGCGGCAACCCCGTCTCGAACACCTCGGCGATGGTGGCGACCGAGGCCACGTTGTGCACTACCACCCCCACGTTCATCGGCAGCCCGCCCGAGGGTACCTCGCGGTCGAGCAGCGCGTCGATCAGCATCTTCTCGGCGCCCTGCGGATACTTCACGGTGAGCGGGTGGACCGTGACGTCGATGTCGGTGGGGAGCGTAGCGCGGATCCGCTCGATCGCGTCGGGCTTGTTCTTCTCGATGCCGATCATCGCCCGGCTCACGCCGAGACACCGCATCATGAGCCGCACCCCGAGCTGCACACGCTCGGGGTACTCGACCATGGTGCGGTGGTCGGTCGTGAGATACGGCTCGCACTCCGCCCCGTTGATCAGGATCGTGTCGACGTGCTGATCCTTGGGGGGCTGCAGCTTCACGTGTGTGGGGAACGCGGCGCCGCCCAGCCCGACCACGCCGGCGTGGCGTACCGCCTCGATGAGCTGCTCGCGGGAGAGGCCTTCCCAGTCGGGGATGAGTCGCGGCCGCGGCACCTGCGCCGAGAAGGTCTCCACGCGGATGCGCACGGCCGGCTCGTAGCTGCCCAGCGGGTGGGGCCAGAGCCCCACCTCCTCGATGGTCCCGGCGGCCGAGGCGTGAATCGGCGAGGAGATGAACCCGTCGGCTTCCCCGACCATGTCGCCCCGCTCCACCTTGTCGCCCACCTGCACGATGGGCTTGGCCGGCTTCCCCGTGTGCTGCGACAACGGGAGCACGACCTCGTCGGGGAAGGGCATGCGCCGGATCGGGATACCGGCGGTCAGCTCCTTCAGCTCCGGCGGGTGAACCCCGTGGCGGAACCTCGTGCGGTGGGCCATGGCGTCTTCAGGCTAGTTGAAGGGCTCGGCCCGCTTTATCCACTTCTGGAGGTCCTTCTCCTTCTTGTTGAACGGGTTGCCCGGATGGATGATCCGCACGGGACACCGCTCCGCTGCCATCACCAGCTCCTTGAAGGTGCCGGCCTTGGGGTCCTTGATGTATGCCTGCTTCTTCTCGTTGTAGGCGAACATGCGCTTGTTGAGCTTGGTGCATTCGTCGCAGGTCGTACACCGCGCGGTGTCGATGTACGGTTCCAGGACGAGCGCTTCCTCTTCCTCCACGGGGGGTGCCGCGACCGCGGCCGGCGCTTCCGCCACCGCCGTTGCGGTGCCACCGTCACCCGCGGGAGCCGGCTCCGCTGCCGGCGCTGCCACCGCCCCGAACCCCGCCACCATGTCGGTGGTGATCGGGGTGAGGCCCTCCATGCCCCGCACCTTGCTGAGCAGGTCGTCCACGGTCTGCTGGCCGTTGCCCGCGCGCACCAGGCCCTCTGCCAGGCGCCGGGCGATGACCTGCGGGAACTTCTGCTTGAGGTCGATGATCTTCGCCTCGTACTCGGCCCGGATCTGCGCGGCCTCCTGCTCGAAGTCGGCGAGTTCCTCGGCCTCGACCTCGGCTTCGCCGGCCATCTCCTTGAGCAGGTTCCACACCTCGATGCGGTCCTCTGCGAGCTCCACCATCTCGCTCGAGACGGCGAGCCGCCCGAGCTTCTTGTCGGCCTCGAGCACGTAGACGAACGGTGTTACGCCTTCGCGGTCCGCCGGCGGACGCCCGATGTACTCATGGAACGGCATGAAGTCATCGGGCGGCGCGTCGGCCCGAACCTTGGTGAAGTGCTTCTTGAAGCGCGCCTCGGTGGCCGCCCAGTCGGCGATGGTCACGGGCAGCGTCTTGGTCTGCTCGTTGCCCTCCTCATCCAGGTAGGTGAGGTCGTACTCGGGCCACGTCTCGCTCACCGACGGGTTGCCGTCCAGGCTCAGCCGCTCAGCCAGCTTGGTGCCCTCGGTCGGATCGTACAGCATGAGCGGGTAGGCCCGTGATTCGAGCGAGAGCTTGGCCGCGTCGGGCGCCTGGTCGTCGCCCAGCCCATGCTCCGGCGGGCAGGGGCTGTGCAGCGCGAACACCGCCGGGTAGCGCGACTGCAGGCCCTTGAGCACGCCGCCCAGCAGGTGCGGTGGCGAGGCCTGCGACGACTGCAGCACGAACGCGTTGCGGTGGGCCACGGCCAGCAGCGCCATCTCCTTGCGCGTCTCCTCCTTGCCGTGCTGCGCCTTACCGTAGGCCGCCATGTCGCTCACCTGGCCGTAGTAGCCGCTGGTGCACGCCTGGCCGCCGGTGTTGGAGTAGACCTGGGTGTCCAGCACGATTACCCGCACCGGCTTACCGGAGGCGAGCAGGCGAGACAGGTTCTGGAACCCGATGTCGAGCATGGCGCCGTCGCCGCCCGTCGCGAAGATGGGCGGGCACATGCCGAACTCCTCGTCGTTGAACTGGCGCCACTCGAACATCTGGAAGAACGGCTCGTGCACCGCGGGGTCGTACTCGCCGGCCAGCTCCAGCTCGGCGCGGCGCACCGCCACGAAGCCGTCGCCCATCTTGCGCATGTGGCCCTCGAAGATGCCGATGGCCACCGACGGCGCGTCCTGGAACAGGTGGTTCACCCAGGGGAAGGGGTAGGGGTTGTACGGATAGGTGCTGCCCCACACCGACGAGCAGCCCGTGGCGTTGGTCATCCCCAGTGTCGCCCGGCCCTTGCTGGTGGGCCCCTCGGTGTAGCGCCAGCGCAGGTCCTTCAGCGCGTCGATCATCTTGGAGATGCGGGCCACGGCCTGCTGCTTCTGGTCCTCCAGTGGCAGGTCGATCTTGCCCTCGGCCACGCCGAGCTTGGAGAGGTCGGCGTCGGAGGCCAGGATCGTGCGGGCCTTCTCGTCGAGCTGCCGGATCAGGTCGTCCAGCTTCGCCACGTACTTCTCGACCCGCGGCAGCATCAGCGCGTTCACCGCCGAGAGCACCAAGTGGATAACCGTCTTCTCGCCACAGCCCATGCAGGCGCCGTCGCCGCCCACCATCGATCTGTAGTTCTCCTTCTTGAGGAGGAGCGACGACAACACGCCGATCCCCTCCTCGAGGTTGGCGACGTTGATGTAGCGGTCGTCCGTGTCGGGCAGGTTGTCCCACAGCTTCCAGTTGCGCTTGAGCCGCTCGACGATCTCGTCGGTCTGGCTGACCGTCACGAGGGCGTTGTCGGGGCAGACCTCGACACAGATGTTGCACCCCTTGCACGTGTCGGGGTTGACCGTGATGGAGAGCAGCCCGCCCGTGCCCTTCTCTTGCGACTCGGGTACGTCGAAGAACGGCGCGGTCTTGGCCAGCGGGAAGTCGGCCATCGCCGAGTAGACCGGTGCGAACTCCTCATCCAGCGCCGCGCGCCGCTCGGGGTCGAGACTCAGCTTCTCGGTGACGTTCTTGTAGGCCTGCGACAGCACCTCTCCGAACGTGGTGAAGGGCACGCCCTTCATGATCTTGCGCGACTCGTTCGACAGGTGCTTCGAGATCTGGTTCAGCCGGTCGAAGGAGCGGCCGTTCGATACGGTCCGGATCGCGGCCTGCAACACCTCGTCGATCTGGTTCACCACGCCGGGGATCGCCGAGTCGGGGCACTGGGTCCAGCACTGCGCGCACCCCGTGCAGTTGGCCGCGATGAACTCCGGCACCTCGAACCGCACGTCGGTCATGTCGCGGATCGAGCTGGTGGCCGCCGGCATGGCCGAGAGGGCTGCAAACGGATCGGCGATGCCGTCGTCGCCGGTCTTGTACACGTAGCACACCTGCTCCCAGAACCGGCCGGGGTTGGCGATGCCGTCGCGCACGCCGGTGCCGTCCAGGATGGCGGGCATCTGCGGCACGCGCCCCAGCTCGTCCTGGCGGACGCTCAGCGCCGCGACGTCCACCGTCTGGGTCTCGTCGTAGCCACGCCGGATCACCCGGACGTTGTCCTCCACCACTCGCTCGCCCAGGTGCCCGAACTTGTACTGCAGCTGCCGGCGGATGCCCTCGAACAGCTGCTCCTCGGTGGTCTCCTCGCGCTCGGCCAGTCCGGAGACGTGGAAGAACGCTCCCATGAAGGCGGCGCCCTGCATGCGGTAGCGCAGCTCCGGGTCGGTCGCCTCATCGGTGGCGATCTTGAAGGCGTTCAGGAAGTGGACGTGGAGCTTCTTCTCCTTGATCGTCTGGTGCGCCGTTGCGGGGAGGCTATCCCACAGGTCCTCCGCCGTGCCGTCATGCTGGATCACGAACACCCCGCCCTCGGAGAGCCCGGCCAGCGGATCGGAGTGGCGGAACACGTTGGGGTCGGGTGACAGCACCACGTTCACGTGCTTCAGCTCGCAGTTGAGCCGGATCGGCGCGTGCGCCAGCGTGGCGTAGAACGTGGTGGGCTGCCCCTTCTTCTCGGAGCCGTACTTCGGGTTGGCCTTGATGTACATCCCGAACAGGTCGGCCGCCGTCAGCGCCAGGTTCTTGCCCGTGGTGATGGCGCCCCACCCGCCGATGGAGTGGATGCGGATCGAAGTCGAGCCCTCGGGCATCAGGTCGATGTCCTCGGTCATCGGGAGCGACAGGTCCGCCACGTCGGGGTAGGCCTCGAGCAGCTCCTCCTGCCAGATCTGGAGCTTGGGCAGCTTGGTGCCCTCGCGCACGAAGTCGATGCCCAGGTAGAACTGCCGCACCCGCTTGCCGTCAGGCAGCATGTTGTCCACCGCGGCGATGATGTCGCCGGGCTGGACGTCGCGGCTCCCCATGCCGTACGACCCGGAGAAGAACTCCGGTGCGTCGTCCGACAGGCAGGTCGCGATCTCGGGGTAGGGAAGCTTGCCGTTGGCGCGCCCGTTCTCCAGCGCCTTGTTCACCGCCGCCCGCATCTCGCGCAACAGCGGCTGGTCCACCGCCAGCGGCTGGTCCAGGCGCTCCAGCACGGCGACCGCCTTCTTGCGCCTGAGCAGCTGCGTGATGACGTCGGCCGGGAAGGGCCGGAACATGGTCACGTTCAGCACGCCCACCTTGAGGCCGCGCGACTCGCGCAGGTAGTCCGCCACCGCCTCGGCGTTGGCGACTATCGAGCCCTGCCCGGCGATCACGTATTCGGCGTCCTCCAGCCGGTAGCCCATGGCGCGCCGGTAGCGTCGCCCGGTGAGCCGCTCGTACTCCTCCATCGCCTGGTCGGCGAACTCGACCACGTGATCGAAGTAGAAGGGCCGCTGCGCCGCTACGCCCTGCATGTAGCTGTCCTGGTTCTGGACGGTGCCCAGCATGGCGGGGTAATCGAGATCGAAGATCTCGGGGATGCGGCGCCGCTTCTCGCCGAACACCCAGCGCTGCGCCGGGGTGGGCGAGTCGATGATGTCCGAGGGGTCGCCCAGGTACTCCTTCACCAGCTCGCGCTCGGGCATGTTCATCGACTCGATCACGTGCGTGGTGAGGAAGCCGTCCTGCGCCAGCGCGCCGGGGTTGAGCGACAGCTCGGCGATCCTGTGGGCGATCAGGCTCAGGTCGGCGCACTCCTGCGCGTCCTTCGCGAACAGCTGGAAGAAGCCCGTGTCGTCGATCGCGTGATAGTCGTCGTGGCCCGAGTGCACGTTCAGGGCGTGCTTCGTCATGGCGCGCGCCCCGATGTTGAGCACGTAGGTGAGCCGCTTGCCGGCCGCCGCATAGAGCGACTCGTGCATGTAGGCGATGCCCTGGCCGCTCGAGAAGTTGGTGGCCCGGAGGCCCACCATGCTCATCCCCGCGGTTACTGCTGCCGCGGCGTGCTCGCCCTCCGGCTCGAAGAAGATGAGCCGGCGGTCGTTCACGTTGGTCTTCCCGGCGGCGACAGCGGCCGCCCACCCTTCGCCCATCTGTGTCGACGGCGTGATGGGATAGGCGCCCGCCCCTTCGCTGGCATCGGTCTCCATCTGCACGACGGCTCCGGTGCCGTCGTTCTGCGTCGGGACGCCCGGGTATCTCGGCTCGGGAGGTCGGTCGTTCTTGTTCTTGAACATCAGGCAGCTACCTCTTCAGAAGGTCGCGGGATCTCGAAGGTCTGCATGCCCTCGACCCAGACGATGGCGCCGGTCGGACACCGTTCGATGGCCGCCGGACTCGCCAGCTCATTCTTGTCGTAGTCCACCACCGCCAGCCCATTTTCCATCCGCACCACCTCGGGTGCGTCGGCCGCGCAGCGCCCGCAGGCGTTGCACGCTACCTGGCACAGCTCTTCCGCTTCCTCGCCCTCCAGCAGGCTCTTGCACTGCACGATGAGCTTGTGCTCGAGGGGCATCAGCTCGAACAGATCCTTGGGGCACGCCTCCACGCAGTCACCGCACGCCGTGCACCTGTCGGGGATCACCACCGGCAGGCCCCAGGCGTTCATGTAGATCGCGTCGAAGTCGCACACGACCTCGCAATCGTCCAGGCCGATGCAGCCCCAGGTGCAGCCCTTGCCGCCGCCGGCCACGGCCGCGGCCGCCTTGCAGGTCTCCAGCCCGATGTAGTCGGCCTGCTGCAGCGCCACGTTGCTGCCGCCGGCGCACAGCAGGCGGGCCACGCGCTTGTTCGCCTCCCCCGCCTCCACGCCGAGGTAGTCCGCGACGTCCGTGATGTCGTCGGCCCCCATCACGGTGCAGGTGGCGGGTTGCACCTTGCCCCCGATCAACGCCTCGGCGAACGCGTGACACCCCGCCTGGCCGCACGCCCCGCAGTTGCTGCCGGGCAGCAGGTCCACCACTCCTTCGATGCGCGGGTCCTCCCACACCCAGAAGTTCTTGTGGGTGAGGGTGATCAGCGCGGCGAAGGTGAGCCCCACGCCGCCGAGGATCAGGACCGAGAGCAGGATCGTGCCGACGTCCACGGGCTAGCCCCTCACTCGACGTCCGACAGGTCGGCCTGCGTGAGGAGCCACGCGGCCAGCTTGTCCACCGGGTCCTCCAGGGGTGCCGTACCCGCGGCTGCCTCGCCCGCCACTGCCGCAGCCGCAGGCGGCTGCTTCGCCAGCGCCACGAGCTGGCGCAGCTCCTGCGCCTGCTGGAAGCCGGAGAGGCCGCCCACCGACTGCTTGGGCTCCTTCTCCGGTACGTGGCTCAGCGAGACGCGCTGCCACGCTTCCGCACCGGCGCTCGGGTCGTGCACGAAGCGCGCCGCCGACTCGGGAACCAGCGCCGCGATCCCCGGGCCATCGTACGCCGCCATCCGCTCGATCTCGCTCGGCTCGGCGGTCTGCGTCACGAAAACGCCCGGCGTGATGAGCCGCACCAGCGGGGCAGGGGCGCAGGGCCCACGCACGACCAGCACGATCTTCTGGCTGCCGTCGAGGAACTCGGCCAGTCCGGCAGCCGCCAGGTCGGCCCCGTCCACCGTCACCACCAGGGGCGGTGCCAGGCGCCGCTCGCCGCGGCTCCAGCGGTCGAACGGGAAGGCGCCCAGCGAGCGGGCGTGCTCGTTGCCCTGGAGGCTCCCCGAGCGGGTCAGCTCGAAGATGCGCACCGCGCCGAAGGCGCGGCCGATCTCCTCGAGCGCCTTCTCCACCGCGTCGTGCAGGCAGCCGCCCGGCTTCACGTCCACCAGGAAGAGGTCGGAGTTCCGCTCGGTGAGCTCGGCCATCGTGTCGCGGGCCTTCGCGATCGTCTCCACCGTGAGCGTGTCGAGCGACACCTCGCTGGAGAACAGTGTTGCGAGCTTGTCCACGTCGATGCGGCCGGCGGCGAAGGGGCCCAGCTCGGCCTCGAGGTGGCCCGTGCCGCCGTTCTCCGACGACTTGTGCTCGTCGAGGAATCCCTGCACCTGTTCCACCGTATTGCCCAGCGCCGACCGAAAGGCGTCGCGCTTCGGGGCCAGCGCCTGCATCGCCAGTGCCACCCGTTTGTCAGACGGCATAGCGGTCGAGCTCCTTGTTGAGAATCTCCAGCTTCTCTTCCGCCGACTTGAGCGGCACCGCACGCACCTCTTCATACACGGGCAGGTCCTCATTCTGGTAGAACAGGCCGAGCCGGAACCGGCCGTCCTCCTGCGCCAGCCGGAACCCGTTCGTCAGGTCGGCGGGATCGTGGTACGTGTGGTTCTTGTAGATCCCCTCCAGCTCCGGCACACTGATCCCGTTGGGATGAACCAGCAGCTCGATCCGGCTGGGGTCGCGCATCGCGTCGGCGAAGAGGTGATCGGTGTACGCCGGGCAGCGCTGCAGGATGCGGATGAACGAGAAGCCCTTGTGGTGGTACGCCCGTTTGACCGTCTCGTAGATGTGATCCGGCAGCCAATCCCCCGTCTGCGCCACGAAGGAGGCGTTCGTGATGCCCAGCGTGGTGGCGATCGGGTTCATGCCCGGGAGGAATGCGCCGCGCGGCTGCGTGTAGCTCTTGAGCCCCAGCGGGCTGGTGGGCGAGGTCTGGTTCTTGGTCAGTCCGTACACCCCGTTGTCGAGCATGATGGCGACCATGTCGGGGTTGTAGCGGGTCGTGTGGAGCCAGTGCCCGCCCCCGATGGAGCAGCAGTCGCCGTCGCCCATCACCGTGAACACGTGCAGCTCGGGCCGGCGCAGCTTGATCCCGGTCGCCACCGGGAGCGCGCGCCCGTGCAGCCCGTGGAACCCGTAGGTCTTCAGGTAGTGGGGGAAGCGGCTGGAGCAGCCGATCCCCGACACGAACACGGTCTGCTCCGGGGGGAGCTGCTCGTCTTCCAGCAGGCGCTGCACGGCGGTCAGCACCGCATGGTCGCCGCACCCGGGGCACCACCTGGCGATGGCGCCCTCGTAATCCTGCATGCTCCAGGAGCGGTCGTCTTCTTCGATGCCGCTACCGAGCAGCGAGCATCCGCCAAACTGTATCATTTCTTGGCTCCATGCGGCATGTGGCCGCGAATGGCTTCGAGAATCATGCCGGGGCGCAGCGGCTCACCCGGCACGCGGCCCCAGCAGTCCAGGTCCACCAGCGTGTGGGACCGCAGCAATAAGGTGAGCTGCCCGCGCCGCCGGTTCTCGTCGGTGATGAACGGTGCGTCTGCCTCGTCGCTGTAGTTGATCTCGACCGTCATCACCTTCTTGAACTTCTTGAAGATCTGCTTCAGGCCGGGCGGCAACGGCGAGAGGAACCGCAGGTGCAGCGACGAGACCGAGAGTCCCTCGGCCCGCGCGCGGTCCACCGCCTCCTGGATGGCGCCCTTGGTGCTGCCCCAACCCACGACCAGCAGGTCACCCTTGTCGGGGCCGTACACCCAGGGCGGCTTTAGCGTCTGCTGGAACACCGCCATCTTGCGGCTGCGCATCTCGCAGCCGCGCTGGTTGATGTCCGGGGCGTAGGCCACCTTGCTGCCCTCGTCGTGGGCCAGACCGGTGAGGGTGTGCATCCCGTTCAGCTGGCCCGGGATGAACCGCCTGGAAAGGCCGGTGCGCGGGTCCCACTCGTAGGGGCGCGTTCCTTCGGGCGCCGGCGAGAGGTCCACCGGGTGGGCGATCCACTCGCTGGTCACCTCGGGGCGCGGGAACGGCTGCACGCCGGTGGCGAGGTTGGCGTCGGTCAGCACGATCACCACGGTGCGGAACGCCTCGGCGATGCGCCGCGCGGTGGTCATGCAGAGGAAGCACTCCTCCATGGTCGCCGGGGCCAGCACCACGTGGGGCGCGTCGCCCGGCTGCCCGAAGATGGAGGCCAGCAGGTCCGCCTGCTCCACCTTGGTCGGCAGTCCGGTGCTCGGCCCTCCGCGCTGCACGTCCACCACCACGAGCGGCACCTCCGTCATCACCGCCAGACCGATGAACTCGGTCTTCAGTGCGAGACCCGGCCCCGACGTGATCGTGAAGGCCACCTTGCCGGCGAAGGAAGCTCCGATCGCCACCCCCGCGGCGGCGATCTCGTCCTCGGCCTGATGCACGATGCCGCCGTGGTCCTCGAAGATGTCGCTCAGGTAGTGCGATGCCGAGGTCGCCGGCGTGATGGGGTACATCGCGCACAGCTCCATGCCCGAGGCTATGGCCCCGATGGCGATGGCCTGGTTGCCGTTCATCACGACCATCGGCTTGTCGGGCTTCTCGATCGGAATCTCGACGCGAAAGTCGAGGTGCTTCTCGGCCCAGTGGTAGCCCAGCTGCAAGAGCGCGAGGTTCGCGTCGATCACCTCCCGGGCCTTCTTGCTGAAGTCGCTCTCGATCTGGCGGCGTACCCGGTCGAGGTCCCGGTAATACACGTACGAGAGCATCCCCAGCGCGAACATGTTCTTGCCGCGCCGCGGGTTCTCGATGAGGGTGAGGCACTGCTCCTCCATCGGGACCTTGATGAACCGCAGGTTGTGGCCCTCCATCTCCTTCATGGCCGCCTTCCACTCCTTGCGGATGTCCTCGTCCTCGTGCTTCTCCCACATGGCCTCGATGAGGATGATCGCGCCGTCGGCGAGCGCCCCCTGACGGAAGCGGTGCAGCAGCACCTGCTCGTTGAACGCCACCACGAGGTTCGCCGCGTCGCCCCAGTTGGTCACCGTCTTGGTGCCGAGGCGGATGCGGTTGCCGCTCGCGCTGGGTGGCGTGCGCGCCGGCGGCTGGATCTCGGCGGGGATGATCTCCACGGTCCACACCCCGTTGCCCATGCGGGCCGAGACGCGTCCGAAGATCTGGCCGCAGCGCTGCGCGCCCTCGCCAGAGTCGGAGACCACCTCCACGGTGTGCTCCGGCACCTTGATGATCTTGGGGCCCTTGGCCTTTTTGACGGCTTTCTTGGCCTTCTTCTTGGCGGGGGCCTTCGCGGGGGATGTTTGAGTCATATCGCACTCTCGCTCGGATCCGAGCGCTGAGTTCGCTCGTTGGCGTGCCGAGACGGAGTGCGTCCGGTAGGACTATCGGGCGCGCCGCTCGAAAGCAGTCGCATTAGCCTGGCACTCCGCCCCTCCCATCCATTGCGGCACCTCGTCCGCATGACAGGAGAAATGTATAAACCCTTGTAGCGCTGTGAAATAGAAAGGATTCGTGAAGAAGTCTTTATCGCGGGACCACTATGTTCTCGCGGCGGCGGTCGGGAGGGCGATTGTGCACCGCGAGCGGCGCGGTGGGGCGCCGCAGCGACGGGGAATCGGCTGTTCCGAGAGGGGGTGTCACGTTCGGGAATGAGCCCGCCCACCCCCGGCGAGTAGCCGGGATCTGAGCATCCGTTGGGCGCCATCCACCGCACAACCACTCCCCGCTGTGGTGCAACGGACAGGGTGGGATTCGAACCCACGGAACGGGAACCCGTTCACGCGCTCTCCAGGCGCGTGCCTTCAGCCGCTCGGCCACCTGTCCGGGAAGGCCTTAAACGGTTGAAAGAAAGTGGGTTAGGGGTGGGGGGTCAAGCCGGGCGATGTGCGAGACGGTCGGGTGAAGCGGGCTCAAGCGACAGCGATCGGCTGCCGAACGTCCTGTGGTTATTGGCCGTATTCCCCGCAACCTCTCCCCGAGTTCCTCCCCGTCCCTACTGAATCTGCGCCATCTGTTCCGAACGTGCTGCGCCGCCATCGGTCCGGCTCACCGTTGCTTCCACGCGGATTCGTCCTCTCCTGTCTCCCGATGCATGACCATTCCGGCAACATTGCCCTCTTCATCCTCTTCGAACGTGATGTAGCTCAGACTCGACGGATAGCACAGCGTGTCTGCGGACACCGGGAAGACCTCAAACCTCGTGCCGCCATTGCGCTGTGTGTAGATACGGGTTCCTTCGACGATTACCGTCCGGGTGTTCGCTTCACTGATTTGGTACGTTCCCTCTACCCGCGCCAGCGCGGCTGGTCCAAGGGTGCCCGGCGCGCACCCTGGAAAAGGGTCACCGACAACGACGGCTGCGATCCGCTTTGCCATGGGATCGAGGACGCGAGTCGTCTTCCGTGGGTTATTGGACAGGATGGCCACGAAGACCCGCTGACCGGGAAGATAGAAACTCGACGTGTGGAACCCGTACGCATCCCCGCCATGCCAGTAGGTGGTTCTCCCTTTCAATCGTCCAATGAAGATCCCAAGCCCGTATTGGGTCGTGCCTGACAACACTCCTCGCGTTTCTGGCGTGAACAGCGCCCTTGTGCTTTCAGGGTCCAGCAGTTCACCGCTGTGCAGCCCGAGATGGAAGCGGGCAAGATCGTCAACTGACGACAACAGACCGCCCGCAGCATACAAGATCGAGCCTGACAAGCTGCTGTAAGGGTTCCGGATGAAAACGCTGTCGTCATCGAGATACCCTGGCACGCGCCCTGAAATGACGTCCACGTTGCTGTAGTAGCGCGTGTTCTCAAGCTGCAACGGTTCGAAGATGGTTTCGGAGAGGAACTGGGAGTAGGTGACTCCGCTCGTACGCTCGATGAGCCGACCGAGCAGGTAATACCCGGCGTTGCTGTAGCGGAAGGCGGAGCCCGGCGCGAAGTCGAAATCGAGGTGAATGAACAGATCCAGGAACTCATCTGTGCCCACCTCATCGTTGACCAATGCGAAGAACTTCTCCTCCATGAGATCGTAGTACGGCTCGGCGAAGAGATCCGGGACCCCGGACGTGTGGCTCAGGAGCTGCCGGATCGAGACGGAATCGAAACGTACTGGCAGGGCCGGGAGATGCGCCCGTATGGCATCGTCCAGCGACAGCACTCCCCGTTCGGCGAGGATCATGACCGCCACGGCCGTGAAGGTCTTGGTTTCCGATCCAATCCGAAACACCATGCCGGGGTGAACCGGAACGCCGAGTTCCAGATCTGCGAGACCGTACCCTTTTCTGAAGATGACGGAGCTGTCTCTCACCACGATGACCGCCGCGCCGGGTTCGTTCGGGTCGAACGACCCGGCGAGGATCCGGTCTATATCTTCCATCATCCCGCTTTGCTGGCTCCCGCCACCCATCGAGAAGGCCGCAGCAACGACGAGCCCGACCAGCAGACCTCTCGCACTGCCAAATGTCTGAATCATTGATCATCCCTCCGACGTCCGGCGCGTGATGAAAGCGCTCCCCACTGGTCCGGAAGTGGGATCTGCGGGGCTCACGTCTGTACTGGCTCGACGTTGGCGATCATCATGTGCACCCACTCGGTTCCCGCGTTGCGGTACTCGTGGTCTCGATCGGGGCGGAACACGACCGTGTCACCTGCGGGGGCTTGGACGCTCTCGTCCTCGACTCGCATGGTGAGATGGCCCGCGAGTACGCAGACCATTTCGACGGTCCCAGGCGGTTGCGGATCGGCCTTGTGCGCCTCGCCGGGAGCGAGGTGGAACTCCCAGAGTTCCAGTGACCGGGGCCCCTTGGATGCTGCCAGCAAGCGTCCTTCGCCTCCACGCTTGCCCTTCCAGAGCACGACATTGTCATCTCGATGCACGACCTGCACTGCTGCGGGTGGCCCGACGTCCAGCAGCTGGGGAAGGGAGGCACCCAAGGCGTTTGCCAGGCGGCAGAGCGTCGCCAAGCTTGGATTCGTGCGCCCTTGTTCGATCTGCACCAACATTCCCTTGCTGATGCCGGCTCGCGCTGCCAGGGCCTCCAGCGTGAGACGCTCGCCGAGCCGAGCGGCTCTCACGTTTCGGGACAGCGCCGCCGTGACGGCTGACGGGTCTCGGGACGGCACCATCGCTTCCTCCCAGGTCCGGTGAGGCACATTATACCATACCACTTGGTATAATATAATGCAATGAGGTTCGTACCTCCGGTTATCCCCGGTGGGCTCGAGGAGGCGGTAGCGCATGCCCCCACGTCCGCGTGCTTCTTCGGGTCCGAGCCGATGGCCGGGGAGCGGGCGGTGTTGACCTACTCCCGCTGTCCGTTCCTGGAGAGCAGGTAGAGGTGTCGATCAGATGTGCCGGGTCGTGATGTCCAGGGTGGGGAACTGTGACAGATCGTGCGGTCGATCGCGGGAAGTGTGACAGGATGTCGCGATTTCGGCCCGGCCCGCTCCGCTCTCCAGGCGCGTGCCTTCAGCCGCTCGGCCACCTGTCCGGGAAGGCCTTAAACGATTGAAAGAAAGTGGGTTAGGGGTGGGGGGTCAAGCCGGGCGATGTGTGAGACTGTGGGTTGAAGCGGTCTCAACCGACAGCGATCGACAGCCGCACGTGCGCCGTCGTGCCAGCCCCTCGCGCAAGGACCACCGCCGGCGGCGGTCGCTCGATACTCTCACAAGGCATCGGGGCCTGTCGGCGCTTGCTCGATTGGCTTTGGCGACGCTTCCGGCTATTCGTGGCGCGGCATACTGAAGGCCTGCTACTCCATATTCGATGGCAGCCTGGTCGCTATGAAGTGGCCCGCGGCGACCGCCCCCGCAAGCGTGGAGTAGCTCCAATCTCCTTCGAGTCGGGGCGCCGGGCTCCCCCGCACCAGGGCGCCCGCCAAGAAGACGTTGGCGTCCGCGACGCCCGGGTTCAAGTCCAGAACGAGGTCCTCGGCACTCAACTGACCCTGCAGCGTTCCCTCGCCGACCTGCGGGCCAACCTCGGTGTCGGTCTCTGCGTCTGGTGTCCGTTCGATCACCCAGCTGCCGGTGACCGACGAATCGTCGTGGAACAGGATCTGGAGTGTACCGGTGAGCAGGAGCGTGCCGGTCGAATCCGTGGCCTGATACACGTACACGCCGCTCAGCTCCTCAGGTCCCGTCACGCCATCCGTACACGCGACGGCCGCCGCTGCCACCAGCAATCCCAACGCGCGTCGTTTCATCGCCCCTCCCGTTTCTACTGTGGTTTCGTTGGCGCGCCGTTCGGCGCCACCGGTGATCATGCTACGCCGTATGCCGCCCCATTGTTCCCGAACGTCCCTCCCATAGTAGACGCCAGGCCGCGGTCATCATCGGGCCGCTGCTCCCCGCCCGGCGCCGACGTCCAATACCCTCCCTTCAACGGTGGCCGGCACCCGGAGACCGGCGAGCCACGCTAGTGTCGGGGCGACGTCGACAGTGCGGGCCTCCTCGCCCCGGCCAGAGCGAATGCCGCTACCGAGAAAGGCGATGGACACCTCACGGTCGTGCCGGTGCGCCGAGCCGTGAGCCGATCGGGCGGTGTGCCGCCGCAACCATTTTGGGCGCAGGTCTGTCCTATCTGTGGATTCCCGTGCCCTGCGCCCCAGCCAACGGGCCATATCAGGAGGACGATCGACGATGCGATCGAAGGCGACTATTGCTGCTGTCAGTCTCGTGTCATTCATTTCGGTTCCCGCGTTCTCGCAGGAATTGCCGGCGCAGAGTCCCGCAGCCCGTGCGGGCACCGAGCCGCTTCACGCCGAATCGCCGGTACGTCCGGAAATCCTGATTGTCGGGACCTACCACATGGCGAGCCCCGGACTGGACGTCCACAACATGGAGGTGGACGACGTCCTGTCGGCCACACGGCAACGCGAAATCACGGAGCTGATGGAGGTTCTCCGGCGCTTCCGCCCGACGAAGGTTGCGGTCGAGTCTCGGGTCGGCCGTCGGCGGATCCCGGAGCGGTACGGCGAGTATCTCTCGGGCGAGTACACGCTCACGCGGAACGAGACCGACCAGATCGGCTTCCGGCTCGCAAAGGAGCTGGGCCACGAGACTATCTATCCCGTCGATGAGGACGGCGAGTTCCCCTACTTCCGGGTGCTCAACTACGCGAAGGCCAACGGTCTCGAGGCGCCGTTCGACTCCCTCCGGGCCGTCACAGCCGCCCGGGTCGAACGGCAAGGTGAGTTCCTGCGCTCCCACACCGTGCTCGAGACGCTCGTGTACATGAACTCGGATGCGAAGGTGGCGCAGGATGTGGCAGGGTACTACGCCTTTGTGCCCTTCGGGGATCCCTATGACTATGCCGGCCCCGACCTCATCGCACGCTGGTTCGAGAGGAACATCCGGATTTATCGGAACATCCGTGCGCTGATCACGTCACCCGACGACCGGATCCTTGTGGTCTACGGTGCTGGACATCTAGGGTGGCTCCAACAGAACGTCGAGAACGACGCGAGCGTCCAGCTCCGAAAGCTCTCGGATCTGGCCGACGTGTCGAAGTAGCTGCCAGGCAGGCGCGTGCCTTCAGCCGCTCGGCCACCTGTCCCGCGGCCTCCTGACCCTTGATCGTCTGAGTTGGGACGCCACGTGGAATTCGAATTCGCGATCCGCCCAGAAGGTCACGGTGTACTGTACCGACGGTGCTCCGGGCGCCATGGACGTCGCCCGGAGCCGCGCATCGACTTTGCCGGCGTAGAATGGCAAGAGGAGTTCAAACGCCCGTCGGGTGTGGGCCGGGACGGTTCCGAGCCGCGTTACGGTGCCGTCTCGCAACAGATCGATCTTGACCGGCGCGTCCTGCGAGTTGGAGACGTAGAGTACGCTCACGCCGGTGTCGGGAGCGACGAGGCCGCTGTGCCCTCCTGCGGTCGTGGAGAAGCAGGCCGCTGTGGTAAGCGAAGCCGCGAGCATGATACCGGAGTTGCGAAGCGCTGGCATCGCCACCTCCTCCTTCCGAGGGAGCGGGCGCAGCGACTGGCAGGCCTGGTTGCCGACCGATCACTGCGCCCGGAGGTGTAGCCAAGTTGCGTTTCCCGCGTACTCCGGCGGTCATGGGAGTGTCGACTCTCGATGACGCTGCGATGACGGGAGGTCAGGCCATGATCGAGTTCCGCGCACTGGGCCCGTTGGATCTCACGGGAGCGGACGGCGCCTCCCTCTCAGCCGTCGCGGCTCGCCCTAAGCGGGCTCAGTTGTGGCGCCGGCTGACCTGTTGGTGTTCGAGGTCGGAAAGGACTACGCGCTTGGGATGGTCACCGACGAGCTCGGCGCACGGTACGTCCGGGTCCACGAGTTACGACGGGGAATGGATAGCCAGCGAGATTGAGGAGACCCCCCCAAGCGGCCCCACGCGGGGCGCTGTTGCTCGCGCAACAACACGGCAAGACAGGATATCTGTGTCGACAACATGACGTCATGACCCGACATTTTGCCCCTCAAACACGGCAACGGATGACACGAAATTGCGTTTGAGGTGACGTCTGATTGGGTTTGGGGCCCCTGAAGCCGCCGCTCTGGATCAGAAGAGTCCTGGAGGACCGCCACCCGCACGGCACCACCCTACTGCGCTCTGCACGTAACCCCACCGTCTTGCGTGCAACCCTTCACCAGCAAGATGTATCTAACAGGATGCATCTAACTCGGTGTCTGGCAGGGCCACGGTTCCCTGCTGCCTCCGGGGGCAACACGATGCAGAGCGGGAGATTTGCGCCCCGTCTTGGGGAACCATGAGAGCGCGCGCGATCGCCGACCAGCTGGCGCACCAGGGCGAGATCGGAAACCGGGCCTCCCTCGCGGCGGCGCTGGGGGAGCGGGATGAGGCCATGCGGCTGCTGCGCGAGGACTTCCAAGAGGCGTGGAGTAGGGGTAATTGGATGACCGGGAGGCACAGAGCTCAAGCGCTCGAGTTGCTGGACCGTTACCCGCCCTACGAGGTGTTCATGCGGCCGCGAGGGTAGAGGCCATCGCGAACGCTGCGATGACGGGAAGTCCGGCCCATGATCGAGTTCCGCACACTGGGCTCGTTGGATCTCACGAGAGTGGACGGTGCCTCCCTCTCCGCCGTCGTAACCCACCCTAAACGGATTGCCGTCCTCACCTATCTCGCGCTGGCCACGCCGCGCGGATTCCACTGTCGTGACACGCTGATCGGGCTGTTCTGGCCCGAGCTGGACCAGGAGCATGCGCGTCATGCACTGCGGCAGATGCTGTACGCGTTGCGCCAGCACCTGGGCGACGACGCGATCATGCGCCGCGGGGATGAGGGCGTGGCATTGAGTGAGTCGCATGTGTGGTGCGATGCGGTGGCGTGTGAGGCGGCGATGGACGCGGGGCAGCACGAGCGGGTGCTGGAGCTATACCGGGGCGATCTGCTCAGAGGGTTGTACGTGTCTGAGGCTCCGGAATTCGAGCGCTGGCTGGAGGACGAGCGAGTGCGGTTGCGGGAGCGCGCGGCGGGCACGGCCTGGAGGTTGGCCCACGAGCACATCGAGACGGGCAGGCTTGTGGAGGCCGAGCGGACGGCCCAGCGCGCGTTGTTGTTGGTGGCGACGGATGAGAGTGAGGTGCGGCGGTTTATCGAGGCGTTGGCGAGAGCCGGGGATCGCGCGGCGGCAGTCAGGTTCTACGACAAGTTCGCGCAGCGGCTCGAGGAGGAGTACGACGTTGCGCCGGCGGCGGAAACCGCGGCGGTGGCGGAGGCCGTCAGGCGTGCGGACGGTTCGGTCGCGGGCCAGCCCAAGACTGCCACCGGTCCCGTAGCAGCCCAGAAGGCGCGGCCGATCGAGCGAGTGCGACGCGCAGTGCCGAGGAAGCGGCTGGCGATTGGGATGGCGGTGCTTGCCGCGCTGCTCGTGGTGGTGGCGGGTGTCCCCCTTTGGGCCTGGCTGCGGCCCACTCCGGCGCCGCTGAGGACTGTCACCCGCATGAGCATCCGAATGCCAGAGGGCGAGGAGATTCTCAACACCATCGGCACGGACGTTGCACTCTCACCGGACGGAACGCGACTGGCGTACGTGGGGCGGCGTGAGGGAGGAACCCACATCTTGCTGCGGTCCCTGGATCAACTACATGCCACCCCGCTTGTGGGCACGAAAGGGCCTGTGGGGACGGAAGGTGTAGCCGACCCGTTCTTCTCCCCCGACGGTGGGGCCATAGGGTTCCTCAGCGGCAGCGAGCTCAAGGTGGTCTCGACGGCAGGCGCACCACCCGTGACGCTGGTTGACTTCGCGAGGTTTCATTGCGGTGACTGGGGACCCGACGGGATGGTGTACTTCGGGTCCGCCGATGGCGGCATCGGTCGCGTCCCGGCGACGGGCGGTGCGTCCGAGGTCGTGACCAGACCCGATACATCGCGCGGTGAAGCCTATCACAACGCGGTGGACGTCCTGCCCAACGGGAAAGGGGCGCTGTTCGCGATCTGGCGCGGGCAATGGGATGACGCGGACGTCGCTGTGGTGGAGTTTGCAACCGGGGAGGTGCGGGTGCTGGTGCGCGGCTTTCACCCGCGGTATGCGGTGTCCGGGCACCTGATGTACGTCCGGTCGGACGGAGTGTTGCTGGCAGCACCGTTCGATCAAGACGAGCTGGCGCTCACCGGCCCGGCAGCGCCGCTGCTAGAGGGGGTGGAGCTTTCTCTCGACGGTGCGGCAGAGTTGGCGCTGTCGCAAACGGGTACTCTGGTCTACCGTACGGGCGAGCGAAGTCAGTCCCGGCCGGTATGGGTAGATCGTGACGGAGTGGCACAGGAGATCGATCCCGGATGGACGGGCGGCTACATCTATTTCCCCGCACTGTCCCCGGACGGCACGCGGCTCGCGGTGTCTATGGAGCGTCAGGACTACACGGGCAGGCATATATGGATCAAGACCCTGGATCGCGGCCCGCTTTCGCGGCTCACGTTCGAAGGGGCAACGAACCAGCCGCCAGCGTGGACGCCGGACGGGCGCGCGGTGACGTTCGGGTCGACCCAGGCAGGACAGTACGACATCTGGGAGAAGCGGGCGGACGGCACCGGGTCGGCGATACTGCTGCTCGATCTCGAAGGGGGGTATCACATCGGAGGGGTCAGCTGGTCGGCCGACGGGCGATGGCTGATCTTCCGGATGACGACACAGGATGGGAACCGCGATGTCTACGCCATTTGGCCCGGGGTAGACAGCCTGGCCGTGCCCCTGGTGACGACCGAGTTCGACGAGATTTCACCGGCGTTGTCGCCGGACGGGCAGTGGCTGGCATATGCCTCGGATGAGTCGGGCCGTTTCGAGGTGTACGTGCGGCCCTTCCCGAACGCGGGCGCTGCGAGGTGGCAGGTGTCGACGGCGGGTGGGGCGGACCCATTGTGGGCGCACAACGGGCGGGAGTTGTTCTATCGGAACGCGGAGCGGGAGTTGGTGGCGGTCGAGGTCGCGACGCGACCGACGTTTGCAGCGGGGACGGAGCGCGTGCTGTTCTCGGTGGCAGGCTATCAACTCGGGCCCATGAACCATAGCTACGCGGTCAGTCCTGACGATCAGCGGTTCGTGATGTTGGAGCCAGTCGAAGGCCGCAGAGAGTTGGTGCTGGTGCTTAACTGGTTCGAGGAGATGAGGCAGCGGGTGGGGAGCGGAAATGACTGACGTGCCTGCACCCCTCAAGGTTGCCCTTGCCGACCGCCACGCCACTGTTGCTACCTGGTAGTGCTTGGGGTGCTGAAGCGGCGGCCGCCGCGAACCTCACCCCCCCGTAGACACCACCTCTCGCCGCTCCGGCGCCCGCCGCATCTCCCCTCGCCGTGCCAGCAACCGATCCACCGCCCGAGTGATCTCGCGCGCCGCCGCGAGTGCCTCCCTGAGGCCCTCCAGGGTGCCGCTGCCCTCATGAAGGCGCAGCAGTTCGAGCCGGATCGTCTCGAGCGCCGTGACGGTCTCCGCCAGGCGTCGCTGCGCCCCGTCACGAGCCTCGGCAAGTTCTCGATGGGGGGCGTCGTGGTCGCCGGCCATGCTGGCATCCAGCTCCGCGATCCACGTCCGCGTCTCCAGGGTCTGGAGTTCCTTCTGCCGCAGGACGTCGGGCAGGTCGTCGAGGGCCTGCCGTGCGGGCTGCGGGAGGTTCTGGAAGAGTCGGTCGGCCGCTATCGCGATGGCCGTCTCCGTGCGCCCCGAGGCAGGTGTGGCGCCGGCAGGCAGGCGCTTGAGACCCAGACCCGCGAGCCTCGCCGCCCAGGCGCCCACTCGGCTGTTCCAGAACCTGAGCCAGCGCTCCCCCGCCAGATGGCGACGCCGCTGGTAGCGGTGGCCTGCGATGACCCCGGCGCTCACCGTGGTGAGCATCCCCAACGACATGGTGCCCACGGCGAGGTCGGGGCCCACGGTCCCGAGGAGGCCCACGGCGGCCCCCAGGCCGAACAGCCCGAAGCCGGCGTACGCGGTCCCGTGCGCGATGCGCTCGGTCGGGCTCGCGTCCCGTCCGAACTCGAAGGCCAGCTCCTCGCACTGCCGGTCCAGGTCTGCGCTCAACGCCTGCACGATGTCCGCGCGGGCATAGCCGGCCTTGAGCACCCGGCGGGTCATGGGCAGGAGGAAGGCGACGGGGGCGGCGAGCACGAGCCCGATGAAGCCGCCGGCGAGGCCAGCCTCGCCCCACTGGCCGCGCACCAGAGCGCTGATCAGCGCTCCCAGCGCGAGGACGCCGAGCAGCGTCAGGCCGGCGTGGGACTGGGACACGTAGCGCACCCGACGCATGAAGGCGCGGAGCGGCACGGGCAGGTCGCGCTGGACCTCCAGGGCCTCCGCCAGCTCGGCGGCGGTCTGGAAGCGCCGCTCCGGCTGCTTGGCGAGGCAGCGCTGCACCGCCCGCGCCAGCGCGCTGTCGACTGCCTGGGCGCCGGTCACCAGCGGGGGCGGCGGCCGGTTCATCTTCCGCTCCAGGATCTCCGCGGCGGTCGTGCCCGGGAACGGCAGCCGGCCGCTGGCCGCGAAGTAGCCGACGACACCCAGCGAGTACACGTCG
>CAYGBV010000013.1:0-79938 GCA_964348295.1 uncultured Gemmatimonadaceae bacterium
TGTAGCGATAGCGCCGCAGGCGCTCGTCGCTCAGCAGGTCCGCCGACCGCGCGGCGAGGTACGGCGCGCGCCGGAGCACCGCTTCCACGGTGGTGGGGCGCACCGGCTCCGCCGGCAGCTGCGACGCCGGGGTGAGCATGACCCCGCCGTACGGCAGGAACTCCCACCCCGTGCGCGTCCCCACCCACGTACCGGCGAAGGGATCCCGCCGGTCCACCATGAGATCGCGCACGCCGCCCAGTACCGGTATGGTCTCGAAGCGGTGCAGCGCGGGCACGTAGTGCGCCAGACGCTGATCGGTGCCGAGCCACACCGAGCGGTCCACCGGATCCACCAGTGCGAGCCGCACCGGCTCGACCGGATAGCCGTCGAGCGCCGTGACCGTCGCCTCCCAGCGCCGGAAGCGCCTGTCGTAGATCACCAGCCCACCCGTGGTGGCTGCGTAGAGTACGTCCTCGGAGGCCGCGAGGGCCTGCGTGTGGCCGAAGTCGGCAACGATGACGCGCTCCTCCGGACGCCACAGACGCGCGCCCACCTGCGCCTGGAGCGGCAGGGCGTACGCCCATACGATGCACAGCACGAGTTGGCGGCGGATCACACCAGTGCCGGCGCGGGGAGCTCGATCAGTACGGGCGGCCGGTAGGGATGGGGCTCTCCGAGGAAGCGCCACAGCTCGGGGACCGAGGCGAGCACGTCGGCGGGACGCGTGGCGCGTACCGTGTGGTGCACCGAAGCGAGCTCCGCGCTGCGGCCCAGCGCGTACGCGCCCAGCGCCGCAGCATCGTCCGGCAAGAGGCCGCGGGCCAGGAACGCCGCGATGAAGCCGGCGAGGAGGTCACCACTTCCCCCCGTGGCGAGGGCGGGGTTCCCGGTGGCGACCACGCGGAGCGGGCGCTCGGGCGTGGCGATCACCGTGGGAACGCCCTTGAGGAGGATCACCGAGGTCGAGGGCCCCGCCGAGGCGGCCGAGGCGGCGGCGAAGCGGTCCTCCTGGAGCCGTTTCGCGGGCTCGGGGAAGGCCACCGAGAACTCACCGGGGTGCGGCGTGAACACGCGGGGCGCCTGCCCCGCCGTGAGCGCCTCCGTCCCGGTGTGCAGCGCATCGGCGTCGATCACGACCGGTGCAGTGGTGCTTTCCAGCACCGCCCGCACGAACCCGTTGCGCGCCTCGCCGCGTCCCAGCCCGGGACCCAGCACCAGCGCATCGGCCCACCCGATCGCCTCCTCGAGCTCGGGCTCGAGGGCCGGCGCCAGCGCCGTGGTCACGGTGAGGGCATCGGGCAGCACGGTCTGGGCCGCCTGCACCGTGACCGGAGAGGCGGCCACCTTCACCAGCCCGGCCCCTGCTGCGAAGGCCGCCGACGCCGCGTGCAGCGCCGCTCCGGCCATTCCCTCGGCGCCCCCGATGATCACCACGCGGCCCCGCTCGCCCTTGTGCATCGTGGCGTGAAACGGCGGCAGCAGGGCGGCGGCGTCGCTGTCGCTGACCAGCAGCGGCCAGGAGGGATCGATGGGCGGGAACCCGATGTCGGCCACCACGACCTTGCCGCACCAGTCGCGGGCCAACAGGTGCCCGCGCCGCACCCCGCCGAAGGTCACCGTGAGATCGGCGCGGACCGGGCCGAAAGCCTCGCCCGTGGAGAGATCGAGGCCGGTGGGCCCGTCCACCGCGACCACCGGGCCCGCGTGCTCCGCCACCCTGGCCGCCAGCTCACCGAGGTCGCCCCGGGGCACCCCGGAGGCGCCGGTCCCGAGTATGGCGTCCACCACGATCCCCACCTCGGGCCAGGGCGTGTCGGGCGGCACCAGCTCGACTCCCTCGGCCAGGGCGAGCCCCCGGTTCGCATCGCAGTCCGCAGAGCGCTCGTGGGCGACTTCGGACACTCGGACGCGGACGCCGCCCGCGTGGAGGGCTCGAGCGGCCACCCAGCCGTCGCCCCCATTGTTGCCGTGACCGGCGGCCACGAGCACGCCCGCATGGAGCGCATCCGGAAACTCGTGCGCCAGGAGCTGAGCCACGGCCCGACCGGCGGCCTCCATCAGCACCCGGCTGGGTATCCGGTCCGCCGTACGGGCGCGCTCGTCCCAGGCGGCAGCCTGGCTGGCGTTGAGAACGGGTATCGGCATGGACAAGGAGCTTCGTGCTAGAGCCGTCGCTCTGTCCCCCGCACCGCGCCCGGGGTCAGCGTCGACGGCTCGACGCAAAGAGGCCGCGGGCCGACGCCTCGGAGCCTCTTACTTGAAGCTCTGGCCGATGGCGCGACCGAACGAGATCTCGCCGTTGTCGATGCGGAGGTTGAAGCCGCAGTCCGGATTGGTACAGGCCCACGCCTTGTACTTGATCGGAGCCCCGTCACGCCCGTAGTCGGAGAGCGGAATGAGCACCCCCTTCTGGCACTTCAAGCACGCAGGCCAGTGCAACTCCTCCATACATCTCCTCCCTTCCCGGAAGCCTTCGGCCTCCAGCCGGAGCGGGCTGAAGGCCGAGGGCTTAGGGCTGCGTTGGTATTATCCGCTTCGGTCCACCCGAGCGACACCCCCCCAAGGGTAATCACCCTCGAACGCCTGCCCAAAGTCGTACACCTCGGTGAAGTCCTCGATCCGGTCTCTGGGATGCCGGATCAGGAGGCCGACCTCGATGAGTACGAAGACGATGCGGCCGATGTCGTCCGTGGACTGGATGCCCCAGTGCGACAGCACGGTGCGGGCCGTGAGGCCGAACTGCTCGAGCGCGAAGTCGCGGCACGACTCCGCCAGCTCCTCGCCTGAGATGTGCCCGCGCACCCTGCGCCTCCGCTGGCAGTACTCCAGCGATGCCAACACGAACAGATAGGCCCGCTCGTGATAGCGTCCGTCGACCGCACGAATGCGCTCAATGACCTCGTCAGCCAGCTGCAACTCGAACACTTTAGTAAGGTGGAGGCCTCTCAGCCGGTGAGCAAGAGGGAGGCGCTCCGCATCCCCTCCACAATCGTTACCACCTGCACATACCCCGACCCGCTGGCGCTTCGCTATACCCCGACGGGGTGCGGATAGAGCGGGAAGGCGGCGGCCAACTCGCGCACGTTCTGTGCCACGCGTTCCACCGTGGCTTCGTCGCCCGCCCGCAGGACGTCGTCGATGAACCCCGCGATGCGGCGCATCTCGTTCTCGCCCATCCCACGGGTGGTGACGGCGGAGCTCCCCAGCCGCATGCCGCTCGTCACGAACGGCGAGCGGGGGTCGCCCGGCACGGTGTTCTTGTTGACGTGGATCCCGGCCCGTCCCAGGGCCTCCTCGGCATCCTTCCCGGTGAAGTCCTGTGCCCTGAGATCCACCAGAAGGAGATGGGTGTCGGTCCCGCCGGAGACCAGAGTATAGCCGCGCTCCACTAACGCCTCGCCGAGCACCTTCGCGTTCTGCACCACCTGCCGGGCGTAGGTCTTGAACTCGGGCTGCAGCGCCTCGGCGAAGGCGACCGCCTTGGCGGCGATCACGTGCTCGAGGGGTCCCCCCTGCGTGCCGGGGAAGACCTGCTTGTTCACCGCCTTGGCGAACTCCTCCCGGCAGAGAATGAACCCGCCGCGCGGCCCGCGCAGGGTCTTGTGTGTGGTGCTGGTGACGAGTCCCGCGTGCGGCACCGGCGAGGGACACACCCCGGCCCCGACCAGCCCCGCGAAGTGGGCCATGTCCACCAGGAGCGTCGCCTCGACCTCGCGCGCCACGTCGGCGAAGCCCGCGAAGTCTATGTGGCGGGGGTACGCGCTCCCCCCGGTGATGATCAGCTTGGGACGCTCGGCCCGGGCGATCTCGCGGATCTGGTCGAGATCCATGAGTCCGGTGGCCTCGTCCACGCCGTACTGCACGGCCCGGAACAGCCGGCCGCTGGCGTTGACCGGGGAGCCGTGGGTGAGGTGCCCCCCGTGGGGCAGCTTGAGGCCCATGAGCGTGTCGCCGGGGTCCAGCACTGCGAGGTAGGCCGCCATGTTCGCCTGTGCACCGCTGTGGGGCTGCACGTTGGCGTGGTCCGCCCCGAACAGCTCGAGGGCGCGGTCGATGGCCAGTTGCTCGATCTCGTCCACCACCTCGCAGCCGCCGTAGTAGCGCTTCCCCGGGTACCCCTCGGCGTACTTGTTGGTGAGGACCGAGCCCATCGCCTCCAGCACCGCGCGGGAGACGAAGTTCTCGCTCGCAATGAGCTCGAGCCCGTTCTCCTGACGCGCCACCTCGCGCTGGATCAGCGTCTGGATCGTCGGATCGGCCGCATCCAGCGCCCGCATCCGCTCGTGAACATCACTCATCGGCTCCCCCGATCAGGTCTTCTTCCTCGTCACCGCCTCCGCGATCCGATCCTCCGCCAGCAAATCCGCCGCCCGGTAAGTGGGGATGCTCTTGTCCTTGGCGATCTGGATGACTTTGAGAATCGTGTCGTAGATCTCCGCCGCCTTCTTGTGGGAGCGCTCGAGGTCCCATCCCTCGACCTCGGCGTTCACGTTGATGAGGCCACCGGCGTTGATGGCGTAGTCCGGCGCGTAAAGCACGCCCTTCTCGTGCAGCACGTCGCCGTGCCGCTCTTCCTCGAGCTGGTTGTTGGCCGCGCCGGCCACGATGTCAACCTTGAGCACCTTCAGGGTGTCATCGTTGATCACCGCGCCCAGGGCGCACGGCGCGAAGATGTCGGCGTCCACCGCGTAGATGTCGTCGGCCGGCACCGCGGTGGCCCCGAACTCCTGGACCACGGTCTTCACCTTCGCGTCGTCGATGTCGCTCACCACGAGCCTGGCGCCCTCCTCGTGCATGTGCTTGCAGACGTGGTACCCCACGTGCCCCACCCCCTGCACGGTCACCGTCTTGCCGGAGAGCGAGTCACTCCCCCACACCTCCCGGGCGCAGGCCTGCATGCCGCGGTACACGCCGAGCGCGGTGACCGGCGAGGGATCGCCGGAGCGCCCCGCCAGGCCCACCACGTACTTGGTCTCGCGGCTAACGAACTCCATGTCGCTCGGGCTCGTTCCCACGTCTTCGGCGGTGATGTAGCGCCCACACATCGAATCGACGTGCCGCCCGTGCGCGCGGAAGATCGCCTCGCGGTTCTTGCTGTTGGGATCGCCCACGATGACGCTCTTCCCGCCACCGAGATTGAGCCCGGCGACCGCGGCCTTGTAGGTCATACCGCGCGACAGCCGCAACACGTCGATCAGCGCCTCGAGGTCGTTCTCGTAGGGCCACATTCGGGTTCCGCCAAGCGCGGGCCCGAGCGTGGTATTGTGAATCGCCACGACCCCCCGATACCCGGTCTCGGGCTCGTGCCACAGGCTGACCTGCTCGTGTCGGTGCTCGCCGATGAGTTCGAACAAACCGTCGTTCAGTGATTTGGTTATCTCGGCTCTAGTCGGAGTAGAGCCCCCGTGCAACAACGATTCGCTGGATTTCACTTGTGCCTTCATAGATCTCAGTCACCTTTGCGTCACGGAACAGCCGTTCAACCGGATAGTCGCGCATGTAGCCGTAACCGCCGAAGATCTGCACCGCCTGGGTGGTGACCCACATCGCCATTTCGGAAGCGAACAACTTACTCATGGCGGCCCGCTCCGTCACCCGTTCTCCCATGTCCTTCGCCCGCGCGGTCTCATACATCAGGGCGCGCGCCGCGGAGATCCGGGTGGCCATGTCGGACAGCATGAACTGGATCGCCTGGAAGTCCTTGAGCGGCCTCTCGAACTGCTGCCGCTCCTGGCTGTAGCGGACACTGTGCTCCAGCGCCGCCCGCGCGATCCCGATGGCCTGTGCTGCCACCCCCAAGCGGCCATTCTCCAGCGCCTGAAGCGCGTAAACCAGACCTTTCCCTTCCACCCCGAGCAGGTACTCCGGCCCGAGGCGTACGTCGCGCAGGTTGAGCGTCGTGGTGCGGGAGGCCCGCAGCCCCAGCTTGTCCTCGGCTCTCCCCGGCTCCACGCCCGGGGCGTCAGCCGGCACCAGGAACGTGGAGATGCCCTTGGCCCCGCGCGGCTGCTCCGGCGTGTCGGTGCGGATCATCGTCACGATGAGGTCCGCCGTGTCTCCGTTGGTCACCCACGTCTTCTCGCCGCTCAACACCCAGTCATCCCCGTCGCGCACCGCCTGCGCCCGAATGCTTGCCGCGTCGGACCCGCTGTCCGCCTCGGACAGCGAGAACGCCGTCAGCACCTCGCCACGCGCCATGGGACGGAGCCACCGCTCCTTCTGCTCGGCGGTACCCCACTCGCTCAGCATGCTTACCGGGAGCGAGTTGTGCACCGAGAGCGTAATCGAGACGGCGGCATCCGCCGCCGCGATCTCCTCCAGCACCATCATGTAGGTCAGCGTGTCGAGCCCCAGGCCGTCGTACTCCTCGGGGATGGTCAATCCCAAGAAGCCCAGCTCGCCGAGCTGCCGCACGATGTCGGCCGGGTAGGTGCTGGTCGCATCCCACTCGGCCGCGCGCGGCGCGATCTCGTTCTGAGCGAACTCCCGCGCCAGCGCCACTATCTCGCGGCGCTCCTCATCGATCGTCTCGAGCAGCGGCTGGGCGACGGTCACTTGCTGTAGTCGTAGAACCCGCGGCCGGTCTTCCTCCCCAGGTACCCGGCCACCACCATCTTGCGCAGCAGGGGGCAGGGCCGGTACTTCGAGTCACCCAGCCCCGTGTGCAGCACCTCCATGATCGAGAGGCACACGTCCAGCCCGATGAGATCGGCCAGCGCGAGCGGCCCCATCGGGTGATTCATGCCCAGCTTCATCACCGTGTCCACCGCCTCGGGCTGCGCCACGCCCTCCATGACGCAGTAAACCGCCTCGTTGATCATCGGCAGGAGCACACGGTTCGCAACGAAACCCGGATAATCGCTCACCTCGACCGGCGTCTTGCCCAGAGAAGTGGCGATCTCCATGACCGTGGCCAGCGTCTCGTCGGAGGTGCCGAGTCCGCGAATGACCTCGACGAGCTGCATCATTGGCACCGGGTTCATGAAGTGCATCCCGATGACATTGGCGGGGCGCTTCGTATGAGCGGCGATCTCCGTAACTGAGATCGAGGAGGTGTTGGTGGCCAAGATGGCTTCCGCCGGGGCCACCGCATCCAGTTTCTCGAAGATCGAGAACTTGAGCTCCGGGCTCTCGGTCGCCGCCTCCACCACGAGCTCGGCCTTGGCGGCGGCATCGAGCTTGCCGGACGTCGCAATGCGCTCGAGCGCGGCGTCCCGATCTGCCTCCGTCAGGGCACCCTTCTTGATCTGCCGGTCCATGTTCTTCCGGATGGTCGCCAGCGCCTTCTCCAATTGCTTCTTATCAACGTCGATCAGCGCCACGTCCCACTCGTGCTGCGCGAACACGTGCGCGATCCCGTTCCCCATGGTGCCGGCACCAACCACTGCGATCCCTTTCACGTCCGTTCCCCCTCCCCGGCCCCCGCCACACGGCGGGTGAGCCAGAACAATGCCAGTCCCATCGCAACAGTGGCGCCGAGCCCGCCTTCCGGCCCGAACGCGCCGCCCGTCACCCAGGACGGGCCACCGGTTCGAAACCCCAGCAGGGGCAGCTCGAGAGCGATGCCGCTCACCGGCGCGTCGGCGCCGACGCCGAGCCCCGCATTCCAGCCCAGGTGCAGCCCCCAAGCAGCCGGCAGCCCACCCGGCGTGAAGAACGCGGCGCTCAGCACGAGCGATGCCAGCCCGATGTTCACCAACCCAAGCGGCGTCGCCTCGGGGTTTCCGAGGTGCGCCACTGCGAACACCGCCGCCAGTGACACACTCGCTCCGACCTTCCCCATCGCCCCGGTGAGACGCGCCAGCGGAAAGCCCCGGAACAACAGCTCCTCTGCCAGCGCCGCCACGGCCAGGGCCGCCAACACCTGCAGGGCCACCGCCAGGAAGGTGGTGAGCGGACCTCCGGTGAGCTCGATCCCGGCGCTCCCGAACAGCAAGACAAAGAGGAGCGCGGCGAGCGCCATGACGAGCCCGATCCCCATGCCGAGGCCGAAGGCCTTCGGGTCACGATAGCGCCCGTGCCACCCCAGCATCTCCCAGCTCGCCAGCCGGTGACGAACCAGGAGCACGTTCACGAACAACGCTGCTACCACCAGCGGGGCCGTCTGCGCCGCGATCCCCATGGGGCCGGCTTTCCACGAGGCGGGAATCACGATGCTCAGGGGCACCGCGACCAAGGCCACCGCGAGGTAGAAGCCGACCAGCGCGGCGAGGGCCCGAAACACGACGCGCGCCCTTAGTGGAGCGCGCGCGTCGTCGCTGCGAACCGCCGGACGATCAGTCCGGCGATCACGACCTTCAGCAGGTCCAACAGCAGAAACGGCAACGAGCCCCAGACGATCGCCGTCGCGAGGTCCCCGCTCAGGATCGCGAGTTGGGCGACCCCACCGAGGTGGATCACGCCCACGCCGGCCAGCATTGCGAGCGCCAGGCGCGCCCACGACCGGCCGTCACCGACTACCCGGCCCACGGCCGCTGCAGCCAACGGGGTCGCCAGCAGATACCCTCCGGTGGGGCCGAACAACCGCGCCACCCCTGGTGCGCCCAAGGGGGCGTATACCGGAACACCGGCGGCACCGAGCAGCAGATAGACTACCAGGCTGGCGGCGCCCAGCCGCGGCCCCAGGAGGCCACCCACGATGAGCACCGCCGGCACCTGCAGGGTCACGGGCACCGGCGTGCCGGGAAGTGGAATCGCCACCTGGGCGCCGATGGCGACCAGGATCGCCCCCGCCAGGACGGCGAACGCCCGCCGCACCACCGCGGACGCTGTCACATCGACGTGTGCTATCCGGCTCTGACTCATGCAGCTCGCTCCACGCTGAGTGCAACCGCGTTCCCGCCGCCCAGACACAGCGTCGCGAGCCCCGTGCTCGCGCCGCGGTCCCGCATCGCGTACAGCAGGGTCGTGAGGATGCGCGCTCCGCTGGCCCCGATGGGGTGCCCGAGCGCGACCGCCCCGCCGTTGACGTTCACGCGGTCCCAATCCCAACCCAGTCCGCGCCCGTCGGCGATGGCCTGCACGGCAAACGCCTCATTGGCCTCGATCAGGTCGTACGACCCGATGTCGGTCTTGGTCTTCTGCATCAGGTTCTGCACCGCCTTGATCGGCGCGAAGAACAGTTCCTTCGGCGGCCCGCCGCCCGCCGCGTAGCCGGTGACGCGGGCGATCACCTCGAGCCCGTGGGCCTCGGCGAAGGCCTGTGACGTCACCACCAGCGCGCTGGCACCATCGTTCAGGCCCGGAGCGTTCCCGGCCGTGACGGATCCGTCCTTCTGGAACGCGGGCTTGAGCTTGCTGAGCGCCTCGAGCGAGGTCTCCTTGCGCGGGCCCTCATCGGTGTCTACCACCGTGACCTTGCCCTTGCGTCCCGCGATCTCCACCGGGACGATCTCCGCCGCGAACTTGCCGCTCTCCTGCGCGGCCACGGCCTTCCGGTGGCTATTGAAGGCGTACTCGTCCTGCTCCTCCCGCGTCACGCCCGCCTTCTCGGCCGTATACTCGGCGTAGCTGCCCATCACGTTGTCGCCGAAGGAGCACCACAGGCCGTCGTACTGCACGGCGTCCACCATCTGCTGGTTCCCGTACTTCACGCCACCGCGCATGCCGTACACGTAGTGCGGCGCGGTGGACATGGATTCCTGACCACCCGCCAGGACGCACTGTGCATCGCCGGCCCGAATCGCCTGAGACGCCAGCATCACGGCCTTGAGGCCGGAGCCGCACACCTTGTTCACGGTCAGCGCGGGCACCTCGTCGGGTACTCCTCCGTGGATGGCCGCCTGACGGGCCGGGGCCTGGCCGGAGCCACCCTGGACCACGTGCCCCATGATGATCTCGTCGATGGCGCTCCCATCGATCCCTGCACGGCTCATCGCCTCGCGCACCGCGATCGCGCCCAGCCGCGGAGCCGGGAGCGAGGCCAGGCCACCGAGGTAGCGGCCCACCGGCGTCCGCACGGCGCTGACGATGACCGGAGTCGTGTCTTTCTTAGCCACGGTTCGATCCTCCCATCTCTCCCGCCAATCCCGACGCTCGATCTAACTGTTTCGAGGCGTAACTATTTAATCGCTTGCAGTTTAACGGGGGGTACAGGGGGCCTCAACCTCACTCCACCACCACCCTTCCTAGACTTCCAACGCCTTCGTGCGGATCTTCCCGACCACCCTCTCCCGGAACTCCTCGGTGGGCATGACCTCCTGCTTCTGCTTCGCTCCCCGCGCGCGAACGGCGACCGTCCCCTGCTCTACCTCGCGCTTCCCCACCACGGCTAGGTAGGGCACCTTCATCAGCTCGCCGTCGCGCACCCGGTAGTTGAGCGTGTCGTTGCGGTCGTCCACGCTGGAGCGGATGCCCGCCGCCCGGAGCGCGGCGTCAACCGCTCGGGCCGCCTCGGCCTGCTCCTCCGTAATGGGCAGCACGCGTACCTGCTCCGGTGCGATCCACACGGGAAAGGCTCCGGCGAAGTGCTCGATGATGCACCCTACGAATCGCTCGAGCGTGCCGAGGATGGCCCGGTGGATCATGACCGGGCGGTGCGGCTTATTGTCGGAGCCGGTGTACTCCAGGTCGAAGCGCTCGGGAAGCTGGTAGTCCAGCTGGATGGTGGTGCCCTGCCACTCCCGACCGATCGCGTCTTTCAGCTTGACGTCGATCTTGGGGCCGTAGAACGCACCGCCCCCCTCGTCCAGCCCGTAGGTCAGGTTGAGCCGCTTGAGCGCCCCTTCCAGGGCGCGCTCCGCCACTTCCCACGCCGCGTCGTCACCCATCTTCTTCACGGGTCGGGTCGCCAGGTCGATCCGGTACTCGAAGCCGAAGATCTTGTTGAGCACGAGATCAGTGAGGTCCAGCATGTCGAAGATCTCGTCCTCGATCTGATCCTCACGGCAGAAGATGTGGGCGTCGTCCATCGTGAGCATGCGCACCCTGAGCAAACCGTGCAGGGTGCCAGACAGCTCGTTGCGGTAGACATTCGCCACCTCGGCCAGCCGGACCGGCAGATCGCGGTAGGATCGCTGCCGTGCCGCGTACACCAGCGTGTGCATCGGACAGTTCATCGGCTTGACCCGGTAGCGCACGTCCTCCGCATCACCCTCGCCCGCCGCCATTGACGCGAACTGCTGTTCCTCGTAGTGCGGCAGGTGCCCCGAGCGGTAGAACAGCTCCTCCCGCGTGACGTGCGGCGTGAACACCAGGCTGTAGCCCCGCCGCAACAGCTCGTCTTCGATGAAGCGCCGCAGCTCATGCTGGATGATGGCACCCCGGGGGTGCCACAGGATCATCCCCGGTCCCACGTCCTCCTGAATGCTGAAGAGGTCGAGCTGCTTGCCGATCACCCGGTGGTCGCGCTTCTCGGCCTCCTCGAGGCGGTGCAGATAGGCCTCCAGGTCGCCCTTCTTGAACCAGGCGGTCCCGTAGATGCGCTGCAGCATCTGGCGGGTGGAGTCACCGCGCCAGTACGCCCCGGCGGCGTGGAGCAGCTTGAAGTGCTGCACGCGGCCGGTGCTCGGAACGTGGGGACCGCGGCACAGGTCCACGAACGGCCCGTCGGTGTAGACCGAAATGGTCTCGTCGTCCCCCAGCTCCTCCAGACGCTCCAGCTTGAGGGGGTCGTCCTTGAACCGCTTGCGCGCGTCCTTGCGGTCTACCTCCTCGCGCAGCATGCGGTAATCGGCCTGCGCCACCTCCTGCATCTTCCGCTCAATGGCCCGGAGGTCGTCGGGGGTGAACGGCCGGGGCACGTCGAAGTCGTAGTAGAACCCGTCTTCGATCGCGGGGCCGAAGCCGATCTTCGCCTCGGGAAACAGCTCCCGTACCGCAGTAGCCAGCACGTGCGCCGCCGTGTGCCGCAAGACCTCCAGCGCTGCTGCGTCGTCCTCGGTGATGATCTCCAACGCGGTGTCGCCGGGCAGCGGGCGGTCGAGATCCCACACGTCACCGTTCACACGGGCGGCCACCGCCGCTCGCGCAAGGCGTGGCCCGATGGCCTCGGCCACGGCACGCGCCGTCGTGCCGGCGGGCTCGGTCCGGACCGATCCGTCGGGCAAGGCGATCTTGATGCTGTCAGGCATGGAGGATGGTCGTGGTCCAGGCAGACCCCAGGAGCGGGTCCATATCTCCGGCGAACCGGAGGAACAGCAAGACGCCCGCCAGGATCGCCGCCGCAATCACGAAGGAGACCCAGAACGCACGTCGGCTGACGAACTGGCGGCCGCTGTCCGGCATGCTAGAAGTATACCAAAGGGATTCGTTGCGCCTTATAATTGTACCCAGGACGGTTTACCGGTGCCACGGGAGGGACTCTGATACGCGTCAAGCACGAAGACAGTGACTGGTTGGGCGTCGCGCTCTCCACGGCGGCCGGCCTCGGGATCGGGCTGCTCGCCGGCCTCGTGGCGAGCGAGTTCCTGGGCGAGGTCAACTCTGACCGGGTGAGGCGCGTGGTACGCCGGCTGCGCCGCGGCGCAGGGTCGGCTGCCCCACAGGACCCGCGGCTGTTGGAGCGCGCCGTAGTCGCCGCCCTGGGTGAGAACGCTCAGACCAGGCACTTGATCGTCGCTGCTCGGGCGCTCGGCGACGGTGTAGTCGAGCTCACGGGAACCGCTCCGGACCCCGAGGCGCGGCGACTTGCCGGCGAAGTCGCGCGGGGTGCAGAGGGGGCGGACGTCATCGTCAACCGGATCCTCGTCGAGGGGGACGACGTCCCCCGGCGGCACTCGGCGCCCTCCAGCGTGAGCTGAGGCTCGCGGGGCGGCGCCGCACCGGCCGCACGCAACGGGTTCACCCAACATCCTCGAACGTCCATGACCACGAAGACGGAACTCGCCTCGAAGTACGATCCGTCTGCGATCGAGCGCGAGACCTACCAGCGCTGGATCGACGCCGGCGTGTTCACGGCCTCACCAGAGTCCGAGCGGGACCCGTACGTCATAGTCATTCCGCCGCCCAACGTGACCTCCGTGCTCCACATGGGCCACGGACTCAACAACACGCTGCAGGACGTCCTGATCCGGTTCGAGCGGATGCGGGGACGAGAGGCGCTATGGCTGCCGGGGACCGACCACGCCGGGATCGCCACGCAAAACGTGGTGGAGAGGCAGCTCGCCGAGGAGGGCAAGAGCCGCCACGACATCGGGCGCGAGGCCTTTGTGGATCGCGTCTGGGAGCACGTGCGTCACACCGGCGGCACCATCCTGGAGCAGCTCAAGGCCATCGGCTGCTCCTGCGACTGGACCCGCACACGCTTCACCCTGGACGAGGGCTACTCCCAGGCGGTGCGGAGAGTCTTCGTGGAACTGTACAACCAGGGCCTCATCTACCGCGGCTACCGGGTGATCCACTGGTGCCCGCGCTGCCACACCTCGCTGTCCGACGAAGAGGCGGAGTTCCGGGAACGGGACGACTACCTGTACTACATCCGGTATCCGGTGGTGAGGGACGGGGCCGGCGGGAGCGACGGCAGCGTTATCGTTGCGACTACTCGCCCCGAGACGATGTACGGCGACATCGCCCTGGTGCACCACCCGGAGGACGAGCGCTTCGGGCACCTGACGGGGAAGTCGGTGACGCTCCCCCTCTCGAACGTCCCGATCCCGATCGAGACGAGCACCTATGTGGAGCGGGACTTCGGTACGGGAATGCTCAAGGTGACGCCGGCGCACGATCCGCACGACTTCGAGATCGCTGGCGAGCTGCCCGGGGAGCACGACACGCCCGTGGTGATCGACGCCGACGCCCGGATGGCGGACGACCCGAGGGTACCCCCGGCAGTCCGGGGTCTGGACCGCGATGCCGCGCGGGCCAAGACGGTCGAGCTGCTCGAGGCCGAGGGGCTGCTCGAGAAGATCGAGCCGTACCGGCACGCGGTGCGCCACTGCTACCGCTGTCACACGGTGGTGGAGCCGCGGCTCTCGAACCAGTGGTTCGTGAGCATGATGCCGCTGGCCGAGCCGGCGCTCGACGCCTACCGCGCCGGACGGTTGCGCTTCGTTCCGGAGCGCTGGGGCAAGGTGTACGAGAGCTGGCTCACCGAGATCCGCGACTGGAACATCTCGCGGCAGCTCTGGTGGGGGCATCAGATCCCTGCCTGGTACTGCGAGGCGGACGGCTGCGAGCACGTGACCGTCGCCATGGAGCCCCCCTCGGCCTGCGAGGCGTGTGGCGGCGCAGTGCGCCAGGACGAGGACGTGCTGGACACCTGGTTCTCGTCGTGGCTCTGGCCCTTCGCTACCATGGGCTGGCCCGCAGGCACCCGCGACCTGGCGCGGTTCTACCCGGGTCACACGCTCGTCACCGCACCGGACATCATCTTCTTCTGGGTCGCCCGCATGGTGATGGCGGGGTACCACTTCCTGGAGGAGCGGCCCTTCGCGACGGTCTATCTCAACGGCGTCGTGCGCGACCCCCAACACCGGGCCTTCTCCAAGTCCCTGGGGAACGGAATCGACCCGCTCGACGCGGTCGAGCGCTACGGCGCCGACGCGCTGCGCTACACCGTGGTGTCGGGCGCGGCCGCAGGCACCGACGTCATCATGGACCGCGACGCAATGGATGCGACGTTCGCCGCAGGGCGCAACTTCGCCAACAAGCTGTGGAACATGGGCCGTCTGATGCTGTCGGCGGTGGACGACGCTACGCCCCCGCCGGAGTCGCTCGATCCGGCGCAGTTAGAGCTGGCCGACCGCTGGATCTTGTCACGGTGCCAGCGCGTCGTGGCACAAACGACGGAGGCCTTGGAGCGCTTGCGCCTCAACGACGCCGCCGGCCTGGTCTACCACTTCATGTGGGACGAGCTGGCCGACTGGTACCTGGAGCAGGTCAAGCCGCGGCTGTACGGCTCGGCAGTCGGCGGCGAGCTGGCAGCGGCGATCGTGGTCCAGGTGTTCCAGACGGCGCTGCGGTTGCTGCACCCGATCATGCCGTTCCTCTCGGAGGAGCTGTGGCGGCATCTTCCCGGTGAGCGGGAGCCGTTGCTCGCCACCGCGGCCTGGCCGGTGCCGCAGCAGGCGTGGGTGGACGAGGAGGCCGAGGACCTGTTCGCGCGGGTGCAGGCGCTGGTGACCGCCGTGCGCGCCGTCCGCGCCGAGTACGGCGTGGCGCCGGGCACCGACGTGCGCGCGTTCGCGCGTCCGGCCAGCGCCGAGGCGCTGCAGGCGCTCAACGCCGAGCAACGGACGATCGAGCGTCTGGCGAAGTTGAGCCACCTCACCACGGAGGAGCCCCCCGATGAGGTCGGCGCGCACCAGGTGCTGCCGGACGGCTCCTCGGTGTTCGTACCGCTGGGCGACGCCATCGACGTACAGCAGGAGTGCGAGCGCCTCAGCGCGGAACTGGAGCGCATGGACAAGCAGCTCGCGGGCGTGGCGGCCAAGCTCGCCAACGAGCAGTTCATCACCCGTGCCCCCGCCGAAGTCGTGGAGCGAGAGCGGGAGAAGGAGCGGGCGTGGCGCGAGCAGCGCGAAACGCTGGCCGACAAGCTGCGCGCCTTGGGCTGCTAGCTGCGCTGGCCGGCTGCGCCGTCATCGAGGATCCCCCGGGCGGCCCGCCGGACTTCGAGCCGCCCGTCGTTCTCAGTATCACGCCCGATTCCGGAGCGGTGGTCCCTGAGCTGGACGACGCGCTGGTGATCCAGTTCGACGAGGTCATCAGCGAGACGTCGGGGGGCGGCCTGGAGAACATCATCCGGTTATCCCCCCGTGCCGAGGAACTCGAGGTCCGCTGGAAGCGGACGGCCATTCACGTCGAGCCCAAGGGCGGCTGGTTTCCCGGGGTCGTGTACCACGTCGTGCTCGAGCCGGGCGTCGTCGACCTGCGCAACAACCGCATGGAGGAAGGTCGGACGGTGGTCTTCTCGACCGGCGGCCCGGTTCCCGCGACGCTGATCTCGGGCGCGGTGCTCGACTGGGAGAACGCCCGCCCTGCGCGACTCGCCTTGATCGAGGCGGTGCTCCTCCCCGATTCGCTGGTCTACACGGCCACGGCCGACTCACTGGGCTTCTACCGGCTCGGCGCGATCCCGCCAGGCAGCTACCTGGTGAGCGCCACCGTGGACGACAACAACAACCGACGGCGCGAGCCGCGCGAGCCGTTCGACTCGGTGACGGTCGCCCTCGACTCACTCGCCTCACACATGTTCTGGACCTTCTCCCGCGACACTGCCGGCCCCCAGGTGCGGCGGGTGTCCCTGGCAGACAGCATGACCATAGAGGTGCAGTTCAGCCTGAGCCTGGACACCGTGCCGCACGGGCCCGAAGCCGCGGCGGTGTGGGCGCTGCCCGACACGATTCCGGTGGTGGTAGCCGGCGTGTGGGAGAAGGCGGTCTACGACTCGGTGGCGGCGGAGGAGGCGGCCGCCCGGGCCCCGGTCGACACGCTGGCCGCCGACACACTGGCCGCCGACACGGCGGCGACGGACACGACGGCAGCGCGCCAGCCGGCAGCGGCAACCCGCGGGCCCCAGATCCCACAGGCGTTGGCCGAGCTCCTCACCACGCGACCCGCGCTGAGCAACGTCTGGTACATCCGCATGGCCCAGCCGCTCACACCGGGCGGCCGCTATCTGATTGAGGGACGGGCACGGAGTATCGGCGGCTCGGTGGGCGAGTCGTCGTCCGTCCTCATCATGCCCGCCCCGCGCGATTCGACGTGAGCGACGCTCGCCGCAGGCTCCCCGCCGTCAACGCGCTCCTCGCCCAGGCCGAGGAGGCGGGACTCCTGGCCGAGGCGCCACGGCCCGTGGTGGTGGACGCCATCCGCGCGGCGCTGGCCGAGGCGCGGCAGCGCGGCGGCGAAGCTCCCGCCACGGGGTGGCTCGGTGCGATCGCGGCGCGCGTGAGCGAACGGTCGCGGCGCTCCCTCAAGCGCGTGATCAATGCCACGGGTGTCGTGCTCCACACGAATCTGGGGCGCGCGCCGCTGGCCGACGCTGCCGTGAAGGCCGTGGACATGGCCCTGGGCTACAGCACTCTGGAGCTCGACCTGGGGGCGGGTACCCGCGGGTCGCGCCAGGATCACACCCGGGAGCTGCTCTGCGAGCTGACGGGCGCGGACGCCGCTCTCGTGACGACCAACGCAGCGGCAGCCCTCCTGCTGATGCTCAACAGCTTGGCGGAGGGCGGCGAGACCATCGTGTCGCGCGGCGAGCTGGTGGAGATCGGCGGCGCGTTTCGCATTCCGGAGATTCTCACCAAGAGCGGCAGCGTGCTGGTTGAGGTGGGTACCACCAACCGCACCCGGCTCGGAGACTACGAGCTCGCAGTGAGCCCCAGGACGCTCCTCATCCTCAAGGTGCACCGGTCCAACTTCCAGCTCACAGGATTCGTCACCGAGCCGTCGGTCCACGAGCTGGTAGCGCTGGGCGAGCGCCGTGGAATCCCGACCCTGCACGACGTCGGAAGCGGACTGCTGCTGCCGCTCGATGCCTACGGCCTGAGCGGTGAGCCCCTCGTGCAGGCCAGCGTCGCGGCCGGTGCTACGGTGGTGTTCTCGGGAGACAAGCTGCTGGGCGGACCCCAGGCGGGGATCGTGGTGGGGCCAGCCGCGGAGGTGGAACGCGCCGCCCGCAACCCGCTGGCGCGCGCGTTGCGACCCGACAAGACGACGCTGGCGGCGCTGGAGGCCACACTTGCCATCTACCGCGACCCCGATCGGGCGGTGCACGAGATCCCCGCTTTGGCCATGCTCACCACCGACGAGACCACGCTCAAGCGGCGGGCACGCAAGCTCGCGCGGCAGCTTCCGGGAGCCCGCACCGAGCCCGGGGCCTCAGCCGTCGGGGGCGGGGCATTCCCCGGATGCGACCTGCCGACCACGCTCGTCACCCTCGCGGTGGACTCGTGCGACGCTTTCCTCGCGGCCCTGCGGGCGCACGATCCGCCCGTGATCGCGCTGGCGCGGGAGGAGCGGGTGGTGTTTGACGTCAGGACGATACGCGACGACGAGGTCAGGATCGTGGCTGACGCCGTAGCCGCGGCTCGGGGGAACGGTGAGACAGATCATCCCGGGCGAACGACGTGAGCGCACTTGGTGGGGAGAAGCGCCGAGCCGTTCCCTGTTCCCCGTCTCTGCTAGACGTCCCCCGCCCCATTCCTTATATACAGATAGGAGCGCGCTCACTTCTTTCCGGTAGGCGCCATCATGATGCGCGTCGCGGTTCTCGCCTCCGGTGGGGGCACCAATCTCCAGGCATTACTGGACACCTGTCAGGGGTCGGCCCCGGCCCGGGTCGTCGTGGTGATCAGCAACAAGGCGACGGCGGGAGCGCTGGAGCGGGCCCGCAAGGCGAATGTGGCGACGGAGGTACTCGACGACCCGAGTGACGGCGCAGGGATCATCGCGCTGCTCCGCTCGTACGACACCGACCTCGTGGTCCTGGCCGGGTACCTCAAGCTGGTTCCCGAGGTAGTGGTGCAGGCCTACGAGAACCGGATGCTCAACATCCACCCGGCGCTGCTGCCGTCGTTCGGCGGACCGGGGATGTACGGACACCACGTGCACGAGGCGGTGCTCGCCTCGGGGGCGACGGTCTCCGGCCCCACGGTGCACATCGTGACCGCCGAGTACGACCGCGGCCCGATCGTGGCGCAGTGGCCGGTGCCGGTCGCCGCAGACGACACACCGGAATCGCTGGCCGCCCGCGTGCTCAAAGTGGAGCACCAACTCCTCCCGGCCGTGGTGCTGGCGGCGGCGCGGGCGGGGCGCGTGGTGCGGTTGGTCGGCAAGGAAGGCGCGTTTGATGGAAGCACGAACCCGGGCCCCGTGGCCGACGTTCTCACGTCGTCATGAGGCTCGATCACTAGTAGCCAAGGAGGACGGGTGGCGCGGGCACTGATCTCGGTATCGGACAAACGGGGGGTCACACAGTTCGCGCGCGGGCTGACCGATCTCGGGTGGGAGATCGTGTCCACGGGTGGGACGGCGCAGGTGCTCGCTCAGGCCGGGATCACCGTGACGGCCATCGAGCAGATCACGGGGTTCCCGGAGATCATGGACGGGCGGGTCAAGACGCTGCACCCTGCGGTCCACGCGGCTCTGCTGGCGCGCCGCGACGCGCCGGAGCACCTCGACCAACTCGAGGCCCACGGCCTCACGCCCATCGACCTCGTGGCCGTGAACCTCTACCCGTTCCGTGAGACGGCCGGCAAGCCCAATGTGAAGCTCGAGGAGGCCATCGAGCAGATCGACATCGGCGGCCCGTCCATGCTTCGCTCGGCGGCCAAGAACCATCAGTTCGTGCTGCCGGTGGTGGACCCGCGTGACTACGATCGCGTGCTTGAGGCGGTGGAGAAGAACCAGGTGACGCCCGAGCTCCGCCTGGAGCTCGCGGCCAAGGTGTTCAGCCACACGGCAGCGTACGACGCGGCCATAGCCCAGTTCCTCACGAAGGACGCCGACGCGCTCCCGCCCATGATGGGCCTCGCGCTGCACCGGGTGCAGACCCTGCGCTACGGCGAGAATCCGATCCAGCGCGCAGCGCTGTACACGACCGGCGAGGGCCGCGGGTTCGACGAGCTGCGGCAGCTGCATGGCAAGGAGCTCTCGTTCAACAACCTGCTGGACCTCGAGGGCGCAGTGATGGCCATCGCACCGTGGCCCGACCGGCCGGCCTGCGCCATCATCAAGCACACCACGCCTTGTGGGATCGCCGTGGGGACCACCGTCGAGGACGCATACCGACGCGCCTTGGCGACCGACTCCAAGTCGGCCTTCGGCTCCGTCGTCGCCTTCAACACCATCGTTGACGCCGCGACCGCCGAGGCCATGCACGACCTCTTCGTCGAGGTGGTCGTGGCGCCGCGGTTCCACGACGATGCCGTGGCGGTGTTCCAGCGCAAGAAGAACCTCCGCGTGGTCGAGCTACCACTGCCCGACAGCCGGCCGGCCCTCGACTTCAAGCGCGTGCGCGGCGGCTTCTTGGTGCAGGACCGCTTCACCGCCTCGGCCGACGAGTCCATGTGGACCGTGGCCACGAGCCGCAAACCCGATGAGGCCGAGTGGCGCGACCTGCGCTTCGCCTGGGCCGCCGTGGCAGCGGTCAAGTCGAACGCGATCCTGCTCGCCAAAGACGAGGCTGCGATCGGGATCGGCGCCGGGCAGATGAGCCGGGTGGACGCGGCCTTCCTGGCCGCGCACAAGGCCCGAGACGCCGGGCACGACCCCCAGGGAGCAGTGCTGGCGTCGGACGCGTTCTTCCCGTTCGCCGATGGTGTCGAGCAGGCTGCCGAGGCCGGGATCACGGCCGTCATCCAGCCGGGAGGCTCGGTGCGGGACGACGAGGTGATCGCGGCGGCGAACGAGCGCGACGTCGCAATGGTGCTCACCGGAAGCCGCCAGTTCAGACACTAGGACCATTGAGCCGACGGGGAACGGGGAACCGGGAGCGCGGAGTGGACCGCCCCGTTACCCTCACACGCCGTCCAATCTCAACTCTACGCATTACCAGGGATCACGTAGCGCCGCATGACGGGTAGCGACACGCACGCCGCAGCGCTGAGGGCACGCCCGCCGTACCTGCTCGCCGGGGTGGTGTTTCTCGTCGTACTGGGGATCTACCTCCTGAGCATCGCCCCCACGACGCAGTTCTGGGACACCGCCGAGTATATCTCCGCCGCCAAGGTACTCGGCATCCCGCACCCGCCCGGGAATCCACTCTTCGTGTTGCTGGCGCACGTGTGGGGCATGATCCCGCTGGTGGAACACTACGCGCTGCGCATCAACCTGTTCGCCGCCGTCACGAGCGCCCTGGCTTCCGGCCTGCTCTTCCTGGTGGCGGAGCGGTTCCTGCGCAACATCGTGCCCGAGGTTCGCTGGGCCCGGATCGGAGCGGCATTTGCCGGCGTGCTGGTGGGCGCGACCTCGTTCACCGTGTGGAGCCAGTCGGTGGTGAACGAGAAGGTGTACACGCTGAGCCTGCTCTCGATCGCGCTGGTTCTGTGGCTCGCTGTCCACTGGGGGGACGAGCCCGCCGGCGAGCGGCGGGACCACTGGCTGGTCCTCATCGTGTACCTGCTGGCGTTGAGCGCCACGAACCACCTAATGGGCCTGCTGGCCGTGCCCGCGTTGCTGGTGTACGCCGAGGCGGCCGAGGCGGAGGATAACCTGTGGACTCGGGTGCTGGGTGCCGCAGCGCTGCTGGCCGGCGCCGCCGTCGCCGCGATGCTGTTCCTCGCCTGGCACCGTGACCATCGGGATCTCGTCTCCCTGGTGGTCGCCGTGGTGCTGCTGGCCGGAGTCACGTGGCCCACGTTCCGCCTGCACACGAGTCCCCTCACCCGCATCGGGATCGCGGCGGCCGTTGCCGGGGTGGCGCTGGGCATCATTCTGGAGTCGTGGGGCACGCGGGAGGCGCTACCCATCGTGCTCGCGCTCGCTCTCGTGGCCGCGCTTGTGGTCTTCGCTATGCGCAGCGGCAACGCCAGGCTCGTGCTGGTCTCCCTCGGCGTGGTCGCCGTGGGCGTGAGCGTGTTCGTGTTCCTCCCGCTCCGGGCACAGCACTACCCGGCCATCAACGAAGGGGAGCCGGCCACCCGTGACGCGCTGCTCCGCGTGCTGAGCCGGGACCAGTACCAGAAGGGACCGCTCATTCCGCGCCAGGCGGACCTGTTCTGGCAGTACGCGAACTACGTGCAGTATTTCACCTGGCAGTTCGCCCACGACTGGGGGTACCGGGTCCGCAACCTGCTGGCACTGCTGTTCGCGGCACTGGGGCTGCTGGGCGCCGTGCGCCAGTGGCAGCGAGACCGGCGGGGCGCCCTGGCCATGACGGCCCTCATGGTGACGGTGACGGTCCTGCTCGTGTTCTACCTCGACTTCAAGTACGGCTACTCGATCCGCCCGGGCGCGAGCCTGCTGCGGGAGGTGCGCGAGCGGGACTACTTCTTCATCGCCTCATTCCAGCTCTGGGGCGTGTGGGTCGCGCTCGGCCTGGGCGCGTGGATGGCGTCGTTCGCCAAGACGTTCGGCGAACGGCTCCAGAACGGGAAGGCATGGCTCGTGGGATCGCCGATCCTCCTGGCGGGGATCATCCCGCTGTTGGGCAACCACCTCAGCGCCTCGCGCGCCGGCGAGTGGCTGCCGCGCGACTTTGCGTGGGACCTGCTGCAGTCGGTGGAGCCCTACGCGATCTTAGTCACGGCCGGGGACAACGACACGTTCCCCCTGTGGTACATGCAGGAGGTGGAGGGCGTCCGGCGGGACGTGCTGGTCGCGAACCTCTCCCTGATGAACACCGACTGGCACGTGCGGCAGCTCAGGCGGCGGCAGCTCTTCCCGTTCGATACGGCGAGCGCCATCGCGCTATACCGCGACCGGGATTGGACCCCGCCCGAAGAGCCGCCGCTCAGTCTGAGCTACGACCGGATCGACTCCCTGCCGTTCTTCTTCCAGATCACCGAGCCGAGCGTGTTCCGCGCCGGCAGCCTGCGCGTCGCGCTGGAGCCACAGGTGCTGCAGCGGGCCGACATCATCACGCTGCAGCTGATCCAGGACAATATCGGCAAGCGGCCCATCTACATCTCGCGCACCACCGGTGGCTACGGCGACGCGTTCGGGCTCAACCCGTTCCTCCTGGGCCAGGGCATGGCGCGCAAGCTGATGCCCGACTCCATTCGGGCCGTGCCGGGCGTGGTGCCGATCCGCACCCTCGGCTGGGTGGACATGGACCGCCACGAGAGCCTGCTGTTCGACGTCTATCACCCCGAGAGCGCGGCCCGCCACCGGCCCACCGGCTGGGTGGACACCCCGTCGGAAGGGATCCTCTCACTCTACGCCCTGGCCTACGCAGGATACGCCGAGTATGCGGCCGGGCTGCTCGCCGACTCAGCGACGACAGCCGCCGACTCGCTCCGCGAGGCGCGGGCCTCCGTGGCGAGCGAGCTGGCCGATCGGATCTTCCGGCAGACGAGCTACTTCCGCGACTAGTACCTAAGCGGCGACCTCGAGCACCGGATCGCCCAGCACGTCCATGCGCGGCGCCACGCCGAGCCCAGGCGCAGCTGTCGCGCTCATCCGGCCTTCCACGCGCCGCGGGGCGCCCTCCGCCGTGCTCACGGTGACGTAGCTGTTGAAGTCGGTGGCCGTGAAGCGCAGCTCCTGCGGTGTGCTGTGCGCCAGGTGCGCGATGGCGGCGGTCGTGACGTCACCGCCCCAACTGTCCTCGATCGTCATGGCGACGCCCAGAGAGACGCAGAGATCCCGCGCCAGCCGCGCCAGGGTGAGGCCGCCCAGCTTGCTGATCTTGAGGTTGACCACGTCCATCGCGCCGTCGGCGTGCGCGCGGGCCAGCCCCGGTATGCCGGTCACCGACTCGTCGAGCACGAAGGGGTGATCGATGTGCCGCCGCACGGCGAGGCACTCCTCGTAGCTGAGGCAGGGCTGCTCGATGTACACGTCCACGTCGCGCACCCCCCGGGCCACGCGCAGTGCCTGGTGCGAGAGCCACCCCGTGTTGGCATCGGCCACGAGCACGTCCCCACGGTCCAGCTTGGCAGCCACCGCGCGAATGCGCTCGACGTCTTGCTCCGGCTCCCCGCCCACCTTGAGCTGGAACCGGCGGTAGCCTTCTGCGCGATACTGCGCCACGCGTTCGGCCATTGCCGCCGGGGTGTCCTGCGAGATCGCGCGGTAGAGCACCACGTCGTCGCCGAAGCGGCCGCCCAGCAAGGTGCACACGGGCTGCCGCGTCGCCTGACCCAGGATGTCCCAGCACGCCATGTCGATCGGTGACTTGACGTAGGGATGCCCCTGCAACGCGCCATCCATCAGCCGGTTGATCACCGCGAGCTCGGTCGGGTCGTGCCCCAGCAGCGCGGGCGCCACCTGCTCCACCCCGGTCCGCACCCCGGACGCGTACGCCGGCAGGTATGCCGGGCCGAGCGGACAGACCTCGCCGTGCCCCACGAGCCCGGCGTCCGTTTCGACGCGCACCAGCGTGCTGTCGAACACGGAGACCGACTTCCCGCCCGACCAGGCGTACGTTCCCTCCCGCAAAGGGAGATCCACCTGGTAGGCCGCGATCCGCGTGATCCTCATCGGCTCACCCCCGTCACTGACCCGGATAAGCTACTCTCCCGGGCCCAATCTTGGCCAAAGCAACCTCAACTGTCGCATTAACTTGACGCCGGGCCGGCGGCAAGCAAATTCTGCCTGTTCATCTCTCGAGAGCGCTCATCCCGTGTGCATGACGTCAGCTCCACTTCGACGGCGCCGCTGGGCCCGCCGCGGGCTCGCCGTGGCCGCCTGCGCCAGTCTCGCCGCGACCGCCGCCCGGGCGCAAGACCCGGTAGGGGCGGTGCGGGAGTATCGCGTCGCCCACGAGGCCCGGGTAGTCGCCGAGCTGCGCGACCTGCTATCCATCCCCAACGTGGCCGCCGACCTCCCCAACATCCGCCGCAATGCTGAACGGCTGGTCGCCATGCTGGAGCGCCGTGGGGTGACGGCCCGCACGCTGGAGACCGGCGGTCCTCCCATCGTGTACGGCGAGATCGGCGACCCCTCGCAGCCCGCGATCCTGTTCTACTGCCACTACGACGGGCAGCCCGCCGACCCGAGCACCTGGGCACAGGATGATCCCTGGGCACCGGTGCTGCGCAGCGGCGCGATCGAGGAGGGGGGAGAGGTCATCCAGCAATGGCCCGCCGACGGCGAGCGCTACCCCGGAGAGTGGCGCCTCTACGCCCGCTCCGCGTCGGACGACAAGGCACCCATCGTGGCGCTGATGCAGATGCTCGACGCGTGGCGCGCGGCGGGGATCGCGCCCCCCAACCGGATCAAGTTCCTGTTCGAGGGCGACGAGGAGGCCGGGTCGAGCTACCTGGCAGAGACGGCCCGCAACCACCGCGAGCTCCTGACGGCCGATCTCGCGATCATGGCCGACGGCCCGATCCACCCGTCGAGCCAGCCCACGGCCATGTTCGGGCTGCGGGGAATCGTGGACGTCACCCTCACCCTCTACGGCCCCATCCGTCCGCTCCACTCGGGCCACTACGGGAACTGGGCTCCCAACCCTGCCATGCGTCTGGCTCAGCTGCTCGCCACCATGAAGGGGCCGAACGGCGAGGTGCTCGTCGAGGGCTGGGAAGACGACGTGCTTCCCCTGGGACCGGCGGAGCACGCGGCGTTCGCCGCCTACCCGCACGACGACGAGCAGCGCCGGCAGCAGTTCCAGCTGGGCTCGCTCGACGGGGGCGGAGACACGCGGCTCGAGCTGATAGCGCGGCCCTCGCTCAACGTGCGCGGGCTCAAGAGCCTGTTCGTAGGGAGCGAGGTTCGCACGCTCGTCCCGGACGTGGCGATCGCCGAGCTCGACCTGCGGCTCGTGGCGGGCAACCGGCCCGAGCGGCAGGTGGAGAAGCTCGTACGGCACATCCAGGCCCAGGGCTACACCGTGGTGCGCGAGGACCCCGACTCCACGCATCGCGTCAGCACGCCGCGACTCATCAAGGTGGAGTCGCTCGGCGGCTATCCACCCGGGCGCACACCGCTCGATCATCCTGCCGCCCGGGCCCTGATCGAGGCGTTGGGGCGCGCCGACCTGGGCGAGCCCGTGGTCGTTCCCACGATGGGCGGGAGCGGTCCGGCATATGTATTCACCGAGGTGCTCGAGGTGCCCTTTGCGGCGCTGCCCACGGTGAACCACGACAACAACCAGCACGCGGCGAACGAGAACGTCCGGCTGGCGAATCTGTTCCGCGCGATGGAGATCTTGGCGGCCGCAGCGGCGGCCGACGTCGAGCGCTGAAGACGATGCCATCGGTCCTCTATCGACTATGTGAAGCGCTGCTACCCGACTACGAGGTGGAGGGCGAGATCGCCAGCGGCGGCATGGGCATGGTGTTCCTCGCTCGGGATGTGGCGCTGGACCGCATGGTGGCCATCAAGATCATTCGACCCGAGATGGCCACCGCCGAGGCCACCGATCGTTTCGTCAAGGAAGCCCGCATGCTGGCCAGCGTGCGCCACCCCAACGCCGTCGCGATCCATCGGGCGGGAGAGGCCAAGGGCTTCTTCTATTACGTCATGGATCTGGTGGAGGGCGAGACGCTGGAGCGCCGGCTCAGGAAGCACGGACCGCTCTCGCGTGACGAGGCCACAAAGCTGGGTCGCGACCTGCTGGACGCGCTGGAGGCGGTACACAGGGCCGGCGTGATTCACCGGGACATCAAGCCCACCAACATCTTCCGCCAAGGCGGCCGCTGGCTGCTGGCTGACTTTGGGATCTCGACGACCGCTGGGTCCCAGCCCGCTGCGCGGCCCGGCCCCGTCGGCGTCTCGGGCACGCCGGGTTACATGCCCCCCGAGCAGGCGTTCGGGTGGGAAGTGACACCCAGAACGGACCTCTATGCCGTCGGAATGGTGCTCTACGAGGCCCTCACGGGCCGCCGCTGGGAGGCGTTGCTCCCCGACGAGCAGGGCGACTGGTCCGGCGTAGCGCACAGCCTCCAGCCTATCCTCAAGAAGGCGCTGGCCTGGGAGCCCGGGGACCGCTGGCCCGACGCCCGCTCGTTCCGCCATGCCTTGTGGCGCACCCGCACGACCAAGTACCGGCGCCGCACGTTGATCCTCACGGTCTCCGGACTCGCCGCGGGTGCGGCGATCGCGTACGTGGCAGCGGGTGGCCGGGCGGCGCCAGGCGAGCTGCCCTACGCGGACCTGGCGGTGCTTCCCTTCGACGTGCGGGGTGAGGCCGATCCCGATCTCGGATGGAACCTCGCGGGCCTCGCGCGCTTCGACCTTGAGACTTTCCTCAGGCTCACACCCACCCACGCCGTGATAGCGTGGCGGGACTCGACGGGCGAGGAGGCCGTCTTGCGCGACGCACCCAGCCAGCTGCGGGCGCGCTATGTGGCCACCGGCATCGTGGAGCAGCTCGACGACAGCGCGGCGATTCACCTCTCGGTCGTGGACTCCGCAGGCCGCGTACACTCCGCCGGCACCGTGCGCGGGCCCGCAGCCGATCTGGCAGGCGTGGGACAACGCATCAGCCTGGACCTCGCGCGCATCGCGGCGCCGGACCGCTACCTCGACGAGTACCGTCCCGCGCCGGCGCTCAGCGGCCAGAGCAACGAGGGCCTGCGGGCGTTCCTCGCAGGCGAGCGCGCGTTTCACGGCAACGCGTGGCGCACTGCGGTGGATCATTACCGCGCCGCCATCGAGCTCGACCGCGAGTTCCCCCTGGCGGAGTGGCGCCTGGCCGAGGCGTGGCGCTGGCTGCTGACCGGCGATCCCCCGCCGGTGGATCTTGCCCGGCTGCTGGCGGAGCACCGCGACGAGCTGGGCGAGCTGGACCGGCGTCTCATCGAGGCGCAGTTGGCGCCCAGCCTGGAAGAGCGGTTGCAGCGCTACGAGGAGGCGGTGGCCGAGTTCCCCCGGGACGGGTATGCCACCTACCTCTACGGCGAAGAGATCATGCACCGTGGCCCCCTGGCCGGGGTGCCGCTCGACTCGGCCGCTGTGCTACTGGAGGCGGCGGTGGCGAAGGCGCCGCGCTCGGGACCCGCGTGGGAGCATCTCGTGTGGGTGGCGATGCGCCTCGGCAGGCAGGAGGACGCGCGCCGCGCCCTGGATCGGTTCTGGCAGGTGGCGGCGCCGGAGGAGGAGGTCGATATCTTCCAGCCCCCGCTGCTGGAGCTAGCCTACCAGGCGCTATTCGAGCCCGAGCAGGCGGGGCCGCCGCCCGACGAGCTGCTGCTCTCCCCCGTCCTCATCGCGAACTTCCGCACTGCAGCCGGGATGGGAGCGTACGCGGTGCAGGCGTACATAGCGGGGTTGATCCTGGCCGATCCGCGCGCCGACGATGGTGCCAGGGCAATCGCGTCTGAGGGAGCCGGTCTCGCGCTGTTCGCCCTGGGCCGCGTGGCGGAGGCGCTGCGCGCGCTCGACGCGGCGGCGGCATTGTTCGGCACGCTCGCGGCAGCGATCGAGAGCGCGGAGTGGCGCGTGGTCGCCCCGGCACTGGGAGTCCCCGCCGTCAGTGACCAAGAGATTGCGGCGGGGCGGAACGCCCTGGAGCAACTCCTACAAGATGACAGCTTAGCCGCCCGGGCAGCGTGGGCGCTCGCGCTCGATGCATACGCGCGCGGTGACACGACGGCCGCAGCGGAGCTGCGAATGAGGCTGGGAACCCTCGCAGCCGACAGCGGTGCCGCGCGGCTCGCCACGCAGCTCGACGCCTTCGCTCACGCGGCGCGCCACCGCTGGGACCTGGCGCTCGACACCTCAGAGCCGCTGCTCAGGCTCGACTCCGCGGGGCACCGCAGCGGCGATCCCTTCGCGCGAGCCGTGCTGCACTGGAAGCGCGGGGAGTGGCTGGAAACACTGGGCCGCCACGACGAGGCCGATCGGCAGCGGCTGTGGTACGAGCAGATGGAGATAAGGGAGGAGCTCTCGGGAGAGGCCGAAGCCGCCGAGATCGATTGGGCCCTGGGACCCTACATGGAGTTTCTCCGCGCGCAGGCGGCGCTGGAGCGGGGCGACGACGCTGCGCTGTGCCGCCACGTGCTGCGCCTCGCTGCCCTGTGGGGTGAGCCCGACCCCGCCGTCGAACCGTGGGCGCAGCTCGTGCGCGAGCGCGCCGGGGAATGCCAGTGACAATCGCCTGCCGCACACTCGGGCCCGTCGAGGTCACCGTCGACGGCGCCGCGCCGCCGCCGGAGATGCTGTGGCGCAAGAATCTCGCGCTCTTGGTGTACCTCGCGCACTCCCCCAAGCGGGCGCGCACGCGCGAGCACCTGATCGGGCTCCTGTGGGCCGAGAAGCCGGAGTCCTCCGCCCGTCATTCCCTGCGCGAAGCCATCCGGGTGCTGCGCCGCGCGGTGGGGGAAGACCAGCTCACCACCGAGCACGACCAGGTGCTGCTAGACGGGGACGCGGTGCAGCTCGACACCGAGCGGTTCGCGGCGCTGGAGCAGGAGGGTGCGTGGCACGAGGCCGCCGAGCTCGTAGCCGGCGACTTCCTCGAGGGGTTCAGCGTGCCGGACGCCTCGGCGTTCGAGGACTGGCTCGGCGCGGAGCGCCTCAAGTGGCGCCGCCGCGGTGTAACCGCGCGCGTCAACTGGGCGCAGGTGTTGCTGGACCGCGGACTGGTGACAGAAGCGGCTGAGACCGCGGCACGGGCGCTCGAGGTCGACCCCGGCGCCAATGGTGGCGTCCAGGTCGCCATGAAGGCACTGGCCATCACGGGTGATCGCAGCGGAGCGCTCGCGCGCTACGAGCAGTTCACCGCGCGGCTCGCGGAGATGGATGCCGCACCGGATGCCGACACCACCGCGCTGGCCGCGCGGGTCCGACAGGAACGGGTGTGGCGGCTCTCGGGTGATGTCCCGACTGAGCCAGACCGCGGCGCCGAGTTGCGCCGCACCCCACTCGTGGGGCGCGAGCGAGAGCTGGAGCACCTGCTCGAGGCGCTGGAGACGTGCACGCGGGAGCGGCGCGCCACTGCGTGCATCATCGAGGCCGACTCGGGTCTCGGCAAGTCGCGTCTCGCCGAGGAGCTGCTCGCCAGAGCACGCCTCGATGGCGCGGCCTCGGCCACCGTCCGGGCCGTGGAGGCGGATGTCGAGCATCCGTGGAGCGGCGCCATCGGGCTGGCCCGGGGAGGGCTGCTCGACGCGGCAGGCCTCGCGGCCGCTTCGCCCGCCGCCCTCGGAGCGTTCGCTACCGAGATCCCCGAGTGGGCAGACCGTTTCGGGGCCGGAACCGGCTCCGCGACGTCGCTCGGAGAGGCGCTGCGCGACGTGCTGCGAGCCATCACCGAAGAGCAAGCGGTGGTGCTGCTGCTGGACGACGCGCACTGGCTCGACCGCGATTCCCTGCTGGCACTGATCGCCGCCGTGCGCGACCTCGCCTCATTCCCCGTGCTGGTGCTGTTCGCCGTTCAACCGCAACAGCCCTGCCCCGAGCTGGACGACCTGCGCTCCCGGATCGGGCGGGACGTTCCGGGGATCACGGTCCGCCTGGAGGCCCTCGACCTGGAGGCGGTGCGGCAGCTCGCGGGTTGGGCGGTGCCGGCGTTCGCCGACGCCGAGCGTGACCGCCTCGCCCGGCGCGTGGCTGCCGACTCGGCGGGGCTCCCCCTGCTGGCCGTTGAGTTGCTGCACGCAGTGGCGTTGGGCCTGGATCTGGGAACCATCACCGGTGCGTGGCCCGAGCCCGCCAAGACGCTCGATCAGACCCTGCCTACCGACCTCCCCGACGCGGTCGTGGCAGCCGTTCGCGTGGGGTTCCGTCGCCTCACCAAGCAGGCACAACAGGTGCTGGCCGCGGCCGCCGTGCTGAGCGATCGCGTGGCGGTGGCTCGCCTGGAGCGCGCCACCGGGCTGGAGGGAGCCACACTCCTCGCCGCCCTGGACGAGCTCGAGTGGCAGCGCTGGCTCGCCGCCGAGCCGCGCGGCTACGCGTTCGTAGCGCGCATCGTGCGGGACATCGTTGCGCGCGACATGCTCACCGAGGGGCAACGGCAGCGGATTCTGGCGAGTGACTAGCTGCTTGCACCGGGTACCCGCGCCCCCCATCTTGCGGGAGGAGGAACTCACCGCCTAGAGCATGTCTGCTCAAGAAAGCAGCTGTCTCGTCTGCAACAGTCCGCTTCCCGTGGGCGCCTCCTTCTGCCCCACGTGCGGCCGGGCCACGCCCCCCAGTGGCGTCAAGGCACCCCCGCCACCCATCGACGCCGAGACAACCACTACCGGTGACGAACGCTTCCGCCAGGTGAAGCAGGCCCTGGCTGACCGCTACGTCATCGAGCGGGAGATCGGTCGCGGCGGGATGGCGACCGTCTACCTGGCGCACGACTTGAAGCACAATCGGCACGTGGCGGTGAAGGTGCTGTCCCCGGAGCTTGCGACGGTCCTGGGACCGCAACGGTTCCTGCGGGAGATCGAGATCACCGCGCGGTTACAGCACCCGCACATCCTCCCCGTCCACGACTCCGGTGCGGCCAGCGGCTTGCTCTACTACGTGATGCCGTACGTGGAGGGAGAGTCGCTGCGCGACCGCATGAAGCGCGAGCGGCAGCTCCCGCTCGAGGAGGCGCTCCAGCTCATCCGCGAGGTGGCGGCCGCCCTGAGCTACGCGCATGCGCGCGACGTCGTGCATCGCGACATCAAGCCCGAGAACATCCTGCTCTCCGCCGGGCACGCCCAGGTAGCCGACTTCGGGGTGGCGCGCGCCATCAGCGCGGCGGGCAGCGAGACCATCACGCAGACGGGCGCCGTGGTGGGAACGCCGGCGTACATGGCGCCCGAGCAGGCCTCGGGTGGCGGGGAGATCGACGGACGCGCCGATCTCTACGCCCTCGCCGCGGTCGCCTGCGAATCCCTCACGGGGCAGCGCATGGAGATGTTCAGCGACGTGTCGTCGGCGGAGCGGGCGCTCCTCACCGTGCGGCCCGACCTGAACCCCAGTCAGGCCCGGGCGCTGGCCGCCCCCCTTGCGCTGGACCGGCAGCGGCGGCCGGCAACCGCCGACGACTGGCTGGACGCGCTCAAGCAGGCGGAGGGCACATCGCGCTCCGTCAAGTGGGCGGTCGGGCTCGTTGCCGCGGCACTGCTCGGTGCGCTCGGCGGGTGGTGGATCTGGGGGGTGCCGTGGGGCGGCGGCGGTGCGGGGGCGTCGTTTCCCACTATCGCCGTGCTCCCGTTCTCGGTGTCTGGAAGCGTCGAGGGCGTCGACCTCGCGACGGCGCTGCCCCAGGCATTCGAGGACCAGCTTCACTGGCTGCCGGAATACCGCGTGGTGAACACCGAGCGGGTGCGCAACGCCATTGCCGAGCACTTCCGGTCCACCGCTCCCGACCGCGATACCGTGACCGGCTACGTCGCCGCCAGCCTCGGAGCGTCGGAGATCCTGTGGGGGACGGTCGAGGTCGCGGCTGCCGGTGACCTGCGGATCGAGGTACAGGTGCGCGAGGGAGAGACTCAGCGCCTGATCCGCACCGCGGATGCCGCGGGCCCGCCTGACAGCCTGTCGGCCATCGTGTCGAGCATAGTCTCCCACGCCTTCGCCGAACGCGTCGCCGGTGAGCGGGCCGGTTGGAATCCGGCACTGCCCACCGGGTTGCACGCGTTCAACGCGTATTACGAGGGGGACACCTACTTCCGACGCGCGGCCTACGACCTGGCGATCGAGCGGTTCAACGAGGTGATCCGGCTCGACTCGTCGTTCGCGCCCGCGTACTTCAAGCGCATGCTCGCCGAGGTCTTGCGCATCCAGCCGACGCGGGCGACGGGCGCGGCGCGCTCCGCCCTGGATGCCGCACGCCGCTACAAGGACGGCCTTGATCCCACCACCCAGATGCTGATGGAGGGCTACGAGATTCTGGTCAGTGAGGGCGATCTCGAGCGGGCGCAAGAGGTGTTACAGGGCATCGTCGAGCAGCATCCCGACGCGGTGGATGCCTGGTTCATGCTCGGCTTCCTCAAGGTCTACTTCGGGACCCTCCTGGGAATCGAGCCCACCTCGGCACGCTGGGAGTTCCAGCAGGTGCACGAGCGAGACCCGGAGTTTGCCCCCGCCATCGGCCAACTCGCCCTGATTGCGGTTCTCGACGAGGCCGATGCCGAAGCCCAGAGGTACATGGGTCAGTACCTGCAGATCGACAGCACCTCCGTCTGGGCGGAGCTGGTGCGCATGGTGGACTCGCTCCTCTACCAGGGATCGTCGGCGGCACTCAGCGTGACCGGCTCAGTCGACCGCCGACCACCCACCGTCCTCGAGATGTTCGCCCTCTCTGCCGGCGACTTCGGGCAGCCCCTCTCACTCCGGGAGACGGCGCGCCTCGCGGTGCGCTCGCTGTGGCGACGCGCGACCACAGACACCGACCGGAGCGTCGCCTTCCGCATGCAGATGGCCAGGCTGCTCGGCACCGGCCAGGCCGCGTCGGCGGACTCACTGATGCGGGTCGCCCGGCGGCGCGATGTCGAGCGGAGTGACCTGGACAAGTGGATCGTGCTCACCGCCGTGACGGGCGTGGCGTCACTGGCAGATTCGGCAACTCAAGCCGCAGCGGCACGCAGGCTTCTGGCCCGCGACGGCGACGCGATAGCCCTCTGGCTCGCGGCCCGGTGGCACCGCGACCGGGACGCGGCGGCGGCGGCCGACGCGGCACGACGACTGCAAGCGCTGGCCGAAGACAGCGCAACTGCGACACCCGCCGAGCGAAGCCTGCGCGCCGATCTCGACGCCCTCGATCTGTTGGCGAGCGGTGATACGGCCGCCGCCCTGCGTACCTGGCGGGAGGCCACACAGCGCCACCGCATCGAGCACGTCACCTTCGGTCTGCTCGGGTCGATGTGGCCGCTGCGCCTCGAGCGCGCGCGGGTGGCTACTGCGTTCGAAGACTACGACGAGGTGCTGGTCGCCACCCGCAGCTTCGAGCACATGGCCGGATTCGTCGATCAGGTGGCCTGGCCGGAGGTGTGGCCGCTGCGTGCCGATGCATTCATCGCGATCGGGGAGGCATCCAGCGCTCGGCGCATCTACCGCACGCTCACCAGCGTCTGGCGCGACGCCAACGGCGAGCGCGCGGCGTTGCCCGACTCGGCGGCACAATGGCTCGAGCGGGTGCAGCGCATGCCAGACCGTCCTGTCTCGAACTAACGGCAGTCAGCCCGGCACTCGGGGGGCCATGTCCCGCCGCGGCTTCGTATTCGGACTCTCGCCACGCATATGCTGGCGCGTCGCCGCCGGCATCGCGCTGGCCAGCCTGCCGCTGTCTCCCGCCGCCGCACAGCAAGCGAGCCTATCCGGAACCGTGACCGACTCGGCCTCGGGCGCCCCCGTCGATGGCGTTCGCGTGGACCTGCTCATCAACAGTGACTTGATCTCGCGGGTGTACACCGATCAAGCGGGGGCCTTCCGGTTCGGCGCGCTCACCCCGGGCCGCTACGTAGCGGTCTTCACGCGCATCGGCCACCGCGGAAGGATCGAGGACTTCGAGCTCGCGGCGGGTCAGTCGCACACGCTCACCGTCGTGCTCGCGCCGCTGGCCTTCACGGTCAATCCCATCATCGTCACGGCCTCGCGCACCGAGCAAAAGGCGCTCGACGCGCCGGCCTCAGTGTCGGTGATCGAGACGCGCGCCATCGAGGAGCACAACGCGCTGACCGCGGTGGACCACGTCGCCGCGGTAGCCGCCGTGGACTTCGCCCAGACGGGAGTCACCCAGCACGAGATCGTGGTACGAGGATTCAACAACGTGGCCTCCGGTGCCCTCCTGGCCCTGAGCGACTACCGCTACATCTCGGTCCCCTCACTGCGCATCAACGTCTTCAACTTCATCCCCGTCACCAACGACGATCTGGAACGGATCGAGGTGGTTCGAGGACCGGGTTCGGCCCTGTACGGCCCGAACAGCGCCAACGGCGTGATGCACCTGATCACGCGAACGCCGTTCGAGCATCCCGGTGGGGTGGTGTCGCTGGCCGGCGGCTCGGCACCCCTGGCGCAGGGCGCGGTGCGCTACGCCACCACCATCGGCGAGCACATCGGCCTCAAGCTGTCGGCCCAGTACCTGAGGGGCGAGGACTGGCAGTACGTGGACTCCACGGAGCAGGGGAACCGCGCCAGGGCCATCGCCCAGGGTGCGGACCCGGACACGCTGCTCATTGGCGCGCGGGACTCGGTGGTGGAGCGGCTCTCGGGAGAGCTAAGGCTCGACTGGAGACTCACCGACCGAACCGAGTGGGTGACGGCGTTCGGACTGAACGACGCGCTCCGCAACGTCGACCTCACGCCCCTCGGTGCGGCCCAGGTCCAGGATTGGCGCTACTTCTACGCCCAGACCCGCCTGCGTCACGGGCGTCTCTTTGCCCAGGCCTTCGTGAACTGGAGCGATGCCGCCGACACCTATCTGCTGCGCAACGGCAACACGGTGCAGGACAACTCCTACATGGTAGTCGGGCAGGTACAGCACGGTTCGACGGTGGGCGATGCCACGAGCCTGATCTACGGCCTCGACTTCCAGAGCACCGTGCCGCGGACCGACAGCACCATTACCGGGCGCAACGAGGAAGACGACCTGATCAACGAGGTCGGCGCGTACCTCCATGCCGAGGCGTCTCTCGCGCCCACGTTGCTGCTCGTTGCGGCCGCCCGCGTGGATTACCACAACCGGCTGGACGATCCGGTCTTCTCGCCGCGCGCCGCCTTGGTGTACCAGGCGGCGCCGGCGCACACGCTGCGGCTCACGTACAACCGCGCGTTCTCCACCCCGACTACCAACAACCTGTTCCTGGATCTGTTCGCCGACTCGCTGCGAGCGCCTACCGGCGTGACCCTCCCCTACGCCGTGCGGCTGGAAGGCGTGCCGGAAACGGGCTACACGTTCCGGCGTGACTGCAATGGGCTCTGTATGCGCTCGCCGTTCACCCCAGCGAGCGTGGGGAGCCCCGGCGACTTCATCCCGGTAGACGCCACCCTGCTGTGGGGTCCGCTGGTGGACACGTTGCTCACCTTCGGGATCGATATCTCCGCCATTCCGGCTCCCGGCAGCGCCCAGGTCGCGACGAATCTGGCACGGCTCGACATCTCCGGCCCCGTACCGATCTTCGACCCGGTCACGGACGTGAGCGACATCCCCTCACTCGAGCCCACCATAACCAACACCGTGGAGCTCGGGTACAAGGGGCTCGTGGGCGACTGGCTCAGTCTGGGCCTGGACGTCTACTACACCTGGAAGAACGACTTCGTGAGCGCCGAGCAGGTGGAGACCCCGAACGCCTTCTTCGACCAGCCGTCCCTGGCGAGCTACCTGGCCAACTTCATGCCGGCCGACTCGGCGCAGAATCTGGCGAGCCTGATCGCGCTGGTGCCGGTGGGCACGGTGACCCCGCAGCAGGCACTCGACCCGTGGGACATCATGGTCACCTACCGCAATTTCGGCGAGATCACCCTGTGGGGGGCCGACGTCGACGTGGCCGCGTTCCTGTCGCGTGCGTGGGCGGCGCGCGCCACGTATTCGTGGGTCAGTCGCAACGAGTTCGCGGTCGTGAACGCCGTCGGGCGGCCCGACACGATCCCGCTCAACGCATCGGCCAACAAGGGCTCCCTCGCGCTGTCGTACCGCAACGACCGCTGGGGCCTGAGCGGCGAGATCCGGGGCCGCGCCGTGCAAGGCTACCCGGTCATGTCGGGCGTGTACCAGGGAGACGTCGAGTCATACGGGGTGGTGGACCTCGCGCTCGCCTACCGACTGCCGGTTCGCACCGACATTCTGATCTCGCTGGGCGCGCTCAACCTGCTGGACAACCGGCATCAGGAGTTCATGGGGGCGCCCGAGATCGGGCGGCTCGTGACGCTCAGGGCGCGGGTGGCGTTCTAGGCAAAGGGGGAGGGACGAGTGAGGCTTCCATCTGTTGAACACGTGATCGGCTCGGCCCGCGCCACGCTGGTGCGGTTCCCGTTCGTGCTCGCCGCCGCGCTCGCCGCCGCGGTCTTTGGCGTGCTACTCGCTGATGACTCCGACCCGTGGGAGCGCTGGTTCTTCCCGGCCACCCTGGGCCTGCCGCTCCTGTTGGCACTGGCACTCCTGGCCGAGAGGCGTGGCTGGCGTGGCGGGCGGCGCGTGCTGCTCGGAGCAGGCGGGTTCACCGTGCTGCTCGCCTTCGCCCTACTGTGGCCGCGGTGGTCGGAGCCCGTTGCCTTCACCCGCTGGTTCCAGCTCAGCGTGGGGTTCCATCTCCTGGTGGCGTTCCTCCCGTTCGCGGGGTACGACGAGCCCAACGGTTTCTGGCAGTACAACAAGGCGCTGTTCATCCGCTTCCTCACGGCCGGCGTATTCTCCGCCGTGCTGTACACCGGCCTCGCGATCGCCGTCGCCGCCCTGGACCAGCTCTTCGGGGTGGACGTGGCAGACGAGACCTACTTCCGGCTCTGGATGATCATCGCATTCCTGTTCAACACCTGGTTCTTCCTGGGCGGCGTTCCGCGGGATCTCGCGGCGCTCGAGCGGAGCGCCGACTACCCCACGGGCCTCAAGGTGTTCTCGCAGTACATCCTGGTCCCGATCGTGACGGTGTACCTCGCCATCCTCATGGCATATCTGGTCAAGGTCATCGTCACCCAGGACTGGCCCAGCGGGTGGATCGGCTACCTGGTCTCGAGCGTCGCCACGCTGGGGATTCTGGCCCTGCTCCTCGTGTATCCGATCCGCGAGCGGGAAGAGAACCGCTGGATCGTGACCTACTCGCGGTGGTTCTACATCGTCCTGTTTCCCGCCATCGTCATGCTGTGGCTGGCAATCTGGCAGCGCGTGAGCCAGTACGGGGTGACCGAGCGGCGCTACTTCCTCACGGTCCTATCTGTCTGGCTGACGGGAATCGCCGTGTACTACACCGCGCGCGGCGCGCGACGGATCATCCTGATTCCCGCCTCACTGTGCGTCGTCGCGCTGGTCACCTTCTTCGGTCCGTGGTCGCCGTACGCCATCTCGCGGCGCAGTCAGACGCAGCGGCTGGAGGAAGTCCTGGTTCGCAACGAGCTGCTCGTAGGCGGCAGCGTGCGGCCCGCCACGCGCGAAATCTCCTATGTCGACCGCAGGGAGATAAGTGCCGGCCTGCGGTATCTGATCGAGACGCACGGTACGGGCTCGATCGAGCCGTGGTTCGGCGAGTCGCTCGCCGCCATCGACACGGTGGGCCAGGGCCTGGGCCCCTCCGAACGCGGCGAGGCGGACGAGCGCACCCGGCTCATCACGGCATATCTGGGCGTGCCCTATGTGGGACGCTGGCAGAGGGGCGACGTCGAGCGGTTCGACTACTTCGTGCGGCGGAGCGAGCGGGCGATCGAGATCCGGGGCTACGACTATGCCGTACACGTGGACGGCATGCTGCACGACACGGCGGCGGTGACGAACGGGCTGCGTCTGTGGTACGACTCGACGGATGTGGCACTCCAGCTGGCACGGGAGAGCGACATCCTGGCCTCCGTCCCCCTGCTCCCGGTGCTGGAACGGGCCCAGCGGCACGCCGGCACGGGGGGAGACCGGAGCATCCCGCGCGACTCGCTGCTCGCGACCGACGAGACGGCACGGGCGCGCGTGGCGGTCTACGTGACTGCAGTCTCCGGCGAGCGGCGCGAGGAGGGGGTCGCGCTGAGCTCGCTGTCGGCGGAGGTGTATCTGGTGGTGCGGTGACGCGGCGCGTGAGCCAGGTCACCGCTGCACCAGCCGCACGGCACCACATGTGATACGTGCCCGATAACGATACCCCGGACCGCAGGCAGGGCGATCGCCGCCGCGGGAGCGAGCAGCGCGCGGGAGGGTCGCGGCGCTCCGGCCACGACCGGCGCGCCAAGGAGCCTCCGAGCCCCGAGGCGTCCACCCGCAGCGGCAAGGAGCGCAGAACCCGCGTGCGGCGCGCCGGTCGGCGGCGACGGCGCTGGGACCGGCGCGTCGGGGAGCACCACGACAACCCTGCGGTCTACTCGCGGGACGAGATCACACGCATCCGCAAGTTGCTGGTGAGCACTCGCGTGCCGTTCACCTGCCCCCGATGCGACGGCGCGTTACACCAGGGCGACCCCATCATCGGCAACGGGTGCACCCTGCGGCCCGTGCGCTGTGAGGCCTGCCATCGCAGTACCACCATACCGGACTACGTTGTCGTGCGCGCACTGGTGGTTGACGACGACGAGCCGGTCCGTGAGGGTCTGGCGACCATCCTGAGGGGAGCCGGCCATGAGGCGGTGGCCACGGCAGACGGGAGCGCGGGCGTTCGCGCCTGCGGGACGGACTCGCCCGACGTTGTCTTCGTGGACATCGCGTCGGTGCGAGCCGAGGTGGAAGTCATCGCGCAGGCCCGCAAGGCGTTCCCCGATGTCAAGGTGATCGCCGTGGGAGGCCGGCAGCGCCGCGGAGCCGGTGATCCGCTGGCCATCGCGGGCACGCTGGGCGTGCAGGCAACACTGCGGCGGCCATTCACGCCGCACGACGTGCTGCGGGCGGTGGATGTGGCGCTCGGCCTGGTACGGGCCGATTAGCGTTGCCTGCGGGCCTCGGCCGCTTCCCGTGCGGCGACCTTAGCCCACGTATCCCTGAGCGTCACCGTCCGGTTGAACACCGGGGCGCCGGGCTGCGAGTCCTCGTCTGCGATGAAGTAGCCCTGCCGCTCGAACTGGTAGCGGGTGCCGGGCGGGTCATCCGCCACGCTGGGCTCGATGCGGCTCTCGTTCAGCACGACGAGTGACTCGGGGTTGAGGTAGTCGGTGAACTGCGTCCCCTCCTCCACATCGTCCGGGTTCGCGGTGACGAAGAGGCGGTCGTATAGCCGCACCTCGCAGGGGAGCGAATGCGCGGCCGAGACCCAGTGGATGGTGCCCTTCACCTTGCGGCCGTCGGGGGTGCCGCTCTTGGTCTCGGGGTCGTAACTGCAGTGCAGCTCGGTGATCTCGCCCGTCTTGGGGTCCTTGATGACCTCCTCGCACTTGACGATGTACCCATAGCGCAGCCGCACCTCGCGTCCCGGCGCGAGACGGAAGAACTGCTTGGGCGGGTCCTCCATGAAGTCGTCCCGCTCGATATAGATCTCGCGTGAGAACGGGAGCGGGCGGGAGCCCTCCCTGGGGATGTCCCTGGGATAGTACGGGGCGTCCAGCTGCTCGACCTGCCCCTCGGGATAGTTGGTGATCACCACCTTTAGCGGCCGCAGCACGCACAACACCCGGGGGACCTTGGGGTTGAGGTCGTCGCGAATCGCCCACTCGAGCTTCTCGATGTCCACCCGGCTGTCGGTCTTGGCCACGCCCACTAGATCGCAGAACTTACGGATCGCATCCGGCGTCACGCCGCGGCGCCTGAGTCCGGCGATGGCCGGCATGCGGGGATCGTCCCAGCCGCCCACGTACCCCTCCTCCACCAGCCGGATCAGCCGGCGCTTGCTGAGCACCGTGTAGTCCAGGTTGAGCCGGGCGAACTCGGTTTGCGCGGTGCGCGGCCGCTCGATCCCGACCGCGTCCAGCACCCACTCGTACAGCTCGTTGTTGTCCTTGAACTCCAGCGTACAGAGCGAGTGCGTGATGTCCTCGATCGCGTCGGAGAGGCAGTGCGTGTAGTCGTACAGCGGGTAGAGGCACCACTCGTCACCGCGGCGGTAGTGGCTGGCGTGCCGGATGCGGTACAGCACGGGGTCGCGCATCAGCATGTTGGGATGCGCCATGTCGATCTTGCCCCGCAGCACGTGCTCCCCGTCTGCGAACTCCCCGGCCTTCATGCGGCGGAACAGGTCGAGGTTCTCTTCGGGGGAGCGGTCGCGGTAGGGGCTGGGCTTGCCCGGCTCGGTCACCGTGCCGCGGTACTGCCTGATCTCCTCCTCGGACAGGCTGTCCACGTAGGCGAGGCCCTTCTCGATCAGCAGCTCGGCCCACTCATACAGCTGCTCGAAGTAGTCCGAGGCGTGGTACATGCGGTCGTCCCAATCGTATCCCAGCCACGCGACGTCCCGCTTGATGGCCTCGACGTACTTCATGTCCTCCGTTTCGGGGTTGGTGTCGTCGAACCGGAGGTTGCAGGTGCCGCCGTGCTCCAGCGCCAACCCGAAGTTGAGGCAGCACGACTTGGCGTGTCCGATGTGGAGATAGCCGTTCGGCTCGGGCGGAAACCGGGTCGCGACCCGGCCGCCGTATTTGCCCGTGCGCCCGTCCTCCTCGACCATCGACCGAATGAAGTCGAGGCCGGGCTTGCGGAGGCCTTCGCTCTTCTCGGGTGCTCGCTCTTCTGGCACATGGCCTCCTTACCCCGCATCGGCCGCGACATCGCGGAACCGGCCCGCACGGTCCTTTAATCTGTCGCGGAAGTTAGCCTCCGGGGCAAGGCCTGCGTGGCTAACGGCGGCCAGTGCTATGCATCAGGCCTGCCGCACGCCATAGAAGGCCGCATACAGCGTCGGCACGACCACCATCGTGAGCAACGTCGCGACGCCCAGGCCGAACATGATCGTGACCGCCATCGAGACGAAGAACGCGTCCGGTACCAGCGGCAGCATGCCGAGGATCGTGGTAGCCGCCGCCATCCCCACCGGCCGGAGTCGGCTCACCGCTGCCTGCAGGATCGCGCTGAAGTCGGACTGGTCGGTGCCGCGCTGCACGTTGATCTCGTCGATCAACACGATCGCGTTCTTGATGAGCATCCCGGAGAGGCTCATGAAGCCGAGCAACGCCATGAACCCGAACGGCTGGGCGGTGACGAGTAGACCCAACGTGACGCCGATGAGTGCGAGGGGCACCACGAGCCAGATGACGGCGGTCTGCTTCAGCGAGTTGAACAGGGCGACGGTGATCAGCACCATCAGCAGCACGAAGACGGGGAACGACGCGGCCAGGGACGCCTGCGCCCTGCGACTATTCCGGTACTCGCCCCACCACTCCAGCGTGTAGCCCTCGGGCAGCTCGATCGCCTCGACCGCCGGTCGCACCTTGGCGAGCATAGGGGGCGCCTCGCCCACCCGTGGGTCGGCCAGCACCGTGATCGCGCGCTTGCGGTTCATGCGAATGACGATCTCGTCCTCGAAGGTGGTCTCGAAGTCCGACACGACCTGGCGCAGCGGGATCGCTCGACCGGCGGCGGGGCTGTAGATCTGGATGTTGCCGATGCTGCTGACGTCGGCGCGCTCCGCCTCCGGGGCGCGCGCTATGATCGGCAGCAGCTCGTCGCGCTCCCGGTACACGCCAAACGACGCGCCCTCGAAGCCCGCGAGCAGCGCCGTGGCGATATCGGTGCGGGTGATGCCCGCGAGGTTGGCCTGCTCCTCTGCGACGACCGGACGCACGACCTTGACCCGCTCGCGCCAGTCGGTCCGTACCCCGTAGAGATTGGGCTCCGCCCGGAATATCGCCTCCGCCTGCGCGGCGAGGCCGCGGAGCACGTCCGGATCCGGCCCGAAGAACCGCGCCTGGATCTTGCCGGGATCACCGGGGCCCAGAATGAACTTCCGCGTCTGCACCATGGCTCCCGGGTACGCCTCCTCGAGATGCTCCTGAAACTGCAGCATCATCCGGTCGATGAGGCGGTAGTCGTCCACGTCCACCAGGAACTGCGCGTACGCAGGGTTCTCCTTCTCCGGTGTGTAGGTCAGGAGGAAGCGCATCGCACCGTTCCCGACAACGGCGGAGACTGTCGTGACGCCCTCCTGGTCCATGATCCACTGCTCGATCTCGGCCACGTCGCGCTCGGTGCTTCCGATCTGGCTCCCCTGCGGCAGCCAGTAGTCAATCATGAACTGCGGCCGCGTGGAGTTCGGGAAGAAACTCTGCTCGACCCTGCCGAACCCGACCAGCGCGATGACGAATACGCCCACCACCACGGCCATCGTGATTGCCCGGCGTCGAATGGCGCCGCCCAGCAGACCGCGGAACTTCGTGTAGAACGCGCCGCCGTACGGGTCGGAGGCCGCCTCCCCCGGCTTCGGCAGCTTCGGCTTGAGCACCATGATCCCGAGGAGCGGTGTCACGGTCACGGCGGTCACCCAGCTCAGCAGCAGCGAGATCAGGATCACGGTGTACAGCGAGCGCGTGTACTCGCCGGTGGCGTCCTGCGACGTACCGATCGCCGCGAACGCGAGAATCGCGATCACCGTTGCGCCCAGGAGCGGCCAGGCAGTCTGCTGCACGGTTTCGACCGCCGCCCGGACCTTCTCGACTCCCTGCTGCATCTTCACCAGCATCCCGTCCACAACCACGATGGCGTTGTCCACCAGCATGCCCAGGGCGATGATCAGCGCGCCGAGGGAGATGCGCTCCAGCACCACTCCCATGCGCGGCATGATGATGAACGAGCCCGCAATGGTGAGGAACAGGATGAACCCGATCAGCAGGCCGGATCTAAGGCCCATGAACAAGAGGAGCACCACCACAACGATGGCGACGGCCTGCAGCAGGCTGACCAGAAAGCCGTTGATGGCCGTGGTCACCGCCGCCGACTGGAGGGAGATGATGCCGACCTGCATCCCCAACGGGATCTGGGGCAGAAGCTCCCGGAATCGGGCGGCAACTCCCTCGCCCATGGTGACCACGTTGCCGTCGGGCACGGTGGAGATGCCGAGGCCGACGGCCGAGCTCCCGTTGTACCGGATCAACTGCTTGGGCGGGTCCCGGTAACCCCGGCGGATGGCGGCGATGTCCCGCAGGTAGATCTGCGCGCCACCGGGCTGGCCAGCAATCAGCAACGATCCGAAGTCGTCAACGGAGTCGAACAGCCCTGTCGGGTCGATGGTGATGAAGTCGGGACCCACTTCGACGTGGCCCGCGTACGCGGCGAGGTTCCTGGAGCGCAATCCCTCGGCGACCGCTGCCGTGGAGATGCCGAGCTGCGACATCCGGTCCCGATCCAGCTCGACGTAGACGACCTCAGGCTGCACGCCGAAGAAATCGATCTTCGCAACGTCCTGTACGAGCAGCAGCTCCCGCCGCAGCAGCTTGGCCACATCATACAGCTCGGCGTAGCTGTACCCCTCTCCGTACAGCGCGAGGAACACCCCGTAGACGTCACCGAAGTCGTCGTTGACGATGGAAGGTCCGGCACCAGGCGGCAGATCACGCTGGGCATCGTTCACCTTGCGCCTGAGCTCGTCCCATACCTGCGGGAGCGTCTCTTTGTCGTACCGGTCCTTGATCGTGGCGGTGACGATCGACAGCCCGCGCGTGGACCGCGACTCGACCTCGAGGAGCTGCTTGAGCTTCTGCACCGCGATCTCGATTACGTCGGAGACTTCTTCCTCGACCTCCGTCGCGGAAGCACCCGGATAGGGAGTGATGATCAGGGCGTCCTTGATCGTGAACTCCGGGTCCTCGAGCCGGCCCATGCCGGTGTACGAGATGATCCCGCCGACGACCAGAACGACAGTGAGAACGAGCGTGGTAACCCGGTTCTCGATGCAGAATTGGGTGATCTTCATGGGCTACGACCTGCCCTCTGGGCCCTCGAGCCGCCGCACCGGATCGCCTTCCCGCAGGTTCGCCACGCCGGTCACGGCGACCAGATCGCCGTCGGCGAGGCCTCGCACCACCTCGACCTCGGCGCCGAACATCGCACCGATCTCGACCGGGGCGCGGGAAACCGTCATGGCCACCGGATCCACCTTCCACACGGACGTCTGCCCGTCGTCCGCCGCGAACACGGCGTTCGCCGGCAGGCGCTGTACGGTCGTTCCCGGCTGACCCAAGCGGCGCACGATCATGCGCGCCGTCATGCCCGGGACCAAAGCAATGTCGCTGGGCGGCTCGAAGCGGAACGTCACCTCGAAGGTGCGCGTCACCGGGTCGGCCTGTGTCGCGACCTCCGTGAGCCAGGCGGGGAACCGTCGGTCGGGAAACGTGGATACGGTACCTTCTGCATCTATCCTCAGAGGAGTGCGCGTCGATTCCACCGCCTGCCGGGCCACCAAAGCGTCGCCCTCCGGCACGGCGATCACTATCTCCAGATTGCGATCGTCGTTGAGCAGCAGCACCGTCTCCTTGGCCTGCACGTTCTGGAAGGCATCCACGAAGGTGCGCGCCACACGGCCGGCGAACGGTGCCACGAGCCGGGTATCATCGACCGCCTTCTGCGACGTGCGCAACCGCGCCTCCGCCACTTCGAACTGCGCCTGCCTGAGCTGGAGCTCCTGCAGCGTTACGGCGTCGGCGGCGTACAGCTCCTGATAGCGCCGATAGTCCGCACGGGCCGCTTCGAGGCTGGCGGCGTCCGCATCGCGTTGCGCCTCGTAGTTGCGCGCATCGAGCCGCGCTAGCAGCTGGCCCCGTCTCACCCATTGTCCCTGCACGACCGGCATCGCGACGATGAGTCCGGGGACCTCGAAGGCCAGCTCGGCCCGCTCCGCCGCTTCGACCGTCCCCGGGTATTCCCGTACGCCGGAGACACCGCCGAAGCCGATTTCGATCATCTTGACCGGACGGGCGACCGCCTGCTCCGGCGGCGGCTCACCGCCGCAGCCGGGAACGAACGCGCCGAACGTGGCGAGGAGCACAAGCGTGCGCAACCTCGAGCAGCGTTTCAAATCCATGGCTTCAATCCGTGGTCCTGTAGTCTGTGCACTGTGCTACTCCATGCCGCGCTCGCGCAGGTAGTCTCCCAGGCGCTGAATGAACGCCTCGCGCGAGGCCTCGTCGAGAAACAGGTCGATCTGGCCGGCCGCCCGCTGCACGGCCATGAAGTCAGTGATGAAATCGTACAGCGTATTGGCCGCGTCGAGCTCGGCAACGAGCGCCGTGTTCTGGGCGTCGAGCAGGCTGAGGATGCCGGTTACGCCCCCCGCGTAGGCAGTCCGCACGAGCTCGTAGTTACCCTGTGCTGCGGTAGCGGCCTCCCGCGCCAACTCCAGGCGCACCCGGGACGACAGCAGGCGCTGCAGCTCGTCGCGCATCGCCTCCTCAACCCGCTGCGCCTGCGAGGTGCGCTGATACTCGAGGCTGAACAGGCTCTGTTGGGCCCGCTCCTTTGCCGCGGTGCGCGAGCCGCTACCGAACAGCAAGTAGCGGGCACTCAGCGAAATCGACCAGCGCCAGGGGTCGGCCTCCCCTTCAGGCACCAGGCCGGGAGGCAGACCACCGCCCGAGAAGTCCGAGCCGGCGCCCCCCTCCAGCAACCGGTTCGAGAGACGCGCATCGAGAAAGAACTCAGGCAGCCAGAAGGACCGGTTGGCGGCCGTCACCGCGCGCTCCTGGCCCCCGATCAGCGCATCAAGCGCCCGCAGCTCCGGCGACGTTACCAGCGCTTCGGCAATCATGAAGTCCTGGAAGCCGTCGAAGCGCTGCGGGTCGTCCAGCAGCCGCGTCAGGGCGTCCTCCGCCCAGCGGATCACCGGATCTTCGAGCTCATCCTCGGGGGTGGCGACATCCTCGCCGAGTGCTCGGTGCAGCAGGCGGTTGAGCCGTATCTCGGCAACTGCCCGCGCGGCCGCCGCGCCGACCACCCCCTGGCGGTCCTTGGAGACCTGCGCCTGCCAGCGCAGCACCTCCCCCGGAGTCGCCGCTCCCGTCTGCCGCCGCACATCGGCCAGGTCCAGGTTCGTGCGCGTGAACGCGAGGTTCTCCCGCCGGATCTGCTCGGTCGTCTTGCGGCGTAGCACGGTCAGATAGGCGTCGGCCGCCTCGAATGACACGTCGAGCCGCAGCGACGCGTAGTCCTCCTCCCGCGCACGCTGCAGCGACTGCTGAATAGTCCGATCCGCCCACGCGCGGTCGGCATACACGACCTGCGAAAGCCCCACCGAGCCCAGCAGCTGCCTCTGGGGCAGGACCCCGAGGCTGCGGGCCGCCCGGTCTTCGTCGATGATCGTGCCCGAGAATGCCAGATCGAGCTGCGGCAGGAGGCGTGACGTCGCGGTCTTCACGTCCTGCGCGGCCGCCTGCACAGCGCGCTCGAACGACGCGAGATCCTGATTCTGCGCCAGCGCCTCCCGCACGATCGAGTCGAGCGACTGCGGCTCGGGTTGCACCCCGGGCCGCTCCTCGATGAGTCGCGCGTCGCTCAGCATTGTCCACGACGGATACACCCCGATGGCGCGCGCGGTCTGCATATTGACGATCAAGCGCTCCTGCGGCACGAACGTCACGCGCAACTGCCCCGGTGCATCGCCCCGGAGGATCTGTTCTACGGTGAGCGCCGTCAGCCGAGCGAGCTGGAACGTGAAGGAGTCCGGGCGCCGCGCCAGCAGGATGCCCTGGCGAACCTCGGCCTCCCCGAACCAGGAGAGGCTCGGCAGCCCGAGCTCAATCAGTCCATCTGCCAGCTGCTCGAACGCCGCGCTCGAGACCCGCGACAGTGGCAGCACGTACACTGCGTCCGCCCCAGCGACCTCGATTGCGTCGAGCGCGAGTTGAACATCGTCGCCCACCGGAACGACCACCGCCTCGGCTCCGGCTTGCGCCACCAGCTGCTCGACGCGGCTGTCCAGGGCCGGCATCTCGGCGACCGCAGATGCACTCACGAGCACGGCGAGGCGCTGAAAGGCGACCACCTCGGCCAGCGTGGCGAGATCCCGGTTCTCGGGTCGCGTGAGGTACACGAAGTTGGACACCCCGGAGGCAGCGCCCTGTCGGGGGATGTCCTGTAGCGAGGGGTCGAGCACGAAGGGGGCGACGACCGGCTTGGCGAGTCGCGGATGGTCGGCAGCCACCTGTGCACCCATGGTACCGACGACCACTACCACGTCCACCCGATCCATGAGCTGATCGAGCGCCGCACGGATGCCGGCCTGCGTATGATCGCCGGCCAACCTCACATCCCCCCCGATGCGCACCTCGAACCGGTTCTCGAGAAGCACCGCCGTCTCCCGCTCGATCTGGTCCAACAGCTCGCCGAAGCGGAGAAACGGGCCGTCGGTCAGGATGCCGATCGTCACCGGTGTCCGCTCTTGGGCGGCGGCCGTCGGGGCGACCGAGCCAATCCCGAGTGCAGCCAGCACCGCAAGCAGGAGACGGGTAGCCAACGGATGTTCAGCGGACAGGCGAACTCCCATGAGGCCTCTGGGTAAGTGTCCGTTACTCATACGGCTTCTGTCATTTGGGCTGAAGTACGGCCCGTGACGGCGAAGAGCTATACCCTCTTGGTGGTATGCGGGAGCGAAGGGGGCAGCATACACCGGGCGGACCCGTCTCGTCAACGCGCCGCGATTCGAGATCGGCATCAGTGGCGCCGCGGCGCAGGTAGACAAACGGCGCGCATCCGTCGATCTTTGGGCGGCAAACTGCAAAGGAGCCTCGGCATGTATTCCGTTCGCGTTCCAGTTCTGGCGGCCGTCGCCGTCATCACGCTCACGACCACCGCGCTGGCACAGGAGGCCAAGTTCGTTGGCATCTCCGGCGGAGCTACGCTGGGCGACCTCAATGGCGGCGTGACCAACACCGACAACCGCTGGGGCGGTACCGCCGGGGTGTTCTTCGGCTACCGCAGGTGGTACACGATCGGCGTGCTCGAGGCCAACTGGGTACAGAAGGGTGGCGGGGACACCCGCATCGACTACATCGAGGTTCCGTTCCTCGTTGGCGGCGGGACCACGACGGACGCCGGGATCCTGTTCCGGCTCTACACGGGGCTGGGAATCGCCTTCCCCATCGGCTGTAACTCCACCTCGACCTCCGAGCTCCAGAACTGCGACCTGAAGAAGAGCCCCGAGTGGGCGTGGCCCATCGGCCTGCTCGTCGGGCGCGAAATCGGCGGCCCTCGCTTCGCGGCCATCGACGCGCGCTACTCGATCGGCATCTCGGACGCGTTCGATAACGCGATATCCTCGAATCGCTCCTGGCAGTTCCGCCTGTACGTGGGTCAGCGACTCTGATCCGGCGCCGCGCAGCGGGCGCGCCAACCAGAAAGGGCGAGCGCACGGCGCGCTCGCCCTTGGCACATCCGGCACCGCGGTGGGCCGCTAGCCTCTCAGCCCGGCCACGAACTTGTCGAGCAGCGTGCTGGGGAACGTCCCGCCCGACTCGAGTATGTCGCGATACCGCGTGAGCGCGTCGGCCACCTCGTAGAAGTCGCGCGGCACCCGCTCGGCGCGCCCTCCCTTCCCTTGCCTCGCCTGCTCGGCCGAGGTGCGCTGCAGCAGGTCCTCCAACTCCTCGGTGTCGCGGCCCTTGATCATCGCCAGCGCCGCGCCGGCCAGGAGCAGGTGGGGCAGCGCCGAGCCGTCGGGCAACCGGAACTCCACGGTGGCGGGCGTTACCACCCGACCGGTCCCGTCGGTGGCCACCACCGGCAGGCGAATCAGTGCCTGGCGGTCGTAGTCGCCCCACACGATGGTGCTGGGTGCCTCCTTGGCCTGGCGGATACGGACGAAGGAGCCCTCTACCCGGTTGCCGAACGCCATGAGGGCACCACCCATCTGCACCAGCCCACCGATGAGCCACCGGGCGCCATCGGTAAGCGTGCCGTCCTCGTGCTTGACGGGCAGCACCTCGCCGTCCTTGACGGGCGCCAGGTGGAAGTGGAGTCCGTTCCCAGCGTGGCCCTCGAGCATCATCGGGCCCGTGGCGCAGCGCATGCCCTTCCGGTGCGCCAGGTTCCGCAGCACCCATTGGGTGAGCAGAATCCCGTCGGCGGCTTCGGGCAGCGGCGCCAGGGAGAGCTCGATCTCGTGCTGCTCCCAGATGACGCCTCCCGCCTCGCTCGCCTCGATGTAGCCCACCTCGCTGTGTCCGTACTTGACCGGCACCGCGAGGTCTGCCAGCAGCGCGAGCGCCTTGCGCCGCAACCCTTCTCCGAACACGAATGGGGAGCTGGCGTGGTAGCCCCGGTCGTCGGCGCCGTAGATGTCCGACTCGTCGCGTCGCTTGCCGAGGAAGTACTCGACCTCACCGAGGGCCCAGAGCTCGACGCCCGCGGTCTCCTTGAGCTGCCGCACGGCGCGGCGCAGGATCGTGTCGGGCGAGGCCGCCAACGGCTTTCCGTCCCGGTCCGCGTGCCCGCACATCAGCACCAGCGTCGGGAGCGACGCGAACGGATCGAGGAACGCGGTCCCCACGCGGGGCCGCAGCACGATGTCGGACCGGTCGGGCGGAATCCCGGCGCGCGGGAACAGGCTCGAGCCGTCGGCCCGCTCGCCGCCCTCGATGATGTCCTCGAGCTGCTGCGCGCTGCGCGGCACGAAATCCAGCGTCTTGAGCCAGCCGTCGCCGCCCACGTGCATCAGGCTCACGACTTGAATGCCGCGGGCCCGCACCAGCTCCACCAGATCGGCCGCGGTCCACGCGGCGCGTGGCTTGTCCAGCTCGTCCTCCAGGCTCATTCCCCGCGGCACTGGCGTGCGCGGCCGTGTTTCTTCACTCATCGCCACACCTTCTCCAGGAACTCCTGAATCTCCGGCACCCCACCCTGGAACACCAGGTACCCGTCGTGCGGCTCGCGTGCCGTGGTCTCGCCGGCGACGGGCGTCATCATGAGCTGCTTCACCGCCTCCGGATCGTCGGGGTGTGCCCCCAGCGCCCACCCCAGCTTAACGAACGCCACCTCGGGCAGCATGTTGGCGAGCGGGATGACGCCGAGCTCCAGGATCTCGCGCCCCGTCTCGTACACCTGCATCTGCACGAAGCCCCACAGGGTCTGGAGCGTCATGTACATGTGCACGCCGGCGGCGTGCGCCCGCCCCAGCGCCGGATAGATAGTACGATTGACGTGCCCCAGGCCCGTGCCCGCGATCACAATTCCCTTGTAGCCCTTCTCCACCAACGCATCCACTACGTCGGCGTGCATGCCCGGGTAGTAGTACAGCATCGTGACCCGCTCGTCGTACACCGCCTGGACCGTGACGTCGCAGTCGTTGCGGCGCCGCTGCCAGTCGTCCTTGAGCGGGGTGATCGTGCCCTTCTCCACCATGGCGAGGGGAACGTCCCCCAGCGTGCGGAACGTGCTGCGGTAGGAGCTGTGCATCTTGCGCACCCGCGTGCCGCGGTGCAGCAGGTTGTAGCGGTCCGAGGTGGGGCCGAACATGCACACCATCACCTCGGCGATCGGCCCGCGCGCCGCCGTCCACGTGGCATTGATGAGGTTCTGCGCCGCGTCGGACGACGGCCGGTCGGAGGAGCGCTGCGAGCCCACCATGACGACGGGCACCGGCGGCCGCTGCACCATGAACGACAGCGCCGCCGCCGTGTGGTGCATCGTGTCGGTGCCGTGGCCGATCACCACGCCGTCCCAGCCGTCGCGAATCGCCTCGCCCACTTTCTCGGCGAGGATGAGATACTGCTCGGGCCCCATGTTCTCGCTGAACACGCCGAACAGCTTCTCCGTCTCGAGGTTGCAGATGTCGGCCAGCTCGGGCACCGAGCCGTAGAGCTCCCCGGGGCTGAACGCCGGGATCACCGCGCCCGTGCGGTAGTCGAGCCGCGACGCGATGGTGCCGCCCGTGCCGAACAGCTTCACGCGCGGCTTCACCGGATCGGTGGGGAACTCCTTCTCGGGGATCTTGTAGCGCGCCTCGCGGTAGCCGGTCTCTTCCATCACGAGGATGGTGTCGAACCTGAGCCCCACGTTGTAGCCGCTCCCCAGCTTGAGCACCAGGTGCGCGTCGTCGCTGGTCTCCGAGCGCGGCAGGATCAGCCCCTCGAAGTCGCCGCGGGTGGTGCGGGCCTTCACCTCGCTCCACACCTTCACTCCGAACCGCTTCATCACCTCGAGGGTGGGTCCGCGGTATCCCTTGTATTGGTCCTTGCCGCCGCTCATGCCACCGTCTCCGGCACGGCGTCCTCGAGCGCCTGTGTCAGCCGCCGCCGTACGTCGGTCGGGTCGAGCCGGCCCAGGAACCCGGGCATGACCGCACCCATCGCCCAGCGCAGCACACCGTCGCGTGACGCGGTCGTGAGCGACTGTGCCTCGACCACCACGTCGGTCAGGCGGCGCGTGAGCTCGTCCGCGTCGTGGGCACGGCCCCGGTAGCGCGCCAGCAGCTCGTGTGCCGCGACCTCGGGTCGCTCGATGAGCGCATCCAGCATGCGGTCCAGCGCTTCTACCCGGATCTCACCCTTCTCGATGGCAAGCACCATGGGCGCGAGGCGCTCGGGCGCGGGCAGCGCCGCCGCATCCCGCGTGAGCCGCCCCTGCCGGCGGTGGTGCGGCAGCCGCTTCTGGAACGCGTTGGCGAGCCGGCGCGCCACGTCACCGGCCGCGGGCGCGAGCGCGTCGAACAGATCGGCCCACTCCGCCCGGGCGAGTCGCCGCGCCATTCGGAGTTCTAGCCCCAGCTTCTCGTAGCGCGCCTCACGCGCCCATGGCGTCTCGGCGATCTGCTCGCGCACCTCGGCCACCAGCGCGTCGGCAATGGGCAAGGGCGGCGTGTCGGTATCGGGGTACATGCGGTCCGGCCCCGGCAAAATGCGCTCGAACCCGTTGGTACCGTCGTCGAACGCCTGGCGCGTCTCCGAGGGCACGCCGACCAGGGCGTCCTGGCACCGGATCAGCACCTCGCGCGCCGCGGTGGCCGCGTCCTCTTCCGTGCCCCACACGACGACGATCGCGTCACCCGTCTCGGCCTTGAGCTGCTTGCGCAACTCGCGCCACTCGCGCGGGTCGAGCCCGTAGTCCTTGATGTCGGAGTGGATCATGAACGGGCGGTGCTCCGGACACGCGATCACGCGCACCCGGTCGGCGATCTCGCGGGCGAAGGTCACGCCGGGCTGGGTGCGGTGATTGAGCAAACCATCGAAGCCGGGGAGCCGCACCGCAGCGATCGTCTCCCCCCGCTCCAGCGCGTCGCGCATCGGTTGAAAGTCGGAGTGAGCGAGCGCGGTGCCAGCGTCCACCACCTGGTCGCTCACCTCCCACGGCAGCCCACCCTCCGGAGTGGTGAGCATGTCGTCCCCCACCTCGCGCCGCACCAGCTCGGCCTTCACCCTGAGCAGGTTGAGCTGGCGGAACGCCTCGGTGTGGACCAGGAGCGGCAAGTGCTTGTGGTTGTCCACCCCCTTGAGCTCCACTCGCCGCCCGCCCGCCACCGAGACGTTGGTGTCCTGCCGTGCCGCTCCCGGGCCGCGCCGCACCTTCCCCGTGGCCTGCGCGATGGCCGCCAGCAGGCGCCCTCCCGCACGGACCTCCCAGGGAGTCAGCAGGTCGGGCTCGGTGACCGTCTCGGTAAGCGGCATCCCCAGGCGGTCGGTCTTGAACGTGATGCGGTGGCCGATGTCGGTCACCTCACGGCAGGAGTCCTCCTCCAGCGAGAGCTGCCGGATCCTGAGCTCCCGGTCCACGCCTAGCTCCGGCACCCGGAACGGCACCGTGCCCGTGAGCCCCACCATGGCCGTGCGCTGGAAGCCCGTGGGGATCGAGCCGTCCAGGTACTGCTTGCGCATCACGTGTAGCTCGGACACCAGGTTCAGATTGCAGAGCTGCGCGATCTCAACCGCGATCCGCACCGCCTCTTCGTCGAGCTCGAACGGCGGCGTGTCGTCCATCTCGTAGGTGCAGACCGTGCCGCGCTCCAGCCGGTACACGATCTCCTTCTTGGTCTTGAACTCCATGAGCGCGGTGCCGTCGTACTCGCCCAACTCGCTCAAGGTGGGGCGCATGTGGCGCAGTACCTCGGCGTCGTACACGGTCACCCGCCGGCCCGCCGGACAGCGGCAGAACAGCTTGGACGTGGTGCGGAGCTGCTGGTGGACCTCGACGCCGGACATGAATCCCACGGCGTCGTAATCGCCGGGCGTCATGTCGGCCAGGTCCTTGTCGCGGAAGTCCAGCGCCGGCTCCCGGCGGGGGTTCAGATCCGCCGGGGGGCGCGGGCCGGACTGGTTGGCGTTGTCGTCGTCGCTCATGGGCCGAGAAAGATATCGTCGAGACGGTGTAGTTGCCTGCCAGCAGGCCCTTGCGGCCATGGCGTGCCCTATCTAGGCTTATCCCGACAACAATCATCCCCATTGATCCGAAACAGGCATGTCGATCCGACCCGTCAAGCGAGTCATCCAGTCGCAGCCGACCCTGGAGGGCGCCGGTGTCCGGCTGCGGCGCGCCTTCGGGTTCGGCGACACGTCCGACTACGACCCGTTTCTGCTGCTGGACGACTTCCGCAACGAGAATCCCGACGACTACCTCGCGGGCTTTCCGTGGCACCCGCATCGCGGCATCGAGACCATCACGTACGTGCTCGCGGGCACGGTGGAGCACGGCGACAGCCTGGGCAACAGCGGCGCGCTGGGCGCCGGTGACGTGCAGTGGATGACGGCCGGCCGTGGCATCCTGCACCAGGAGATGCCGCAGGGCGATCCCAAGGGGCGGATGCACGGCTTCCAGCTCTGGGCCAACCTTCCCTCGTCGCTCAAGATGACCGAGCCGCGCTACCAGGACGTCTCCTCGGCCGACATTCCTGAGGTCACCGACGACGACGGCACGCACGTGCGGGTCATCTGCGGCAGCTTCTGGGGCAAGACCGGTCCGGTAGACGGCATCGCGGCCGACCCCCGTTACCTCGACGTGTGGGTCCCGCCCGGCACGCGCAAGACGCTGCCCGTCGAGACCTCACGCCACGCATTCGCCTACGTGTTCGACGGCGCGGGCAGCTTCCGTGACGCATCGCAGCCGCGCGACGTGCGCACCGACCAGGTGGGCGAGCCGGTCACAGCAGAGTCGGCAGCAGCAAAGGAAGAAGAAGTAGCGAACCGCTCGCTCGTGCTGTTCGACCGCGGCGACGAGGTCACGGTCCAGGCCGGTGAGCAGGGCATCCGTTTCCTGCTCGTCTCGGGCAAGCCCATCGAGGAGCCCGTGGCGTGGTACGGCCCCATCGTGATGAATACGCAGCAGGAGCTGCAGCAGGCGTACGCGGAGCTGCGGGAGGGGACGTTCATCCGGTAGCTGCCCATGTCCCGGACTGCGCGGCGAATCCCTACTTGACAACCCACGCACCAACTGGCCTCATCAGGCAGCGACACACGAAACTCCAACCCATTTGCATTCGCGCTGCATCAATGTCCAAAGGAGGAACCACAACCATGAGGAGACTATCCACGGCGGCTGCCACACTGCTGCTCACCGCAGTGTGCGTGACGCCGGCATTCGCTCAGGACAGGCCCAACATCCTGGTGGTCTGGGGCGACGACATCGGGCAGTCCAACATCAGCGCCTACACGATGGGGTTGGTGGGCTACCGGACGCCCAACATCGACCGCATCGCCAACGAAGGCATGATCTTCACCGACTACTACGGCGAGCAGAGCTGCACGGCCGGCCGCTCCTCGTTCATCACGGGCCAGAGTGTGTTCCGGACCGGCCTATCCAAGGTGGGCCTCCCCGGAGCCGACCTTGGGCTGCAGATCGAGGATCCCACAATCGCCGTCTTCCTGAAGGATCTGGGCTACGCCACGGGCCAGTTCGGCAAGAACCACCTGGGCGACCGGGATGAGTTCCTGCCCACCAACCACGGCTTCGACGAGTTCCTCGGCAACCTGTACCACCTCAACGCTGAGGAGGAGCCGGAGAACGAGGACTACCCGGGCGATGTGGTGCTGCGCGACGGCCGTACCTTCCACGAGGCCTTCGGACCCCGCGGAGTGATCCACAGTTGGGCCGACGGCCGCATCGAGGACACGGGTCCGCTCACGAAGAAGCGCATGGAGACGGTGGACGACGAAACGGTCGAGGCGGCACTCCGCTTCATTCGGGACGCCCATGCCGCAGGAACGCCGTGGTTCGTGTGGTGGAACGGCACCCGGATGCACTTCCGCACACACGTCAAGGAGGAGCTGCGGGGGATCTCCGGGCAGGACGAGTACGCGGACGGAATGGTCGAGCACGACATGCACATCGGCCAGTTCCTCGACCTGCTCGACGAGCTGGACATCGCGGACAACACCATTGTCTTCTACAGCACCGACAACGGCCCGCACATGAACACGTGGCCCGACGCTGCCTGGTCGCCATTCCACGGGGAGAAGAACACCAACTGGGAGGGCGGCTGGCGGGTGCCGGCGATGGTGCGCTGGCCCGGCAGGATCGCTCCAGGGTCGGTGAACAACGAGGTCGTGCATCACATGGATTGGCTCCCGACTTTCGCTGCGGCGGCGGGCAAGGACAACATCAAGGAAGACCTGCTCGACGGTTACCGCTCCAGGGCCATGGACAGGTCATACAAGGTGCATCTGGACGGCTACAACATCCTGCCGCTGCTCACGGGTGAGACCGACGAGAGCCCGCGCCATGAGATCTTCTACTTCTCCGACACCGGCGACCTGACGGCGCTGCGCTACGCGGACTGGAAGCTCGTCTTCATGGAACAGCGTTCGGATGCCGGTCTCCGCGCTTGGATTGACCCCTGGATCCCGCTCCGCGTGCCGCTGGTCTTCAACCTGCGGCGCGACCCGTATGAGCGGGCCATCGAGACGTCCAATACCTACTACGACTGGCTCATCGACCGTGTCTTCCTGCTGGTACCCGCACAACAGTACGTCGCGAGGTTCCTGCAGACGTTCCAGGAGTTCCCGCCGCGCCAGACGCCCGCGAGCTTCAGCATCGACCAAGTGATGGAGAAGCTCGTACCGCCGTCGCACTAGGGCTCGTGACGCGCATCAAGGACCGGGGATCCACCAGGGGTCCCCGGTCCTCTCGCTTACCGACGTCGGTACCGGCTCAGATCTTAGGCTATCTCGTTGGCAGCGGAGCCGACAGCCCAAGCCTGAACGCCGACCGACGCTTTCCTAAACCACCCATTCCAAAGACCCAAGGAGCGAGACAATGACCAATGGCAACCCCATCGCCGACGTGGCGAAAGTCGGCGCCGCCGGAAGCAGCATGTGGGGGATCGTACTGCTGATCCTCGGCGTGCTCGCCATCTTCGCGCCGTTCGTAGCGGGAACAGCCACAGTGATTACCATCGGCGTGATCCTCATTGCCGCGGGACTCGTGACGATCGTCGGGGCATTCGGCGCCCGCACGGGCGGCGCCGGAGTGCTGGCGTTCCTGTTGGGCATCATGATGGCGTTGGCCGGTTTGGTGATCTTGGCGCGGCCGCTGCTCGGCCTGGCATCGATCACGGCGGTGCTGGCCTTCTACTTCGCCTTCGACGGCATCGTCGACATCATCGCCGGCTTCAGGGCACGCCCCACCAGGGAATGGTGGTGGCCGGTGTTCGTCGGCATCGTGTCGCTACTCCTCGCCTTCCTCATCTGGCGACAGTGGCCGACATCCGCTGCATGGTTCGTCGGCGTTGTGGTGGGCGTGCGCCTGATGTTTGCCGGTTGGGGAATGCTGATGATTGGAAGTGTCCAGGCGGCCGTGGCTGACACGATCGAAGGCGGGTGAACATGTTGAGGATGCTCCGCTTGATTCTGGTCGGCATTCTCGGCCTGGGCGTCCCGGTGTTCAAGGCAACCACGGCCCTGGCAGCGTCGCTGGCGTTGGCCGGGATGCTGCTCTCGGCCTGCGCCGGCCCGGGCGACCCCCTCCCCTCCTGGAACGATGGCCCCGCGAAGCAGTCCATCACGGACTTCGTGGACCGCGTCACCGATCCGGCTAGCCCCGACTTCGTGCCGGAGCCCGAGCGCATCGCCGTGTTCGACAACGACGGCACGCTCTGGGCAGAGCAGCCGCTCTACTTCCAGCTCCTGTTCGCGCTAGACCGGGTGCGGGCATTGGCCGATGAGCGCCCCGAATGGCAGGGACGGCAGCCGTTCCAGGCGATCGTCGAGGACGACCGGGAAGCGCTCGGCCGCCTGACACTCCACGATGTGGTGCAGGTCGTGATGGCGACGCATGCCGGCCTGACGGTGGACGAGTTCAACCGGCACGTCGCGGACTGGCTGGAGACGGCCCGCCATCCGCGGTTCAATCAGCCGTTCCATCACCTGACCTACCAGCCGATGCGGGAGGTGCTCGACTACCTGCGGGCCAACGGGTTCAAGACGTTCATCGTCTCGGGTGGCGGGATGGACTTCATCCGGGTGTTCGCCGAGGAGGTCTACGGCATCCCCCCGGAGCAGGTCATCGGCTCGATGGGGCAGACCGCGTTCGAGGTGTGGGACGAGGGCCCCGTGCTCGTGAAGCAACCCGAGATCAGCTTCGTGGATGACAAGGCCGGCAAGCCGGTCGGCATCCACCGCTTCATCGGGCGACGCCCCATTGCGGCCTTCGGCAACTCGGACGGCGACCTGCAGATGCTGCAGCACACCGCAGCCGGTGAAGGCCCGAGTTTGATGGTCCTGCTGCACCACGATGACGCCGAGCGGGAATGGGCCTACGATCGGGAGTCGCACGTGGGGCATCTCGATGCGGCCCTGGACGAGGCGCACGAGCGCGGCTGGACGGTGATCTCGATGCAGAACGATTGGAGCCGGGTGTTCGCGTTCGGGGAGTGAGCCGCGGGACCGACCAACCCAAACGAGCGGCGGCGCCTCGCGGCAGAGATCGAACGATTAGCAAAGCGGTTGGATGCACTTGACGCCTAGCAAGCTGCAAACGATGAGCGCTCACGGCAGCGGCTCCACGACGGTCAGCGTGGAACGGCGTCTCTTACGGCGCGCCGCCCTGCTGATTGCGGCACTCCCAGTTCTCCTGCCGACCCTCGACATCACGCCGGCCGCCGCGCAGGACGTTCCGCCCGACAAGGGCGGGATGGTGTACTCGCTCGGGATGCCACCCGTGTGGAAAGGAGACGCCGGCGCCACGATAGGCCCCTACGATCCGGGGCAGAACGGCCGCCTGAACACGCTCGTCAGCATGGGCCTGCGCCGCAATCTGGGGAGTCCAGTCGTCGGGCTCGCCGCGCTCGGTGTGGAGGGGTATGCCGGAATGCGGGGAGAACAGGTCGACGGCGGCGGCCGCGCCCTGTTCATGGTCCCGGCACTACACTTCACGATCGGCGCCGATTTCAACGTGCGCGACGAGGCATTCGACCTGCTGCTGCGTCTGGAGCTGCCGATCCGCCGGGGTGGCATCCTGGGCCGTGGCACGCAGCTCCGCATCGACTACGTCCCGACCCGCGGCAACACCCTCGGCGTCGGCGTGGGCGTCCCGTTGTGGGGCCGCAACATCGGTGCCACCCGGCCCAAGCGCAATACTGTGAAGCTGGAGCAGCCGCCGGCCGAGCGGATAGCCCTCGAGCAACCTTCACCGGGGCTCGACGAGTCCCTCTCCGAGCTGCACGAAGGCGCCCGCTGGATCACGCTGCTGGCGATGCCGCTCACCGATCACGGCGGCGCCGATCCACAGGAAGCGTTCGGGCGGAGCGTGGCGCAGCTCGAGGCCCACATTGGAGCCGGCCGCTCGCTCAATGAAGAGATCCGTCTGTATCACGCCGAGCTGGACCGCGCTTTCTCCATCGCGGCCGCGGGCCGCTCCCTACCGCGAGGGGAGAGCACCGCGCAGGGCCGCGCGGCGAGCGCCGCGGCGCGAAGGATCCTGCTCGACGACGTGGTGCTCCCCTACAACCGGCTCCTGGGCCAGCGCAAGTCCAACGACGCGCTCGACCAGTTCGCGGCGGTCGGGCACGCGGAGTACGCCCGCTGGGTGCTCACCGAGTCCGGACTCCCGGAGGACCGCTTCCGCGAGGTCTTCTTCGTGTTCCAGACGCTCGTGGACATCGCCGAGGAAGTCAGGGTACTGCAGCGCGAGCGCTGGAAGGACTCCCGCTTCGTGTGGGTACCACTGCAGCTCGGACTGCGACCGGACGAACACGACACGCAAGCTGAGATCGACGCCATCCTCGAGCGCGCGGTGGGCGAGCAGTTCACCCGCGGCAATCACGTGTGGTACGTCAGGAACGAGGACTTCCAGCTCCAGATGGCCCGCTCCGTGCTGGAGGCCAAGGAGTATCACGTGCTGTGGATCCACGATTTCCGCGGCAAGGTCGGAGGCAGGCCGGACGAGATCGCGGGCGCGCAGACTCTCATCTACCTGAACGCGCTGACGCGCCGCGTGCGCGAGTACGACGAGACCGGAGTGCTGCCGTCTTACTTCATCTTCATCGATCAGCACTACTTCGAGCTGAACGACAGTCGCTACTTCTTCCGTGTGTTGCACGACCCGCTGGACCATGAGCTGCGCATGCCGGAGGGTTACGAGGAGTGGGAGCGGCGGCTGGCCGCCGCACAGGACAGCCTGCGGCAGGCCGTGGACGAGTCCGTGCTGCTGCGGGTGCGCCGGCGCCAGTACGGTGAGAACTGGCTCAAGAACCGGATCAAGGTGCACATCAACGTCACGAACCCGTCGGACTTCTCCTTCAACAGCTTTCACATGGCCGGGATCATCCCGCTGCCCGACAACATCATGCGGGACCACCGCAAGATCGCTTTCTACGACGTTACGGAGGACGATCCCTACCGCGGCCTCGCCATGTACACGGGCATGGGCATCAGTGATCACTACGCCGGCGCGGGCTGGGAGGATCGTGCCATCATGGTCCAGGGACCATCGGCGCTGTCGGTGAAGGATGCGGCCCGGCACCTGCTGCGCGCGCAGGGGCTCACGGAAGCGGAGATGCCACTCTCCCTCCGGGCGAAGCCCAAGCCGGCTGACTACGACGCGCGGGTCGAAGCCGAGCGGCAGGCGATCGAGAGCGAGTGGCTGGTGGATCCGGGAAGCGTGCTGGAGCTGCACAACGAGACCGGCTTCCAGGCGAAGCAGATCGACGTCGCCAAGGCGGTGATCTACAGCCTGATGCCGAGCGGCTCGGTGCTCAAGATCCCCGACTCACTGTGGCAAAGCTACGTCTACGCCTCCCTGCTCGTCGGTAGCGCGCTGCGCGGATGCAAGGTGCTGATCTTCGCGCCCGCCCTGGCATCGGCGCCGAGCTCGGCCGCACCGACCATGGCCCGCGCCCACGGGTTGTTCAGCGCGCTGGTCTACTGGCGGAACGAGCTGGCGGACGAGTTCCTGGCCGAGGGAGGCCTTCTCAAGATCGGTCTTTATGCGCCTCGTTCCGGCGTGGGCGACCTGCGTGGCCGCATCATCCAGGCACGCGAGACCAGGGTAGCCGCCCTGGCGGATCTCTACCCGGGCAATCCGGTGGTGCAGGCGGTGCTCGACAGCATGGAATACATCCTTGACGAGGTCGGATACGAAACCGAGTACCTCATCGCTGCCGATACGACGGAGCGGCCCAAGCTGCACCTCAAGGCCAACTTCGTCATTTCCGGGGAGGCGTGGGATGCCCTGTACGACCGTCCGGAGTGGGGCCCGGTGGTGCGCGAGTACCTGAAGTACGTGGCGCGCGAGACCGGTCGCGTGGAGAGCCGGGTCGACGCACGGGAAGCTCCACAGGCGCTACAGGAGGCCTTCGCGGAAATGATTCGCGGCATGCTGGACGACCACCCCGCGGCGCGGCAGGAGCAGTGGCTCGCCTACCTCACCGTCGGGTCCGTGAACATGGATTATCGCAGCATGGTGATGGACGGCGAGGTGATGATCACGGTCTCCGGGTGGGGGGCGGCGGTCGGTCTCATGGACTTCATGCTCCTCGTCGGGCTGTGTGAGTGGATCGAGGATCAAGCCGGTCTCGACGCGCTGCTGCCGCCGCCCTCGGGGGCCACGCGCAGGATGGCGAACCTGATGAAGTTGATGCTATGAGCGTGGCGGGAGGAAGCGGGTTTTCGGGTTCAGGGTAGGCGTTCAGCCACGCAAAGATCCGCACCTCGGGGCAACGCCCCGACACTTAGGCCTACCCTCTAGGGCAGTACATTCGAGCCACACCGGCACTCCCAAGCACTGGAAATCGTAGCTTCTGGAGCCAGATCGGTCTTGAAGACGGTGGACCTTGCCGTAATAACGCTTGACGTTATTAACGCACTGCGCTACTATTGCTAGGTGATCAAGAGCTTCCGGGACCGCGACACCGAGCGCGTCTTCCACCGGGAGCGCGTCCGCCGGTGGCCGGGGCCATTCCTCCGAGCGGCCCTGCGGAAGCTGTTGCTGCTCGACGCTGCAGAGACCCTGCACGACCTGCGGGTCCCGCCTGGCAACCGGCTCGAGACGCTGCGGGGAGCGCGAGAGGGGCAACACAGCATACGGATCAACGATCAGTGGCGGATCTGCTTCCGCTGGCGCGATGGAGACGCCTACGACGTCGAGATCGTTGACTACCACTAGGGGGAAAGATGGCGTCGAAGAAGCTGCCGCCGATCCATCCCGGCGAGATCCTGCTGGAGGAGTTCCTCGAGCCGCTGGAGATCAGTCAGTACCGGGTGGCGAAGGACATCAGCGTGCCGCCGCGGCGCATCAATGAGATCGTGCACGGTACCCGCGCGATCACGGCCGACACGGCGCTGCGGCTGGCCCGCTACTTCGGCACCTCGGAGCGCTTCTGGATGAACCTGCAGACCCGCTACGACCTGGAGGTGGAGAAGGACCGTCTCGCCGGCCGACTCGAGAAGGAGGTGCTGAAACGCGCCGTCTGAGCTACCGCCCGCCCCGCCCCGCCAGCTCCCGCTCCACGAACTCCTTCACCTGCCGCCCGATCGGGTTGTCGGGGTGCAGCGTGATCATGCGGTCCGCCAGCGTGAGCGCGCGCCGTAGCTGGTCACGCTTTACGTAGTGATCGGCCAGGGCGAAGAGGAAATCAAAGTTCTCCGGCTCGGCGTCCAGGGCGCGGCGCAGGGCGACCTCGGCCTCGCGCATGCGGTCCACCGCCTGCAGCGCTAAGCCATAGTTATAGTGCGCCCGTGCCCGCTCGGGCATCCCCGCCGAGGCGCGCCCCAGGAACTCCACCGCCTCGTCCACCCGCTCCATCTCGGCCAGCAGCAGCCCCAGGGAGTACGCGGCCTCGTGCTGCTCCGGATAGTCCTCGACCAGCTCGCGCAGCAGCACCTCGGCCTCGTCGTTGCGGCCCTGCGAGTTGAGCAGCACGGCGAGGTTGGACTTGGCCGGATAGAACAGGTCGTCGATCTCGAGCGCCGTGCGGTAGTACCGCTCGGCGCGGGCGGCGTCTCCCAGCCGCGCGTACAGGTTGCCCAGGTTGTGCCCCGCGAACGCGAAGTCGAGCGAGTAGGCCATGGTGCGCGCGTATTCCTCGAGCGCCGCCGTGCGCTGTGCCTGCTGGTACGGCTGGAGCATCGCGGTCGGTGCGTCCGCCAGCCGCACCGCGGCTTCGATGCGCACGGCCCGCACCGGGTCGAACAGCAGGGGCGCTACGAGCTCGACGTACCGCTCGGGCGTCGCCGCGCTCGCACTGGAGAGCGCGGTGTAGCGGATCAGCGGGTCCTCGTCCTGCAGCGCCAGGTTGAAGGCCTCCGTGCTCTCCTCGGCGGGGTAGCCGCTCAGGTAGTCCAGCGCGGTGGCGCGCACGATGGCGGGGTACAGCGGGTCGGCCGCCATCTCGATGAGCTGCTCGCGCGCTTCGGGCCGCCCGGCGCGGGCCGCGGCGAACACCTGCCCGTAGTGCGGCCGCTTCGCCTCGCCGTACCACTGCGTGTAGTAGCGCAGCGACCACGCCAGGGGCTGGTCGTCGTGGCAGCCGCTCGCGGTACAGGCGTTGGGCGCGCCCATCTCGCGCGACAGATCGGGCCGCGGCAGGCGCAGGCTGTGGTCGGCCCGCCAGTCCACCACCATGTACGGCTGCTCCACCATGTGGCAGCTCACGCACAGGGCGGCGTCACTGGGCTCGCCCCCGTACACCTCTTGATGGAAGTGGTGGTCGTAGCTGTCGTAGACGTCGGCCCGGTGACACTGCGTGCACAGCGCGTTCCCCTCCTCGTGCAACTGGAGGCTGTGTACATCGTGGCAGTCACTGCAGCGCACGTCGTTGCGGTACATCTTGCTCTGTACGAACGAGCCGTAGACGTAGACCTCCTCCAGGATCTGCCCGTCGGCGTGATACAGCCCTTCGCGCAGCACCGCGGGCAGGGCGTGGTCCAGCAGCTCGGCGCTGCGGTGGTCGTAGTTTCCCAGCTCCGTGCGGCGCGAGTGGCACGGTGCGCACAGCGCCACCTGCTCGGCGCTGGTGATGTCGCCGGTCGGCACCACGAGGTCGTAGTACTCCACTGCCGGGCGCGCCATGGGAGGCAGCTCCGCCCACGCCACGTGTCGCGAGCCCGGGCCGTGGCACGCCTCGCAGCTCACGTCGATCTCGGACCACGTGGTCTCGAAGTCCTGGGAGGCCGCGTCGTAGCCCTTGATCAGGTTGGTCGAGTGGCACTCGGCGCACATCCCGTTCCAGTTCTGCGCGCCGCGGGTCCAGTGCAGCCAGTCATCGGGCGGGATGTCCTGTCCGGGATAGAGAAAGAACCACTCCTCGCGCTCGGTGTCCCACGCGACCGACAGGGCCTGCAGCCGCCCGCCGGGGAATGGAATCAGATACTGCTGCAGCGGCTCCCACCCGAACGTGTAGGTGATCTCGTACTCCGCGGCTTCACCGTCGGGGCCTTCGGCCCACACGTAGTACTTCCCGTCGCGCCGGTAGAAGCGCGTCGTGTCGCCGCGGTACACGAAGACTGCATCATCGAAGTCGCCCCGCACCGTGCTGTCGCTCGCGACCGTCATGGCGTGGTCGTGATCCGAGCCCTGCCACGCCTCGTACGCCTGCTCGTGGCAGGAGATGCACTGGTCCCGACCCACGAACGCGGCGGGTGCCGCGGTGGCAGCTCCTCGCTCGGTGGTTGCGAAGCGCTCCTTCACCAGATAGAGCGGCAACGACAGCACGATCACCGCCGTGGCGACGACGCCGGCCGTGATCCAGCGCTGCAGGTCGGCCCCGTCGGCCGCCGACGGCGGCGTGCCCGTGTCGCGCTGCTCGTCGCTCACGCGCGCGTCACCTGCGTCGGCTCATAGGCACGACGCTTCTGCAGGTTGGCGGTGTTCACCTTCACGACGCGGTTCTCGATGCGCACCTCGTAGAGATCCAGCGCGCGTGGCGCCGGCGGGTTCACCACGTCGCCGTGGATGTCGAACGCGGAGGCGTGACACGGACAGACGAAGCGGTGCTCTTCGTCCACCCAGGGCACGGTGCATCCCAGATGCGTGCACTCGCGAGAGACGGCAAGGAAGCCGCCGTCGGCCAGCCGCACCAGGTAGAAGCGTCCCTGCGGGAAGGCGGTCACCGAATCGGGCTCGAATCGGTCCACCGGCCCGGCCACCACTACGCCCGTGGTCTCCTCGCGCCGACGCGCGCGGCGCGGCCTGAGGAAGTCCACCACCACCCACGCGCCCTCGGCCAGCATTACGCCGAGCAGCCCGAGCCACGCGGCCCACAGGAAGCGGCGGCGGCCGCCCGATGAACCGGGCGTCTGCGTCGCTCGATCGCGCTGCGGTTCGCCGCGCTCCCCCTTGCTCCGCTTGCGCTGGGCCATCACTACGAGCCCCACGGCCACACGAGCGCCATGCCCGGACCGCGGAACCACACGCCGGTCGCGGTGAGCGCCGCGAAGGCCACGAACAGGAAGACGAACGCCGCCTGGATCGCCTCGTTGCGGGTGGCGCCGATGCGGCGGCGCGCCACCAGGTAGAGCCCCGCGAGCACTCCTCCGAGAACGGCGACCGGGAGCACACCCTCGCTGAGCGCCGCCGGCAGGCCCGACAGCCAGCCGCCGAAATCGATCACGAACTCGTCGAGCACGACCCACAGCGGCGTGAGCACTGCGGCCAGCAGCGCCGCCCACAGCGCGAGGCGCCGGCCCTTGAGCGACGCGAACCAGATGCCCGAGGTGTCCTCGTCGTAGCGCACGTAGGGGATGAGCAACAGGGCGACGACCCCTACCAGCGGTAGCAGCACCACCGCGAATACCGGGTGGAAGTGCAGCAGCAGCTCCTGGATGCCAACGAAGTACCACGGGGCCTTGGCCGGGTTGGGACTCATGCCGGGATTGGCCGCCGCATCCAGGGGGGCCGCGACCAGCGCCGCGAACACCATGACGAACGCCACCAGGATCAGCGCCACCACGAACTCCCTGAGCAGCAGGTACGGCAGCCCCAGCACCTTCTCCGGCGATTCCTCCACGGGCTCCCCTGGCGCGCGCGGCACCACCACGCCCTTGGCCTTGCGCACCCGCCAGAAGTGGAATCCCATGAGCAGCACGATCGTGACCGGCACGATGGTCGTGTGCAGCGTGTAGAACGTGATGAGCGTGGCACGGCCGATCTCCCGGCCGCCCCGCACCACGCGCTGCAGCCACTCGCCCGCCAGCGGCACGTAGCCGATCATCCCGGTGGAGATCGTCACCGCCCAATACGAGAGCTGGTCCCACGGCAGCAGGTAGCCGGTGAAGTTGGAGGCCAGCACGCACAACAGCAGCCCGAGCCCGAGCACCCAGTTGAACTGGCGCGGCGGGTGGTAGGCGCCGGTGAAGTACACCCGCAGCAGGTGCAACACCACGACCGCGATCAGGAAGTTGGCGCTCCAGTGGTGCACGCTCCGCACCAGCCGCCCGAACAGCACCTCGCGCTCGAGGCCCAGCACGGAGGCATACGCGCCCTCGGGCGAGGGCTCGTAGCCGAACATCATCAGCACACCGGTGGAGATCAGCAGCAGCACCAGCACGAGCGACATCCCGCCGAGCCCGAAGGTGTGCGTGTAGCTCAACGTTTTCGCGGGCACCCGCACCGGCCGGAAGTGCAGCACGAAGTTGTTGAACACGATCCACTTGCGGTCGCGATCCGAACGGGGCCGGATCGGGCCGCGGAAGATGGAGCGCCACACCCGACCGAGCAGGCCGGGCGCGACTTCGGCGGAGCGGTTCTCTGGATCGGTGTGCGTCATTCGCAGCGTGCTTGGTGGGCTTCAAGATACTCCGGCGCCACCCATCGCACCAAAAGGCCGTGGTCGGTTGCGTGATCGCCCCGTCGGTGTCAACCTATGCGTCCCATGCGCAAACGTACCCGCTGGCTCATCGCCCTCGGCACCGTGCTGTTCCACGTGCTCGGGTTCTTCTCTTCGATCCACGCGGTGATGAGCACCCGCACCTCGCAGGGTGCCATCGCCTGGGCCGTAACGCTCAACACGATTCCCTGGGTCGCGGTGCCAGCCTACTGGGTGTTCGGCCGCAGCAAGTTCCGCGGCTACGTCACCGCCCGGCAGGAGGGGGACGCCGAGATCCAGCACGTGGTGCGCGCGGCCGCCACCGCCGAAGCCCCATTCTTCTCCACCCTGGGCGACGAGTACACCGCGGTGCGGGCCGCCGAGCTGCTCGCCAAGATCCCGGTGCTGACCGACAACAGCGCCGAACTGCTGGTGGACGGTGACGCGACCTTCGCCAGCATCTTCGAGGGGATCGAGCAGGCCGAGGATTACATCCTCGTCCAGTTCTACATCCTGCGGGACGACGAGCTGGGGCGCGAGCTCCAGCAGCGTTTGATCGCCAGGGCCCGGGAGGGCGTGCGCGTCTACTTCCTGTATGACGAGGTCGGGAGCCACGGCCTGTCGCGCCGCTACCGCAGGGAACTGGAGGACGCCGGCGGACAGATTCGCGACTTCCACAGCCGCAAGGGGCCGTGGAACCGCTTCCAGCTCAACTTCCGCAACCACCGCAAGATCGTTGTGGTGGACGGCCGGGCGGCGTGGCTCGGCGGGCACAACGTGGGCGTCGAGTACCTGGGGCAGGACCCCGACTTCGGCCCGTGGCGCGACACGCACATCAAGCTGGTGGGGCCGGCCGTGCAGCCGGTGCAGCTCTCGTTCTTCGAGGACTGGCACTGGGCCACCGACCAGGTGCCGCAGCTCGAGTGGACGCCCACGCCGGCCGGGGGCGGCACGGCGCACGTGCTCGTCGTGCCCACCGGACCCGCCGACACGCTGGAGACCGCAGGGCTGATGTTCACCCACGCAATCCACTCGGCAGAGGAGCGGATCTGGATCGCCAGTCCCTACTTCGTGCCCGACGAGGCGGTGATGGCCGCGCTCCAGCTGGCCGGTCTCAGGGGGGTGGACGTGCGGATCCTGATCCCCGACAACCCCGACCACCTCATGGTCCACCTCGCCGCCTTCACCTACTTCCGGGAGGCGTCACACACCGGGGTTAAGATCTACCGCTACGAGGAAGGCTTCATGCACCAGAAGGCGATGCTGGTGGACGGCGCGACGTCTGCGATCGGCACCGCCAACCTCGACAACCGCTCCTTCCGCCTCAACTTCGAGATCACGGCCTTCGTACTGGACAGCGCCTTCGCCGGCGGGGTGGAGCAGATGTTCCTGGCGGACTTCGCCCGGTCACACGTGATGGTACCGAGCGACTACAACGACCGCTCTTTCTGGTTCAAGCTGGCGGCGCGCCTGTCACGCCTGGCGGCGCCGATTCTGTAGCGTCAGCTCACGTCCCGGAACGGATTCACCACCTCGAGCCCGTCGATGCGCCACCCGTCCTGCAGGTCCTCGGTGTAGAGCACGGCACAGCCGCCGGCACGCGCCGCGCGGACCACCAGGGCATCCCAGAACCCGATCGCGTGCAGCCGGTGCAGGTCGATCGCGGCGAGGATGTCCCGCAGATCGACGATGACCAAGTCCAGCCGGCCGAACAGCTCGACCTTGCGACGCGCAATCTCCGGCGGGACGCCGAGCTTGCGCGTGGCGGCCACGAAGTACTCCTGCAGCACCTGCGTAGAGAGCACTCCCCCGCCTGAGAGGCGCGACCGCTCGAGCAGCTCGAGCGCTCGCTCCTGCTTCGCCGGCGCGTCGTGGTCGTCGGTATAGACCAGGACGTTGGTGTCGAAGAAGCTACGGACGCTCATGCAGCTCGTCCCGGTCGAGGCGCCGGCCGCGGGAGCGGCCACCGCCCTCTCTCGAGAGACGGCGCAGCTCGTCCACCTCCTGCGCACGGCGATCGCGCCCCGTGAGCTGCTCCAGGTACTCGCGCACCAGCTGGTTCAGGCTCTTGCCCATGGCGCGCGCAGCCTGGCGGGCGTCCCTCAACAGGTCGTCATCGATGGCAAGGGTGATGTTCACGAGGTCCTCACGGAATCCGTGTACACATAATACGTGTCAGGAGCCGTAAGGTCAACGGTCACAACGAGCTAGGCTGCTGCTGGTAGGACGGCGGAGCTAATCCACCACCACCGGCTGGCTCGTGCGCGGCCCCTTCTTCACGGCCCGGTCCTCTGCGGGCAGCTCGAGGTTGGTGATCTCGCCGGTCACCTCGTAGTCGTACTCCGGGTACTCGTACAGCGGCATGCGGGGCTCGGTCTGTCCAATCGAGTAGCCGTACACGCCCTCGTACTCCGGGACCTTCTCGCCCATCGCGTTCAGCTGCCCCAGGTACTCCCCGATGGATTTCGACTCGACCACGATCACCTTGCCCATCCGGTCGATGATGGGGCTGTGTGCCCGGGTCCGGTCGTGATCGAACTCCAGCACGCGGCGGCCGTAGCGGGTGATGCCGATGACCCGGAATGTCAGGCTCTTGCCCACCGCGGGGAGGTTGAGCACGCTGCGGTCGGTGGCGAGGAACGGCACGCAGCACTTGCCCCGTAAGTCGCTGACGTCGTGCACCATGGACTCGGCCCGCTCCGGCAGCTGGCGAATCACTTCGTGGTACCGCTCGGGAATCCGGCCGATGACCTTCTCTTCCATCTCCTCCTGCACCACGCGGGCCACCGGCGCGAAGTTGGACTGCGCCTCGCGGTAGCCCTTGACCACGAAAGTGTAATACGGCAGCACGCCGATCTCGTTCAGGACCTCCCGCAGCTTCGCGGTGTGGCCCCGCCGCGACGCGGCGGCGGTGAACACGAGCTGGTTGTTGACGATCCATCCGGCCGAGAGCAGCCGCGCGATCGCCTCGCGCGCCTCGGGGGTCACCTCCATGGGCGACTCGATGTGGGTCTGGATCACGAACTGCCGCACGCCCACCTCGGAGGCCTTCTCCTTGAAGCGGCGCAGGATCACCGCCAGCTCCGGCGTGATACGCTGCGGCAGGTAGGCCGGCAGGCGGGTTCCCAGCCGGACCCGCACCATCTCGGCGTACTTCTCCCCCGCCTTGCGCTTCGCGTTGGCCTTGCGCTTGGCGTTGGCCATCTCATAGATCGCGTCGAGGATGCGCTCCAGGTGCTTGTCGGTGCTCATCAGCGCATCTCCGCCCGTGACCAAGATGTCCCTGAGCTGAGAGTCTTCCTCGAAGTACTTCATCAGCTCGTCGAGCTTCTTGGGCCAGCTGGTCTTGGGCGCGAGCTCGTCGAGATCGAAGTCGAGCTGCCCCTGCTGGAACCCGTACATCCGCTGGCACGAGGCGCACAGCCCGCCGCAGGCGCGTCCGGTGGTGTCCGGGATCAGGATTGCCACGTCGGGGTAGCGCCGATGCACGTTGTCGTATGGTGGGAGCAGCCACCCGGCGGCGTTGGGCTTGCCGGGCTCGACCTCGTCCTCCTTCTCCCACGCACGGATGTGGCCGAACTCCTCCACCAGCTGGCTGCTGTAGACCACGTAGTGCCGGATCGCCAGGTCCGCGCCGATCGCGAAGTACGGCACCCGCACGTGCAGCAGGGACATGTAGTACGGATTCACGAAGAAGGGGATGCCGGCGTCGCGCGCCCTGTAGAGCACCTTCATGGTGTCGGGATCGAGCGAGTTCCCCAGCATCTCGTTCAACAACTCGGGCGAGCGCACCGCGAAGCGCAGGTGGAACTGCGTGTCGTCCCACCACTCCAGCGCGCGGTGGAACTTGTCGTCGCGCGACATGCCGTCCTCGAACTTGAACCTCTGGCTCGCGATCTCGCCCGCGTCGATCCGGTCGATGAGGATCTGGAGTATGCGGTCCCGGTTCTCTTCCCTGAGGGCCACGATGCGCGGATCGAGCCCCGAGGGATAGCGCTCCATCCAACCCTCGACCTCTTCCCGCGTCGGCGTGCGCAGGGTGCTGCGCCCGGTGAACTGCCGGAACAGGTACAGCATGTCCTCGAAGAAGTCGGGCTTGGCACCGCCCGTCCCCCGGTTCACTGCCAGCCAGAGCTGCCGAATGGGGGTGCTCACCGCCACCGCGCCCCGCAAGTTCAGATCGACGAACTCGCGGCCCGCGTGGTCCACGTAATCGAGCAGCCGGATGGCCGCATAGTCGCTCCACGAGAGCGCCTCGAACGCCGCGCGGTCGGAGTGCGTCCCCTCGTAATACGCCAGCGCCTGGGGCCGCTGCCGCAGCTCCTCGAGCACCCACTCCCTGATCCCGATGCGCGCCTCGATCTCATTCTTCGAGTTGCGCATGATGGCATCCAGCTTGGGATTCTCTTTGAGGAGAGTCTTCAGCAGCCGGTGCGACTTGACGTCGATCGCGATGCGATCGAGTTCCTCAATGGGCGTCATGGCACACCCCATGGCCGACGTTCACGCCCGGCCGGAAGGGCCTTCCTGCGGTCTAAGATAGTGTCCCCGTTGGACTTGACCGTAATCGGCGTCACGCGGTCGCGTGCCGGGACCCCCGCCAGCACGGCATGCCGGAAAGGTATGGCCGGCCGGGGCTTAGGGCCAGAGAGGAGGGCGTTTGGGCAGCGGGTCGGGGACCATTACCTTACCCCCGGGAGGGCTAGACCTAACTGGTAAGGCAGCGGTCTTGAAAACCGCCGGGCGCAAGCCCTTGGGGGTTCGAGTCCCCCGCCCTCCGTATCAAGCCCTTGGGGGTGGAGCTGCGGCTGCTGACGCAGCCTTGCTCTGCTGCGCAACGAGTCCCCCGCCCTCCGTAAGGACTTAGGCCCCGTCAGCCGAGACCGTGACACGAGTGCCGCGATCGCTAGTTCTCACCCGCCAGCAGCCGCTGAAACCGTGGGTGGGCACGCAGCGGGTCATAGAGCGGATCGATTTCGAGCAAGGGACGGGACATCAGCGACGGGATCGACAACAGGTCTTCGATCCGCTCTATGGCACGATCGTACTCACCGACCATGATGTAGATCTCGATCAGCGTGGCCACCTCGTCAGGACCCTGGACCGCGTCCTTTGATACCGGCAGCATGTCTACGGCCTGCTGGCCCAACTGAACGGCTTCCTCCATCCGACCCGTGCCAGCCGCAGCGATGCCGAGGCGCCCACGCGCTGGGTGCGCCACATGTGCCGTGTCCCCCGTCGTCGCGGTCCGTGCCTCGAGAGCCGAGTATGCCTGCTCGTAATGAGCACGTCCGACGTCAGGTCGGCCTGTTTGGGAAGCGACGGCTGCCTGGAAGAACAACACACCCTCAGCGTCGGTGCGGCGAGGCAACCTCAGCTCATCATGGTATTCGGCGCCGAAGACCCTGCCGAGTATCCTCGGAGGTGCGCTCCACGCAAGGTCGTACTCGACAGTCCCTTCGGGCGCTTGATGGAGAACGCCCAGCGCTTCCTCCTTGCTACCCTGCCAGAGCAGATAGAGCAAAGCTTTGTGCTGATGTGCCTCCGGAAGGTCGGGAGCTAACGAGACCGCGACGTTCAAATAGCGCTCCGCCTCTCGGTACCGTCGCATTATGAGATAGGTCTCTCCGAGACCCTTGACGATGTTTTGATGTCGCGGGTCAAGGTCTACGGCGGCCTTGAGGTTGGCTGCCGCCTCTTCCCACTCACCCTGTCGCCTGCGAATGTACCCGATGGACTCGATAGCATCCGCGTCGTTCGGCCGCTGCCTGCGCGCGATGGTGTACTCTTCCAGGGCTTTCTCGTAGTCCCGGCGGCCGTAGTAGAGGTAGTCCCCCATGGCACTATGCGCTTCGGGCAGGTCGGCTTGGAGTTGAAGCGCCCGGTCTGCAGCATCCTTTCCTTTCGCGAGTTCCACATACTCGCCGTAGACCCAGTGTAACCAGATCCGTGCGCGGGAAAGTGCGGCGTACGCCAGGCCGAAGTCAGAATCCAGCTCGACGGCGCGTTCATACATCTGCACGGCTAGCCGGGCGTCTTCCTCAACCGCATGCCGAAGGTCGTGCGCGCTCCCCAGCAGATAGTACTGGTACGCCTCGAGGTTGTCGGTCGGCATTGCCGCCAGCTGCTGACGTTCAGTCCCGAGTAGCGTGACGTCCAGCGCCTCAGCGACCCGCTCGGCAATGTCTGCTTGAACGCGAAAGATCTCGCCAGGCACCAGGTCCGCCGTGTAGCGATCCGTCCACAGATGTGCGTCGTCGGAGACCCGTACGAGCTGGGGCGTCACCCGTACCTGACCCGAGCGATCTGGTGATCGGTCAGTGCGTATCGTGCCCTCCACCACGTATTCAACGTTCAGTTCTTGACCGATCTCTCGCAGCGTCTTCTCGTGGTGCTTGTACTGAATTGCGCTGGTACGCGAGATGACGTGGAGCCCGCTGATCTCCGCGATCCGGCTGGTAATCTCCTCAGTAATTCCATCTGCGAAGTACTCGTCCTCGGAGCTGCCGAGATTGTCGAACGGCAATACGACGAGCTTGGGTGGCTCGGCCGTCTCAACTGCTTGGGGCGCGCCCGCGGTGCGGGAGATCACGGTGTAGGCACCGACCGCGGCGAGGACGACGATTGCGGCGTAGGCAACTACCTTTCGCCATGCTCTCGCTCCTATAGCAGGAAACGCTGGGCCACCGGCCAGTGCTGGTGCAGGACCGGTGAGGGCGTCGGCGAGCTGGCCCGCTGTCGCGAACCGATCCGCCGGAGCCTTCGACAGCACGCGCGACAATGCTGCGACCACCTCGGCGGGCACCGCTGGTCGGAGCTCCGTCACCGGTCGGGGCTCCACCGCGATGTGCTGGTGCACGATGCTCTCGACGGCGGCGCCGGTAAACGGCGGCTCGCTCCCCAACATCTCGTACAACACGCACCCGAGGCTGTAGAGATCACTCCGGCCGTCGAGCTCCTGATCGCCCATCGCCTGTTCCGGACTCATATAGGCCGGTGTGCCCACGGCCAGGCCGGTCTCGGTGAGCCGCTCCCCACCGGCCGCGTGAATGGCGCGCGCGATCCCGAAGTCCGCCACCAGCGCATGGCCCTCTTCCAGCAGGATGTTCTCCGGCTTGATGTCCCGGTGGATCACATCGTGCCGGTGAGCGGACCCGAGGGCGTCCGCCACTTCCCTTGCGATCTGCACGGCGTCCTCAACGGGAAGTTGTTTCTCCCGGTTCAGGCGATCGCGCAGGGATTCGCCCTCGACGTACGGCATGACGTAGTAGAGAAAACCATCGGTCTCGCCCGAGTCGTGGAGCGCAAGGATATGAGGGTGATGAAGCTTGGCGGCGATCTCGATCTCGCGGAGGAACCGCTCGGGGCCGAGTGCCGCAGCCAGTTCTGGTCGTAGGACCTTCAAGGCGACCTTGCGGTGAAGCTTGAGGTCCTCGGCGAGGTAGACCGTGGCCATCCCACCGCTACCGATCTCCCGCTCGATCTCGTAGCGGTCGGCCAGAGCTGCCTTCAGGCGGTCCAGCAGGTCAGTCATGAAGTGACCCGGGCTGGGACTGGTCTAAGGTATGGCTCTCGAATCAGAGGGTCCAGACAGCGTGTTGATTCCGCCGCCTGGACATATCTTGGGCATAAACGCCCGCAGCCAGACACAGCCAAACGCAACTGGACGCAAAACCGCCTGACTCTAGGTGGTTGGTTTGCAGCTAGATGCAGCTGAACGCAGCTAGACGCAAAAGGTCAGAGGGAACTTGAAAACCGCCGCGGGAAACCGCTTCGGGGTTCGAATCCCCGGCCCTCCGTAAGGAGCCCTTGGGGGTGGAGCTGCGGCTGCTGACGCAGCCTCGCTCTGCTGCGCAACGAGTCCCCCGCGCTCCGTAGTGTGTGAGGCGCCACCGACCTACGAGTGATAGGTAGGCTTACGACCCCGGGTCGACCGCCACAACGGGCTGCGGCACCGGCTCCGGCTCCACCCCATCGAACCAGTGCTTCGTGGACACGCAAACTCGGCACACCGACAGCATCACGGGGACTTCCACCAGCACTCCCACCACCGTCGCGAGCGCGGCACCGGACCCCGCCCCGTAGAGAGCTATCGCCGTGGCCACGGCGAGCTCGAAGAAGTTGGAGGCGCCGATCAGGGCCCCTGGCGCGGCCACGGCGTAGGGCACCCTGAACAGGCGCATCAGTCCGTAGGTCAGTGACGAGTTGAAGTAGACCTGGATCAGGATCGGCACCGCGATCAGCAGCACGTGGAACCAGCGCGTCGTGATGTTCTCGGCCTGGAAGGCAAAGATCAGCACCAGGGTCGCGAGCAGCGCCAGCACCGTGACTGGCGCGAACCGCGCCACATAGCGCTGATTGAACCACTCGAGGCCCTTCCTCTTGATCAACACGCGGCGGCTGACTGACCCGGCCACCAGCGGGATCACCACGAAGATGATCACCGAGTACAGCAGCACCTCGAAGGGCACCTCCAGCCCCGACGCACCCGATACGAGGAACTTCACAATGGGCGCGAACAGGACCAGCATGATGAGGTCGTTCACCGACACCTGTACCAGGGTGTAGGCCGGGTCGCCGTTGGAGAGGTAGGACCACACGAACACCATAGCCGTGCAGGGTGCCGCCGCGAGGATGATGACCCCCGCGATGTACTGGCTCGCCAGCTCCGGGCCGATGAGCGGGAGAAAGAGGTGCCGGAAGAACAGCCAACCGAAGAGCGCCATCGAGAACGGCTTCACCAGCCAGTTCACGAACAGCGTGACGAACAGCCCCTTGGGTCGCTTGCCGACGTTCTGGACCGACACGAAGTCGATCTTGAGCATCATTGGGTAGATCATCAGCCAGATCAGCACCGCGATGGCAACGTTGATGTGGCTGTTCTCCCCGAACTCGAGATCCCGCAGCACACGCACGAATCCCGGGAACAGCTTGCCCACGGCCACGCCCAGCAGCATGCATGCCCCGACCCAGACGGTGAGGTAGCGCTCGAAGACGTTCATCCGCTTCTGCCCTTCACTCCCTGCCATCTACGCCTCCCGCTACGTGCGGGCAGCCCTGCTCGGCCGCGAGACGGAAGCCCGCTCAAGCTGCGCCAGCGGCTGGTCCATGCGACAAAGCTGCTCGACGGGGATCTCTCGCAGCCTGGCGAGCGCGGCGGCGTCCTCCGCCACCTGTGGGTCAGACTCGATCTGCCGCCACACCTGGCGGAGTGTGGCCCGGGCCCCTGGATCCTTGGCGAGGTCGAAGTGCACCCAACGACCGTCCTTGCGCTCCGTCACGAGGCCCGCCCGTCTGAGCTCGGCGACGTGCGCCGATATCGTGGAGGGGGCTAATCCCAGGGCCGCGGTGATCTGGCAGGCACACAGGTCGCCACCGCGCAGCATGGCGAGGATCCTGAGGCGCGCCCGGTGCGCGAGCGCCTTGTAGAGCTGGGTGCTGGAGTCGAGGTTTGTCATTTCGGCATTTCGCGAAAAATAGTACCGTAGCCTGGAGCTTCGTGCAAGGCGTGGCCTTGCAAGGGCGGGTGGGTGTTCGATCCGGAGAGGCTACGGTCGGAGCGGAATTGAGGAGAGGTCTATACCGGCGTGGCCCTCGCCCTCCGCCAGCGACGTCGGTACGTCCATCACGCGTTCGCTGGACATAACTTGGACATAAACGACCGCAGCCAGTCGCAATCGGACGTAGCTGAACGCAGAAGTGCCGGGCCCTAAGTGATAGCCTCGCAGCCAAATGCAGCTGAACGCAACCGGACGCAAAAGGCGAGACGGAACTTGAAAACCGCCGGGCGCAAGCCCTTGGGGGTGGAGCTGCGGCTGCTCACGCAGCCTCGCTCTGCTGCGCAACGAGTCCCCCGCCCTCCGTAAGGACTTAGGCCCCGTCAGCCGGGTGGGGAGTGCCGTTGCTACTTCTTCTTGAAGACAGCCCGCCAACCCGTAGCGTGCGGTAGCGGCATCGCGTATCCCGTGTGTGAGAACCGGTCAACTGTGTAGAACACATTCGGATCGATGGCAGCGACGGCTGCCGCCAATGCCGGGACGCGTCTCCTTTGACACGTGGTGAACATCAGGGTCCGTGGCCCGTCGCGGCCACGGCCTTCGAACGTCGTCACGACATGTCCCATCGTTCGAATCCTCTGCGCAATACCTTCGGCACCCTCGCTGACGATCATACGAATAACGCATAAGCCGATCCCTAGTCGCCGCTCCAGCACAATGCCGCATGCATTCCCGCCTGCGAATCCGGCAGCATATGCCAAGGGAAGGATGGGGCTTTCGGTTATCCGCGTGACGACCTGTGAGATGGCCGTGACCCAGATGAGGATTTCGAGAAAGCCGATGACTACGGAGATCGCAATCCGACCCTGCACGACGGTAAGGGTGCGCAGGGTTCCGAGTGACACATCTACAATTCGAAACGTAAAGACACAGATTGCTACTATCCAAACCGGTAGAAGAGCTATGAAATCCACGGATGTGTATCCTCCGAGCGCCTATGATGACCCCAAGCAGCTCCGGGTTCGAGGAAGTAACGGGGCCGCTGCATAGCTAGCATTGACAGTCACCCTGACCCTAGCCACCCCTTCCGCCTGAAGAGCGCAAGCTGTCCGATCCCAATCACAAGCATCACCCCGAGAGCCAGAGGGTATCCAAAGGACCAGCGGAGTTCTGGCATGTTGGCGAAGTTCATCCCGTAGATGCCTGCAATGAACGTGAGCGGGATGAAGATCGTCGCCACGATCGTCAACACCTTCATCACGCCATTCATGCGGGTGCTCATGCTCGATAAGTAGAGGTCGGAGAGCCCGTTGCCGATGTCTCTGTAGGTATCGAGCAGATCCACGATTCGCACCGCGTGGTCATGAGCATCCCTGAAGTACAGGCGGGTACGCTCAGTGATTAGCGGCGTCTCGTCTCGCGCGAGCGCGCTAAGGAACTCTCGCTGGGGCCAGACTGAGCGGCGCAGCGCTAGCAAATCGTGCCGGGTGGCCTGAATCCGAGCTAACGTATCCGTTGGCGGGTTGGTGAGAATCTCTTCCTGCAGCGCCTCCAGGCGCTCGCTGTATTCCTCGAGCACCGGAAAGTAGCTATCTACCACCGCGTCCAGGATGGCGTATGCGAGGTAATCGACCCCGCGGTTACGGAGCTGCCCACGCTTCTCACGCAGTCGAGTCCGTACCGGCTTCAGGCAATCCCCAGCCCGCTCTTGAAACGTCAGAACGTACCCAGAGCCGACGAACATGCTCAGCTGCTCATGCTCGAAGCGCTCCCCCAACGAAGCCATGCGCGTCATGACGAAGAGTTGCTGGTCGTACTCCTCGAGCTTAGGGCGATGGCGGATGTTGAACACATCCTCGAGAGCGAGAGGGTGGATATGAAGCATGTCGCCCAGAGCCTGTACGGTCTTTGTATCCCCAAGGCCGTCCACGTTCACCCACACGACTGCTGCCGATCCGAGGTATTGCTGCACCTCACCAGCCGTGGCAAGCTCGGTCTCACGGAACTCCTCGGGTCCATAGGCGAGAACGGTGATGCGGGGCGGCAGGGCCTCCGCTGGGGCCACCAGGGTTCCAGGCACAGCGCCCGGTGACGTGGGCGTGAGCGGTGCCTTGCGCCGTAGCCCGGGAATCCTGAGGGACACAGGAATTCTGAGATTCAGGTTCATCACGACCTCCTCTTGTCGTGCTCGTATCGCGACGGTCACCGCTCCCTCCCGCTACAACACCGGCGACATCAAAGTCGCAGGCGTTGCAGCGCGTCGCGAAAGCGATCTCGCAGGTCACTGAGTCGGCCGTGATCGATCTCGCGCATCACGCGATCGAACCAGGGATCCTCGAGATAGAGGGAAGGATTCATCTCGACCTGCACCCAGGGGACCCGGCCGCCACCATGTCGTTGTGTGATGTAACCGCCCTTGAAGGGGTCGTTCAAGCCGATCTCTCCCCGTGGTAGTTCGAAGGCGGCGGCCACGGCTGTCACAAGCTGCTCCAACAGCTCGACCGGCGCGGTCGCTCCGCTGCGGTTGCTCAGGCAAAACAGAGGGCGCCCCTGTCCTACATCCCGCCCGATGGGCGGTGCCGCGGCCAGCATGGAGTGGCAGTCGAGTGCGAGTCGCACCGCGGGATCGGCGGTGGCCTCTTCGAGCCGAGCGTGGTACGGTGCGTGGTAGCGTTCGATGAGCAGTCCGGTGAGCGAGTCATCCGGCTCACACCCCGCTTTGTAGATCGGCCGCTCAAAGCAGGTCGTCGACTTCCCCACGCCTTCGCGATCGCGGTTGTGTATGACGGCTACGCGCATTGCTTACTCGTCCGCGCCGCCGTGCGGCGCGGGTGAAAGAGGTTGCTCCCTAGTTGGCGTGCGGTACTTGTCGCCTCTCGCGCTCCAGGGGAATGATCAGCAGAAGCTTACGGAGCAGATCAGCCAGGGTTCGCTGCTCCTGTGCGGTGAGGTGGCTGATGAGCTGATCCGCCGCTTCGAGCCTTGACACCACTGCCTCGTCTATCAGTTGCTGTCCCACGGAGGTGAGGCGCACCTTCACCCCCCGACGATCATCTGGGTCGGGTACTCGCTCGACCAGCCCCTGGTGCTCCAGCCGGTCGATCCGGTTTGTCATGGCTCCGGAGCTCAAGATCGTTGCTCGACGCAGCTCAGTGGGCGACATCGCGAACGGTTCTCCCTCGCGTCGAAGGGCTGCCAGGACGTCGAAGCCCCACGGATCGAGCCGGAAGGGGGCAAGGGCGTCCTTGACGCTGTTTCGGATGTGCTTGCTGAGGCGCAGGATTCGGCTCCCGATCTCCAGGGATGACACGTCCAGATCTGGCCGCTCCTCCTCCCACTGCTCGAGAACTTGGTCCACCTGATCTCGCTTCATGGGTGCTCTCCCAGTTCCGGCGATCGTGAGAAGCTGCAGGTCAAGATACTTGACATGAAGCTATAAATCAAGTATCTTGATATCGAGCTATGTGGGGCCGGCAGTACCCAACTGGCGTAAGTGACGACATTACAGCGACTTAGGGGGGTGCCGACCGCTCTCGCCGCCTGGGCCACCGGGACGCTGCGTAACCGTCGCAGTCAGCTAGGAGACACAAGGTTCCCGCCCCGTCGAGTTGTGAGTGAGGGCCGCCGACATCTCCCGCTCAACGCCGGGGTCGGCACGTGAGTTCGTGAAATCCAGTTGCAGAAGGAGAGACGTATGCCTTCCACAGTGAAGACAAAGCACAGGCCGAAGGTCGAACTCCACCCCTTGGGCGACCGGGTGGTAGTCCGTCCGCTAGAGGAGACTGAGGACATGCGGGGCGGGCTGTACATCCCCGACACGGCCAAGGACAAGCCGCTGCAGGGTGAGATCGTCGCCGCCGGACCAGGACGCTTCGAGAAGGGCAAGCGCGTGCCGTTAGAGGTGAAGGTGGGGCAGAAGGTGCTGTACTCCAAGTACGCCGGCACCGACGTGCGTATCGGCGATGACGAGCTCCTGATCATCAAGGAGTCCGACGTCCTCGCGGTGATTGAGTGAGGAGGAGAGACTGACATATGGCATCGAAAGAACTGCATTTCGACGTCGACGCCCGTGGCCACTTGAAGAACGGCGTCGATCAACTGGCGGAGGCCGTCAAGGTCACGCTCGGTCCCAAGGGGCGGAACGTGGTGATCGACAAGAAGTTTGGGAGTCCGACAGTAACCAAGGACGGGGTGGCCGTGGCCAAGGAGGTCGAACTCGACGACCCCGTGGAGAACATGGGCGCCCAGATGGTGAAGGAGGTGGCGACGAAGACGTCCGATGTCGCGGGCGACGGCACGACGACCGCCACCGTGCTGGCCCAGGCGATCTTCCGCGAGGGATT
>CAYGBV010000014.1:0-9369 GCA_964348295.1 uncultured Gemmatimonadaceae bacterium
CCCGATCGCCCGGCGGCCCGTGCCCGAACACGATCATCTCGAACTCGATCTCCAGCAGGCGGTCCAAGGCGCCGAAGAACTCGGGGAAGTGATAGTCGGGCAGATCGCGGTACCCCATCCGGTCGTGCGACACGAAGTCCACCGCGAAGGCAACCTTTACGTCCGACAGATAGGCCACGAGCATGTTGTCGCTATGGCTGGGCCCCAGGTAATGCAGCTCGAGGGCACGCTCACCGAAGTACAGGGTCAGCCGCTCCGTGAAGGTGAGATCGGGCGGAGGGAGATCAGCATCGTCCCGAGCGACGATCTTGGCGTGTGCCTTCACATGCGCGATCACCGGCGCCTCTGCATCGAAGGCTCGCCGCAGCACGTTCGCACCGGTCGCATGATCGGCGTGGTCGTGACTGTACACGATCGCCAGGAGCGGCTGCTCCGGCGCGACCCGCTTCATCTCCGCAGCGTAGTGCTCTGCCGCCGTGGTGGAGATCGGATCGATCGCCACCAGCCCGTCGCGCGTCACCACGAAAAGCGCGTTGTGGGACTGGTAGCGGAACTGGTAGACGCCGTCTGCGATCAGCGTGGTCTCGAACTCCGGTACCTGCGCTTGGCCCGGGGATGCCCAGCAAGTCAGGCCCAAGGCGCAGCCAGCGATCAGTCGTCTCATGGCAGCTCCCTGCAGTCGTGTCTCGGGTCCGTGCCGCCATCACAATCATGTGGCACGCGGCCCGCCGACGCCACAGCTTTACGGTAACAGTAGGTCATGGGATTGGAGGGGATTATGCGCATGTTCGACCGTGCCAGCCTGCTTCTCGCAAGTGCGACTCTCGCATTCACCACCACCTCGCCGGCCGCTGCCCAGCAGCTGACCCCGGAGATGGTGGTGGACCTCAAGCGCGTTACCGCCGTCACAATGCAGCCCGACGGCGACTACGTCGCATACGCCCTCTCGGTCCCCCGCGGCGCAGACGAGGAGCCGGGCGGGTCCTACTCGGAGATCTGGACCGTCTCCACCCACGCAGGGGCGCCGCAGCGGCTCACCAGCGCGCCGGTCTCGGCTCGCTCCCCGGCATGGAGCCCCGACGAGACCATGATCACGTTCCTCAGCCGCCGACCGGACTCCGACCCCCAGACGCAGGTTTACGCCATCCCCGTCGGTGGCGGCGCGGTGCGCCAGCTCAGCCACGCACCTCGCGGCATCGCGAGCTACGCCCTCTCGCCGGACGGCAGCCTGCTGGCCTACACCATGTGGGGCGAGACGCCCGCCGCGGTAGAGGCGGCGCAACGGGCGGGCTTCGACGAGCGCGTGGAGGACACCTGGCACTCGGTCCGGCACATCTACGTCGAGGACCTGCGCACTGGCGAGGCCCACCGCGTCACGCAGGACGACCTCCATGTGTGGGACTTCTCTTGGTCGCCTGACGGTAGCCGCCTGCTGTTCAGGGGGAGTGAGCGGCCGTTCACGGACGACGGCTACATGTTCACGGACTTCTACACGGTCCCCGCGACGGGCGGCAGCAGCACCCTGATCCGCGACACCGAGGGGAAGCTCGCCTCAGGGCGCTACTCGCCCGACGGCGGCTACATCGCCTGGCTCGGCGGCGTCTCCCTCAACGACCCCGCCAGCGGCAGCCTATTCGTGCTTCCGGCGACTGGCGGCGAGCCGACCAACCTCACGCAGGGCTACGAGGGCACCGCGACGGGCTTCGCATGGAAAAGCGAGGACACCATCCTCCTCGTCACCATCGAGAAGACCCGCACCTATCTCTACGAGGTCTCCGTTCCGGACGGCCGCATGAGAAAGCTGCGGGGTGACGAGGGTCCCGTATTCCGTGGGATCTCGCTCTCCCGTGACGGGGGGAGATACGCGACGGTCGGCAACACGCCCGCCGATCCCGCCGACGTGTACGTGGGCAGCAGCAACGGGCGCTCCCTGGATCGCCTCACCAACTCGAACCCCGGTCTCGCCGGCATGGCGTATGGCGTGCAGCAGACCATCTCCTGGACCGGCCCCGACGACTGGGAGATCTACGGCGTGCTCATCAAGCCGGTGGGATTCCGGGAGGGTGTGCGGTACCCGCTCCAGGTGCAGGTACACGGCGGGCCCGAGTCGGCCTACCTGGACGGGTGGAACACCTCCTACACAACGCACGCGCAAATGCTGGCGCAGCGCGGGATCATGGTGTTCATGCCGAACTATCGGGGCAGCACCGGCCGCGGGGTGGAGTACGCCAAGGGCGACCACAACGACCCCATGGGGAAGGAGTTCGAGGACATCCTGGCGGGCATCGACCACCTGATTGCGCTGGGTTACGTGGATCCCGATCGCGTAGGGATCGGCGGTGCCTCCTACGGCGGCTACACGTCGGCCTGGGCGGCGACCAGGCACAGCGAGCGGTTCAAGGTGGCGGTGGTGCGGGCAGGCATCTCCAACCAGATCTCCAAGATCGGCCTAACCGACACACCGGCCGAGAACGCGCTGGTACACTGGAACTTCTGGCACTGGGACGATCTGGATCTGGTATGGGACCGCTCGCCACTCAAGTACCTCCAGAACGCGCAGACACCGACGCTGATCGCGCACGGCGAGCGCGACCTGCGGGTACCTACCGGCCAGGCTTACGAGCTGTACCGCGGGCTCAAGCATGTGGGCGTCCCGACGCAGCTCGTCATCTACCCGCGCGAGCCGCACGGTCTCAGGGAGCGCGCCCACCAGCTCGACTACAACCGGCGGGCTCTGGCGTGGTATCAGCGGTACCTGCTGGAGGAGGCGACGCCGTAGCCGAGCACCTGCGACGACTGCCTCGTACCCGGCATTGGCGGCTCCCCCCTCGACCGGTGCGATGCGTCACGGCGGGGGCCAGCTCCGCTGCGCACTCCTTAGGCGCCACTGGACGAGGAGCACGCCGCGCGTAGACCGAGGCGGCCAGTAAATGCAAAGGGACCTGGACTGGACCACCGCGAAGCGACTGGCGTCGGTCGTCGTGCCCGAGGGGCTGCTGCTCCTGGCCGCCATGATAATCATGCAGCTCGGGGCCCTCCAGGAGGCGCTCGCGTCGCTCGCCCCGTTTGCCGCGTACGGGGTGTTCGCCGTCGGTGCCCTCCTCGCCTGGCGGTTCCACCGCAGCCAGATGCTGTACACGCTCGCCCTGCTGGCCCTGGCCGAGCTCGGCTTGGCTCACGGCGCCTCCTCTCAGGTGATCACCTTCCTCTTGCCGCTCAACCTGGTCCTCCTTATGCTGATCCCCGAGCGGGGATTCCTCACGCCGAGCGGCCTGGTGCGGGGGGCGGTGATCGTGCTGCAGATCCCTGTGGCGCTGCTGGCCGGCCGCTCGGAGCGGGTCACTACTCTGTTGGAGGTTCGGCTGCTGCCGCAGCCGCAGGCCCCTTGGACCTCGCTGGGTGACGTCGTCCTGGCGGCGTTCGGCGCGGCATTCGTCGTCCTGCTTGCGCGAGCCCTATACCGGCCCAATGCCACCGGCCGGGGCTTCCTCTGGGCCCTCGTGGCATCGTTCCTGGCGGTCAATACGGGAGTGCCGTACGCCCGGACCCTCTACCTCGCCACGGCAGGGCTCATCCTCGTGATCGCCATCGTCGAGACGTCGTACTCCATGGCATACAAGGACGGCCTCACCGGGCTGCCGGGGCGGCGCGCGTTCGACGAGGCCGTGGCGCGGCTCGCCGGGCGCTACGCCGTCGCCATGGCGGACGTAGACCACTTCAAGCGACTGAACGACGAGTATGGGCACGACGTGGGCGATCAGGTGCTGCGCATGGTGGCGGCCAAGCTGGGGAAGGTGTCGGGCGGGGCCCGGGCGTTCCGCTATGGCGGCGAAGAGTTCGCGATCCTGTTCCCCCGGAAGGCCGTGGAGGACGTGCTGCTGTTCCTCGAGAGCACCCGCCAGGAGATCGAGGATACGGCCTTCAAGCTCCGTGGCCCGGACCGGCCGCCCAAGAAGCCGAAGCAGCCGCGCAAGTCAGGGCGGCGCGCCAAGCGCGTGGCGGTCACCGTCAGCATCGGCGTAGCGGAGCCGGAGAGCCGCCAGTCGAACCCATTGACGGTGATAGACGCCGCAGACCAGGCCCTCTACCGCGCCAAGCAGGCAGGGCGCAACCGCATCGAGACCTGATCAGTCGTGGTGCACGTGTACGCTAGAAAGCTCCAACTGGTTCTCGAGGTGCCACTCGATCTTCTCTCCCGGCGTGACCAGGATCGGCTCGGACAGGTACCGATCGCGGCTGCCAATGGCCTCTGCAGCGAGGCGGATCTCGTAGCGCGGCGACAGAATGACGCGGGGGACCTCGAACCGCTCGGTGCTGAACGACCGGACCAGGCCAAGCCGTCGCTGGCTCGCATCAGCCACGGCGTAGACCCGCAGGTCGGCCCAGTTCCGGCTGACGGCGACCACGTGAACCGTGGCTGCCTCGTCGCTTGGCTCAGCCGACCGGTGCGCCGCCGCGCTCAGGGGGAGCACGAGCAACGCCGCCAGCCCAACACCGACGAGTGCGGTCCTGATCTTTCCGGCGTGCATGGGAACCATCCTTCTGGTGACAGCGTGAGCGCAGCGCGTCCCGCTCCCCTTCGCCTCACCTTCGGGGAACAGGGCCCCGCGCAGGATGGTTCCTGGATCTCGCTCAGCGCGCTCCCCCGTGCGCCGGCCGCAGCTCGACGAGCCCCGCCCGCTCCGCGTTGCGCAGGTACTCGAGCACTGCCTCGGCGCTCACGGTGCCGTAGTAATGCGCGCCCGCTTCCCGGGCTTCCGCCGCCACGTAGCGGTAGATCTCGAGACCCGTCCGCCGCCCGTCCACCGCGTTCAACGCCTCGAATCCCATGAGGGAGTGCAGGCCACGCACCCCCCGCATCTCGCGACGACCGGTGAGAAACTCGGCGGGTCCGGCCACCAGCGCCGGGCGCAGTTGCGCGAGCTCCACTTCGGTCTCCGAAGTCGTGCGCCGCTCCGGCGGCCGGCGGCCCACCGTCTGACGGTACGCCACCTCCAGGTCCCGCGTGGCCTGTAATTCCCGGCGGTCCAGCTCCCTGAGGAGCCAGTCGGCCTCATCCGTCAAGTCGTCCGATAGCTCGCGGAACGAGCTGAGGGCGAGCGCCTCGCGCTCCCGGGCATACCAGATCTGATCGAATGCGTCCCAGTACGCCGCGTCCTTGTCCTGTGCCATGGCCACCCACGAGGACGCCAGCCGCATGTTGCGGCCCATCCGCTCGATGCCCCGCCCCACCGTGTTGGCTACGAACACCGGCGCCGCCGCGGCGTCCACGCTCGCCATGATGTACGCGATCAGGGCCACTGCCGCAGCGTTCCTGCCCAGCTGCGTGCGGTCGATGTTCCACAGATCGTCGTCGCTGGAGTGGATGAACCGGTCAGGCATGTTCGTGAAGCTCACGCCGGGGATCCCGATGGGCGCCTCGAGAAACGGCAGGTGGTCGCTAGAGGTGTGGAAGAAGATCATCTCCGCGTTGAAGCGGTGCTGCGTGCCAAGATGCGCGGTGAGGGGCTTGGGGTAGAGGTCGGGGCCCTGCTGCGTCTGGGCCAGCTCGAAGGTGTTGCCCGCCACCATGTACTCCACGACCGACTCGACCACGTCATTGAAGAAATGGAACCGAGCGGCGGGAAGCCGCGTGATGTTCTGCTTGCGCATCACGTCCTGCGCCTGGTTCGCGCCCACCATGTCCTGGTTGACGTTCACCCACATCTCATGGTGCGCCTCGGGGTGATCGGCGAAGTACTGCCGCTGGCTCCCGATCTCAGTCACCCACCAGAGCCGGATGTTGCGGCGCGGCCGGGGCAGCCGACCCTCCTCGATCAGCTTGTTGAGTGCTCGTCCGATCTCCAGCACGTTGGCCGAGCCGGAGGCGTCGTCGTTTGCCGAAAAGCCCTCTTCCTGGAGGTGGCCGGTCAGCACGATGTCCTGCCCAGCCCCGGCGTCCGTCCCTCTGATGAACGCCTCCACCATCACCTGCCAGGGTTCACTCCCCTGCTCGGAGTCGAAGGCCGCGTCCACCACCGCCCGCACCCCGATCGGCCCCTCGGCCCGCGCGAGCCGCTCCCGCAGGCCGAGCCCCTGGCGCAGCGAGAGACCGAAGGCCCACGTCGGCTCGCATTCCTCCGAGCCGCCTGGAGTGCGCAGCCAGCGGAGCTGGTCCGGTCGCGCGATGCCGGCTCCGTTGGTTCCCCGATCAGGGGTGAACGGGCTCGGATACCACACCACGCCCAGCGCTCCTCGTTCGCAGACGGCCCCCTGCATGGTGTCGAACAGCGAGCCGTAAGTGAGCACGACCTTGCCAGCCACCTCCTTGCCAGCGTAGTCCGACTCTTCGCCAGCCCCGATGTCGATCAGCTCGCCAGTGACGTCGGCTGGGCGGCTATTGTCCGCCAAGTGCAGCACCGACTGGAGGGTGCTCGCGATCCGCTCCGGCTCCGGCTCCACGATCCACAAGTCGGCGAACTTGGCGTTCCACGGCCGGGCACGTGACGCCTGCCTGATGAGCTGCACGTCGCTCAGCCCGAAGGCCTCGGCCTTTTGCGCCACGTACTCCGCCACGCTCCACAGCCCGTCGGAGCCACCCCGCGGGCGATGGAAATGGGTCATGTAGCGGATGTGCTCGTATGCGGCGTCACCCGAGATCTCCTGGGAGATCAGCTGGGTGTGGCCCGGATCCAGCAGCAGGAGCTCCTGCGCATCGGCTCCCTGCGCGAACGCCAGTCCGAGGATCGTGGCGGCTGCCACGCGTTTGACGACCTCTACCCGTGCCATGCTGCCTCCAGGCTGCGGTGCGATGGATGGACTCGATTCGGAGAGCAAAGCTAGCAGGTTGGCGGCGACACCGCCCAGGTCAGCAACATTTGACGGGCTGGGGGCGTCTAATCTCCATAGGGGCCTCGCAGCGACCCGCAAACACGAGACGCCGCACGAATTGCGAAGCCGGGAGGACACGGTGGGTATGAGACTCGTTAGCGCACTGTTCGTCGTCATCGCCGCCGCCGCTGGGAGCACACTCAGCCCCGGTGCGGTGGTTGCGCAGACCGGCACCGCAGCCGAGCAGCAGGTCAGCTCGCTGATGGCTGGGGGAGAGATCCCCGGCCTGAGTATCGCGACGGTCGAGGCGGGGGTCGTCGCCTGGCACGCCGCCTTTGGGATAAAGCACGCCGAATCCGGCGAGCCCGTGACGCAGCAGACCGTGTTCGAGGCGGCGTCGCTCAGCAAGCCGGTGTTCGCCTACGCGGTGCTGCGGCTAGTGGACCGGGGGGAGTGGGAGCTCGACGAGCCCCTGTGGAACACGCTGCAGGAACCCCGGCTGGCGCACGACGAGCGCGCCAAGGCAATCACGACCCGCATGGTGCTCTCCCACATGACCGGCCTTCCCAACTGGGGAGGCACACCGCTAGAGATGGTGCGCGATCCGGGCACGCAATGGGGCTATTCGGGAGAGGGCTTCGGTTTCCTCCAGCGGGCCATCGAACAGAAGACCGGCGTCGGTCTGAACGATCTGATGCGGCGCGAGGTGTTCGAGCCGCTGGGCATGACCCAGAGCAGCTACGTGTGGACGGACGCGTATGACGAGCAGTCGGCGACGGGGCACGGTCTGATCGGCGCCGTCGTACCGAAGCGTACCCCGCGCCAGGGCCACGCCGCGGCCACCCTGCACACCACGGCACTCGACTACGCACGCTTTCTGGCGGCCATGCTGACGGGTGAGGGGCTCGCCCCGGCTACCTACGACGAGATGCTCGCGCAGCAGTCGCAGGTATGGAACAACGACGCGCCGGTCCCCCACGTCTACTGGGGACTCGGCTGGGGCCTGCAGCAGACCGCGCGCGGGACTGCGATCTGGCACTGGGGCGACAACGGCGTCTTCCGCGCGTACGTGATCGGCTATCCGACCGAAGACGCGGGACTCGTGTACTTTGCCAACAGCCAGAACGGGCTGGCCATCGCCGAGGACCTGGTCTCGTTCTTCTTCGAGGACACCCACTACGCCATCCACAACCTCGAGTACCCTCGCTGGGACGACCCGGCGCGCCTGGCGCAGATCTCCATGCGACGGGCATTCCGGGACGAGGGGATCGAGGCGGGACTGCGCGTCTACCAGGCGTTCGCCGAGCAGCATCCCGACAGCGTGGTAGGTCAACAAGTCGGATCCCTGTCCAGCTACCTCGTGGGCATCCGCCAGTTCGAGGCGGCGGTCGCCGTGCTGACCGCCCAGGGGGAGCGCGATCCGGCTGCGATCGTGTGGGTCTCCCTGGGCCAGGCGCACACGGGCTCGGGCGACTACACACGCGCGCTGCAGAGCTACCAGCGCGCCATAGCCATGGACTCCACCCAGGCGCAACGGCTCGAGCCCCGCATGGAGTGGCTGCGCGTCGGCCTGCAATCGGAGCCCGTGACACTGTCGCAGGACGAGATGCGCGCCTGCGAAGGCGTGTACGGCCCGCGCCACATCGCGCTGAAGGACGGCGGGCTCGTCTACTGGCGGGACGGCTCCACCAGCGAGACACGCATGATCCCGCTGGCGCCAGACCTCTTCGCCCTCGAATCCACCAAGACGTTCCGCATGCGCATCGTGTTCGACGAGTCCGGACGTGCCGTGAAGATCGTCGGGCTGTACTCGGACGGCAGGACGGACGAGTCGCCGCGTAGCAACTAGGCGGCGTCGGCAAGGCGGCAACGCTTTCGGCGAGCTACGGTTGCGGCTCGTCGTTCTGGCTATCTCTCCAACGAAGCGCTATTCTAGCCGGGCCGACACGCCGGACCTGCCCGTGGAGCCGCAGCGCTAGCCGGTCGCCAAGTCACACCATGCCATACGACGTTGCTGCAGCCCGCCAGGCCATTGCCGGATTGGCCGTCGAGACACCTGTCGTGAGCGCGCCGAGCCTGTCGGAGCGCGTCGGTGCCCCCGTGTTTCTCAAGCTCGAGAGCCTCCAGGTGACCGGCTCGTTCAAGGTGCGCGGCGCCGCGAACCGCATGCTGGCGCTATCACACGAGCAACGCGCCCGCGGCGTGGTGGCCTGCTCCAGCGGCAACCACGGCCGCGCTGTGGCGTACATCGCCGAGCGCCTCGCCATCCCGGCCACGGTCTGCGTGCCCGAGTGGGTGGACCCAACCAAGCTCGAGGCCATCAGGCTACACGGGGCCGAAACGGTCCTGTACGGCTCGACCTATGACGAGGCCGAGGCGCGCTCTCTCGTCATCCAGCGGGAGGGCGGGCTCGTCTACATCCATCCGTTCGACGTCTCGCACGTCATCGGCGGCCAGGGAACCATCGGTCTCGAGCTGCTGGAGCAACTCCCCGCGCTAGACACCGTAGTGGTGCCGCTCTCCGGCGGGGGATTGATCGGCGGGATCGCCGTCGCCCTC
>CAYGBV010000015.1:0-5781 GCA_964348295.1 uncultured Gemmatimonadaceae bacterium
CGCGGTCGGGCGCCGCGGTCCGATCATGTGGGACATCAGCAGCATCATGGCGGCCGTGAGGGCGACCAGCACGATCAGCAGCAGCAGCGGGATGTACTCGCGCAACATGGCTCGTACGGGGGGGCCTCACGCTCGTTCCAAGGTTCGCGCCCTGCTCCACAGCCGTCATGGTTGTGACATCCACCGCAAGCCGCGGGCCGATGCGGAGCCGGAGCCTATCGTCTTGCGAGACACCGGGTTGGCACTTGCGCGAACGGGGAGGTGACGCACTCTGCCGCTCGGTTTCACGCGCCGGACGGGTGAAAACCCCCGAGGCGAGCGTCGCTGTCTGATCGCACCGTGCTTTCACTCCTGGTAGGACGCTGCGGAAACCCAGTGGGCGATCTGGCCCGATCCAGAGCGCGGTATGGCGCACGGGTATGCGACGGACACCCGAACAGACTGGTGCTAACGACTGCAGACCGAGGGACTTGGGACATAGCGAGAGGTGGCATGGGGACTGCAACTGGGGGGAGGAAAGTGATCTCATCAGGAGAACCGCGATGGCAGCTGGCTCAAGCCCGTGCGACTGCGAAGTGCGCGTGTCCGAGGCCAGGACGGGGCCCGCGATGTCGGATCTGGCCGAGGCGCGTATCGTCATCGGCGGCATGCATTGCGACGCGTGCGCGCGGCGGGTTCAGGACGCGGTGGCGGGGCTGGGAGGCGTCGAGAGCGCGCGGGTGAGTCTCGCGCCGCCCGGGGCGCGCGTGCTGTACCGTCCCGGCGAGATCACCACGGGAGCGCTGTGCGCGGCCATTGCCCGAGCCGGGTGGGGCACGGCCCATACCTATCGCGCGGGGACGCTGCTCTAGCGACGTCGCCGCGTCATCCATTTGCGTCCGCGATTGCGCGGCCGGAGAGTCGGATGAAGGCGAGCGTGGAGGGTGCGATGCTGAGGCGTGACCCGGTATGCGGCGTGCTGATCGGCACCGGTCAGCTCTATTTCCGCATCGCCTACAGGAGCGAGATCTACCTGGTCTGCTCCATGGAGTGCCAACATGCGTTTCTGCTGGATCCGGACAAATACGCCAGGACACCCGGGGCCGAGCCCGCTCGATCGGAGGCGGCCGACTGAGGGACTGCCTGCGGGCCGTGCGCTGGCGAGCACCTCAGCCCCTCGTGGAGGGTGAGCGCAGATGCAGATGAGGAATACAGGCCGACTCGTTTGGGTGGTGTTGCTCGGCGGAGCCCCTATGGCGTGCGGGCAGGGTGAGCGCCCAGGCGAGGCGGCTACGGTGGAGGAAGCAGCGGCGGCGGCGGGAGCAGCAAGCGAGGTGCAGGACGTTCCTGCGGTCTACACGGACATCACCCCTGACCAGCTCAGCGAGATGATGCCCGCGAAGGACTTCCTGCTCGTCAACGTGCACGTCCCCTACGCGGGCGACATCCCCGGCACGGATCAGAGCATCCCGTTCGACCAGATCGAAGCCCAGGTGGAGAAGCTCCCGGCAGACAAGACCGCGAAGATCGTGGTGTACTGTCGTAGCGGCAGCATGAGTGCCACCGCGTCCTCGGCGCTGGCGTCGCTGGGCTACGCGAACGTGTACAACCTGGCCGGTGGGATGCGGGCCTGGGCCGCGGCCGGCTATGCGCTGGAGCCCGGGACTCGACTTCCATGAGCCATGCCACGGCCGGCGCGCCGGGCGCGGCGACCTGTCCGGCGTGCGGTACTACGACCGACATCCCGCGAGATGTCGAGCCCGAGCTGGGCGGGCTGGCGATCAGCGAGTTCGAGATGCTCGTTCGCAGTGAGTGGCGCGGTCGCTTGGGGCCGGCCGCGTATGATGAGGCCCATTCCGGGTCGCTGATTCGTGCGCTCGGCGTGATCGCGCTGGCGCCCGACAGCCCCGTGCGGAGCGCGGTCGTGGAGCGACTGCTGTGGCGGGAGCACTATCGCTGGGGAGCCGCCGGCGTGACCCGCCGGCGGATTCGCGCCGAGCTGGGCGAGCTGTGCGGGGCGGTCGACCGCGTGCTCGCCCGGACGACGCTGGACCGGGAGACCCGCCGGTGCTTCGCCGAGCAGATTGACGCCAAGCTCCGCGAACTGCTCGCGTAGCCGCGCCCGGGCGCGCAGCGCATAGCTTGGGACCCGCGAATTCGTCAGACTGCTGGCTCGGGACGACGCGGTACCTCGCAGTGGGCTTCAGTCGGGGCGCACGGCCGCATCCCACGTGAAATGACCCGCCGCATGGGCTGAACGGCCCGCACTGGCCGGCCGGTCGCTTCGTACTGCACCACCCAACCCCTTGACAGCACGCCAGATGGAGAGGCCGATCGCGTGCGGCACCGCACTTGCACCGTGGATGAGGTGAAACCCACAGGTTCGGGCCGCCAGAGGAGGTGCCGATGCCGTCCGCGCAAACCTACGACTACGGCCTCTGGGGTATGGTCGTGTTCAACGTGCTCTTCTTCGGCGCGTTCGTCTTCGGATTCCTCCGGCCCAGGCGCGCGGTGGAGTGGCGCTCCCTCGGTGTGTTCTCGGCGTTCATCGTGGCGTTGTTCGCCGAGATGTACGGCTTTCCACTCACGATCTATCTGCTGAGCGGCGTGATAGGCGCGCAGCTCGGGACCGCCACGCCCTTCGGTCACCTGCAAGGTCATCTCCTCGCAACGCTGCTCGGTCTGCCGCCCTGGGCCACGCTCGTCGTGTGCCAGATCGGGGCGCTGACGATGGCTTTGGGACTGTGGATCATGTGGAAGGCGTGGCGTCAGATCCATGCGGCGGGCGGCGGGCTCGTGACTGACGGCATGTATGCCAGGGTGCGGCACCCCCAGTACAGCGGGTTGTTCCTCGTTACGGTGGGCATGCTGATCCAGTGGCCCACGGCGCTGACGCTGCTCATGTGGCCGCTGCTTAGCTGGGCGTACTACCGGCTAGCGATGCGGGAGGAGGCGGAGATGGTGGCACGGTTCCGTTCGGACTACGAAGCGTACCGCCTCCGCGTGCCGGCTTTCGTGCCGCGCCGCCGCCACCATCCGCTACCGCAAGAGGCCGGGTAGAGGGAGGAGCGATACGATGGATTGGATACGCGAGAACTGGTTCTGGTTGGCCGTTGCCGTGTTGTTCGTCTGGATGCACATGAAGATGCATGGCGGGCATGGCGGGCATGGCGGTCACCCGAGTCGCGCCGAGCACGGCGGGCATGGTGGCCACGGAGGGGGCGGCGGGTGCTGCGCGCACCCTGACGGCCACGCACCGAACGATGACTCGACCCGGAAGGAGGAGCGCCATGCTGGACATTAAGGTCGTCACCTGGTCCCTGGCGATCTTTGGGGCCGTGACCTTCGTGGTGTGCGTGCTCTACGGGCTCATCGTGCCCGAGCCGTTGCACATGACCGGCGCGCTCGAGGCGGTGCTCCCCGGGTTCCGCTGGCTCACGGTCACCGGGTTTCTGATCGGCCTGGCCGAGTCTTTCCTCTACGGAGTGTACGTCGGGCTCGTGTTCGTGCCAATCTACAACGCGCTGTGGAAGCGCCTGCGGTGAGCGGGCGCCCGATCGGAGGTGCCCCAAGTCCATCCACTTCTATCCGGAAGGACTGTGGATCCTCGTGTTCGTGGAGGTGCTGGCGGTGATCTGGTTCGTTCCACCCGGATGGATAGAACGGCGCTCGGGAGATGGCGCCGCCGTCCGGGACGCGGACGAGCCCAGCGACGCCGACAAGGAAGGAGGGCTACCATGAAAGTCACCGATCCCGTCTGCGGCATGACGTTCGAGCCGGACAAGGCCGTGGCAAAGGTCGAGTACATGGGCACGACGTACTACTTCTGCACGGAGGCGTGCCGCAAGCAGTTCGAGCAGGACCCGGGGCGGTACGCCGAGCCGTCGTGACCCGGGGCCGTGTGGCGAGGGAGCGCGCCGCCACGGGCGATTTCGCCCAAGGACGCGTGAAATGACCCACGGAAAGGGCCGCACGGCGGAGGCGGGACGCAGTGCCGCGGCTTGCGTCCGACCAGCAACATCCCATGAAGCAAGAAGTTAGGTACTGCGACCCGAAGCGGCACGACTCCTGCGGACTGAAGCGGCACGGCTGTGACCCCTCCTGATGGTCCGGCCCTGCCGCTGAACGCTTCGAGGAGATGGCAATGATGTCCGGTGGGCATGTGTTATGGATGTTCGGTCTGTGGACGTTCGTACTGGGGACTCTCGGCTGGATTGTGTGGTTCGTGGTCCTCCGCGGACCGCGTACGAATCGGGCCGCGGCTGCCGCGGACCGGCTGGCAGAGCGTTACATCGAGGGCGAGATCGACGACGATGAGTACTGGGAACGCCTCGCAATCCTTCAGGGGCAACCCGTGGACGAGTACTGAGCACGTGCGGCTCGACGTGGAACACTCCGCAACCCGCAGCGAGTAGACGGGATGCCCCTGCTCAACGACCGACTGGCGCTGTCCGCACTGGACTACGCGGTACCGGCCCGAGCCAACCGGCTGGATTTCATACTCGGGGGCCTCACACTCGCGGCGTTGGTGCTGTTGGCGCTGACGGGCGTCGTGCTCACGTAGTTCTACAATCCGGCGCCGCTCGCCGCCCACGAGTCCATTCGCTACATCATCACGCGCCAGCCGTTGGTGAACCTGCTGCGCGACGTTCAGAGAGGAGACCCAATGACGGCGAGATGGATGACGGCTGTGGCCCTCGCACTTGCATCGAGCGCGAGCCCGCTGGCTCTCGCGGCGCAGACTGAGGAGGCGGCGGCGGTCCGGAGCGTGATCGAGGCGGTCGCGGCGCTGTCGGAGGCAAAGGACCTGGACGGCCTCGACGCGCTGTATGCGCTCGATGCGTGGGTGCGCATCATCGAGGGGGCCGGCGTGAACCGGGGCTGGGCGGAGTACCGGGATCATCAGCTCAAGCCCGAGCTCGCAGAGTTCGAGAACTTCCGCTATCGCTACTTCGACGTGGAACCCCAGGTGTGGGGCGACGTCGCGTGCGCGCCGTTCCGCTACGAGCTGGCGGTCGACACGCCACGCGGCCACGTGGAGGTGGATGGTCGGGGGACGGCGGTGCTCGAGAAGCGGAACGGGCAGTGGCTGGTCGTCCATCTGCATACGTCGGGGCGGCGGCGCAGCGCCGGAAGCTGAAGCGCGCACAGATGAGAGGCCGGATGACCGATGTCGCGCCCCACCGCAAGAAGCCCCTGCGACTAGGATTGCTCGGCGTCGGGGCGATCGCGGCCCTCATGCTGGCGCCTACCACGGCTCGGGGCCAGCTGCTCCGCCCCGCGGCCTCGGTGTCCGCACCCGGGGAGCCCGTGGCGCCCGTCGTGCCGGCAGCTCCGCTTGCCGTCCATGGCGGACACGAGACGGTCTCCAGGGCGCTCATCGACCCGGTCTATACCCACCACGCGATCCTGGAGGACGAGCTCAGGGTGACGTACTTCCGGATCATGGATCGCGATGCGCACGCTCCGGACGTGGCCACGCTGGAGCTCGCGTACGCGGTGAGCGACGCCATCGGCATGGAGGTGTTCTTCCCGGTCGCCCTGGGCGCGGCCGACACGCTGCTCGGAGGAGGCCTGCTCGCCGTCGAGGCGCAGCCGCTCAAGTGGTCGTTCCTGCGGCGGCCGACTCTCATCATGACCGCCGTCGCCGGTGTGGTCGTGCCGGTCCATGAAGAGGGCGAGAACGCCGTGTGGCGCGTGGAACCGCACCTGTTTGTGGACGCAGCCGCGGGGGCCGTGGCGTTGCAGGGCAACCTCATCGGGAGCTTCGCCGAGACCGGGGAGCACGAGCTGGAACTGCGC
>CAYGBV010000016.1:0-55199 GCA_964348295.1 uncultured Gemmatimonadaceae bacterium
TGTGCACGGGGCGCACCAAGGCGCTCAACGACCCCGAGATCATGGGCCGCAAGCTGGGCTGGGAGCAACGGTTCAAGCAGGCAGTTCAGGGCAACCCGGACCTCAACCGGCAGTACGGCACCCTGTGGGACGATATCGCGGTGATCCGCGAGGAGATGAAGCAACACTATCCCGTGCTGATGGCGCTGCAGGTGACCGGCTCCACCCGCTCCCGTACTCTGAACACCGCGGCACAGCTGATCCAGTACGCCAACATGGTACAGGGTGGTGCCCCCGACAGCGCGGTCCAGGCGCTGCGCGGGCGCATCGAGGGCCAGGAGATCAATACCGATCTGGACGGCCACATGCTGGAGGCCCAGATCGGCGATGTGATCTATTTCCTCGGCGAGAATGACGCATGGGCGCGGCAGGCGCTGGCCGGCCGGACCCCGAGGGAGGCTGCGCGGGCGACCATCGACGGCTCGCCGTCCGTGGTCGACCCAGCGGCCCGACGGGCGCTGCTGGACAACCCGGCCGGCATCATGGCCAACGACGAGCCCGCGCTGACCCTGGTGCGTGCCAGCGGCCCGCGGGTCGAGCGAGCGAACGCCAGGTACCGGCAGCTCAACGCCGAGGAAGACGTGAAGGTCGCCAAACTCGCACGGGCGCTGTTCGACGTGTACGGGACCGACCTGCCGCCCGATGCGACGTTCACGCTGCGCATCGCCGACGGTGTGGTGCAGAGCTACGAATACAACGGCACCAAGGCGCCCACCTGGACCACCTTCTACGGTCTATATGACCGGCACTACGCCCACGAGGGCGCGGAGGAGTGGGCCCTGCCCGACCGTTGGCTGGACCCGCCGTCAGAGTTCGACATGGGGACACCAGTGAACATGGTGTCCACCAACGACATCACCGGCGGCAACTCGGGTAGCCCGGTGATCAACACCGATCTGGAGGTCGTCGGCCTCATCTTCGACGGCAACATCGAGAGCCTGTCGGGTGACTTCATCTACACGACCGAGGTTGCCCGCTCCGTCTCGGTGTGTGCGCCGGCCATCGTGGAGGCGCTGGAGCACATCTACGGTGCCGACCGCATCGTGCAGGAGCTGCTGCGCAAGTAGCATCGCAGACGTCACGGAGTGTCGCCGGCCCTCGCCGCTCCATGCGGCGGGGGCCGGTCGCTTGTAGATCGTCGTCGTGGTTGCCGCAGGTCGAAGAGCCGACGAACTTTCCAGCACGATGGATGTTCTGAGCGATCTGGCCACTCCCGCTCTGCTCCTCGACCTCGACGTCTTGGAGCGGAACCTGAAGCAGATGCAGGAGAAGGCCAACCGACTCGGTGTGGCGCTGCGTCCTCACATCAAGTCGCACAAGTGCGTCGAGGTCGGCGAGCGGCAGCGGGCCCTCGGCGCCAAAGGAATCGCCGTCTCCACCCTGCCAGAGGCGCGGATCTTCGCCGACCACGGGTTCGACGACATCACGTGGGCCTTCCCCTTGATCTTCGTGCGCCTCGAAGAAGTGGTGGAACTGGCGCAGCGCGTGACGCTGCGACTGGTAGTCGACTCGGCCGAGGCCATCGCAGCCCTCGAGCAGACGAAACATCCCCTGCACGTGTGGCTCGAGGTGGATTGCGGCTATCACCGGGCCGGAGTGGATCCGCGGTCGGGTACGGCCACCGAGCTCGCCCGCGCCATCCACGAGTCGAGCACCCTGGAGCTCGATGGCATCCTCACCCATGCCGGGCACGCCTACAACGGGCCGACCAGCAGGGAGAGCGCAGCGGTGGCCGCAGAGGAGCGCGACCTGATGGTCGAGCTCGCCGACCGGCTGCGCGCCGACGGGATCCCGGTTGCCGGCGTGAGCGTCGGTTCCACCCCGGGGATGAACGCGGTGGACCATCTAGCCGGCGTCACCGAGGTGCGGCCGGGGAACTACGTGTTCCATGACTACACCCAGGTGCTCCTCGGCTCCTGCACTCCACGTGACTGTGCCGTTACCGTGCTGGCGAGCGTAGTGTCCTCGCAGCGAGCGGCAGGGCACTGCGTGGTGGACGCCGGGGCGCTGGCGCTCTCCAAGGACCCCGGCCGGGGCAACGCCCCCCAACCCACCATGGGAGAGATCTATGACGACTACGCCGCCGGCACCCTGCGGCACGACGCCCGGCTGGTCTCCCTCAGCCAGGAGCACGGCAAGGTGAGCCGAGCGCTCCCGGTGGGCTCCCGTGTGCGCATCCTGCCCAACCACGCGTGCCTGGCGGTCGCCTGTTTCGACGAGTACCAGGTGGTGCGAGGTGAGCGGGTGGTGGACCGCTGGAGGGTGCGGAGAGAGCGGTAAGCCCCTACCTACCGTACCCCTCGGGAAAGGGGAAGGCCGCACGTAGTGCCTTTCCCGTTTCCCGCTTCCCTTTTCCCCTTTCCCCATTCCCGTTTCCCGCTTCCCGCTTCCCGCTCCATGTGACCACCCCCCCGACACCAGGGGTATAGCAAGGTGATCGGACACACCGGGGAGGCCCCATGAGATCACGCTTCGGTCTGTTCCCGCTGGTGTCGCTCGCGGCGGCGGCCGGCGCGGCGCTCGTAGCGTGCGGCGAGTTCGGCCCCATCACGGACCTGCCGCGCCCGCTCACCCACGCCGAGGCCATGCTGGTCGAGGCGGACAACCGCTTCGCCTTCAAGCTGTTCCGCGAGATCGACGCGCAGGACACCACCGGCGACAACATCTTCATCTCGCCGCTCAGCGTGGGTATGGCGCTGGGCATGACCTACAACGGCGCCGCCGGCACCACGCGGGACGCCATGCAGCAGACGTTGGAACTCCAGGGGATGTCACTCCAGGAGGTGAACGAGGCGTACCGCAGCCTGATCGACCTGCTGCGCAACCTCGACCCCAACGTTGAGTTCGTTCTCGCCAACTCCATCTGGTACCGCGAGGGCATCGACATCGTCCCGGAGTTCCTCGATCGCTGCCAGCAGTACTTCGATGCGGAGGTGGCCGCGCTGAACTTCGCCGATCCGACGGCGGTGAACGCCATCAACGCATGGGTCGACGAGCAGACGCGCGGGAAGATCCGCGACATCGTGGAGCCGCCCATCGACCCGCAGACGATCATGTTCCTGATCAACGCCATCTACTTCAAGGGCGACTGGACGTACCAGTTCGACAGGCACCTCACGCGGAGCTCCGTCTTCCATCTCGCGGACGGTTCGGAAACGACCGTGCAGATGATGGACCACGAGGGGGAGGTCGCGGTGCGCGTGTTGTTCGACACGGACGTGACGGTCGTGGACCTGCCCTACGGCGGCCAGGCGTACTCGATGACCATCGTCATGCCGCACGACCCGGCCGCGATAGGCTCGCTGGCCGAGACCGTGGACCGCGCCCAGTGGAACGCATGGATCGCCGAGCTCGACTCCACGTCGATGTACGTGTCGCTCCCCAAGTTCACGCTGGAGTACGAGATCACCCTGAACGACGTGCTCAAGGCGCTGGGCATGGCAGAAGCATTCTCCGAGCTCGAGGCGGACTTTTCCAACCTGTATCAGGGGCCGTGGAACGCCTTCATATCGAAGGTGAAGCACAAGACCTACGTGGACGTGAACGAGGAGGGCACTGAGGCGGCCGCCGTCACGTCAGTTGACGTCGGCGTGACCGCCATGCCGCCGCGTGTGTTCGTGGATCGCCCGTTCCTCTTCGCGATCCGGGAGCGATACTCGGGGGCGGTGTTGTTCCTGGGGAAGATGCTAGATCCCTCCTAGCCCCTCCCGACCCCGTACAGGGGGAAACGGGGAAGGGGGAACGGTACGACCGGCGAGCTACCGGGCGGACGCCACCCGCACAGAACGACCGTTCTGCCGTACCTTTCCCCTTTCCCCCTTCCCGCAGCCTGGCAGCTCAGTGCCGCCGGTACACGACCTCCCCCCCCACCATCGTGAGATCTACCTCGACGTTCTCGATCTCCACCGGATCGATGGTGAGGATGTCGTCCGACAGCACCACCAGGTCGGCGAGCTTGCCCGGCTCCAGCGTGCCGAGCCGATCCTCGAGGAACGCAGCGTACGCATTGTTCGCCGTGTAGGCCGCGAGCGCCTCCTCCACCGTGATCTTCTGGTGCGGCACCCACCCCTCCGGGTTTGCCCCGTCGATGGTGCGGCGGGTGACCGCCGCATAGACGCCGTACAGCGGATCGATCGGCGCCACCGTCCAGTCGCTCCCAAACGCCATCCGGGCGCCGGCGTCCTGCAGGTCGCGGAACGCGTAGGTCGTCGCGATCCGCTCGGGGCCGATGCGCTTGGCCGCCCAACGACCGTCGTCGATCGCGTGGTAGGGTTGCATCGAGGGAATCACACCATCCGCCCCCATGCGGCGGATCGCGGCGCCGGTCAGGTGCTGGGCATGCTCGATGCGGGAGCGGCGATCGCGCGGTCCGTTCCGCTCGCGGGCCTCGCCGTATACGTCGAGCAGCCAGTCGTTGGCGCGGTCCCCGATGGCGTGCACGATCAGCTGCAACCCGGCCGCGTCCGCGCCGATGACGGCCTCGCGCAGCTCGGCCGTGTCGGTCACCATGAGGCCCGCCGTGTGAGGCGCGTCGTCATACGGCGCGTAGAACCAGGCGGTGGTGGAGCCGAGGGAACCGTCCACGAAGCCCTTTACACCGCCCCAGAACAGCTGGGTATCGCCGCGGCCCTCCCGCTCCACGTACTCGGCGACCCGCTGCCATCCGCCGATCGGCATCACCGAGTACACCCGGATGGGCAACTCGCCGCGGGAGTGGGCCCGCCGGTAGGTCTCGTGACCCCGCCACGATCCCATGTCGGTGACCATGGTGACGCCCCGCTCCACTGCGTGGGCGATCGCCGCCTGGAGCGCCCGGTCGAGCTCCTCCTCGGAGGGGTCGGGAATGACCCGGCCCACCAGGCCCATTGCCGCGTCCTTGAGGACGCCGGTGGGACGGCCGTCCTCGTCACGCACGATGGTGCCGCCCTCCGGGTCGGGGGTGTCGGCAGCGACCCCGGCGAGCTCGAGCGCCCTGGTGTTGGCGAGAGCCATGTGGCCGTCGAGCCGGCTCACGAAGACCGGCGTCTCGGGCGTGAGGGAGTCAATCCACTCGCGGCGCGGCAGCTCCCCGCCCCACAGCTCGTGATCCCACGTGCCACCGGTCACCCACTCGCCCGGATGGGCCGCCGCGAACTCCCCGATGCGGCGGGCGAACTCCTCTGGGGTCGCGGCGTCACGCAGCTGCACGCTGGCAAGCTCGAAGCCGCCCTCCACGAAGTGGGTGTGAGCGTCGATGAAGCCGGGCACGACCCGCCGACCCTCCAGGTCGACGCGCCGGGTCGGGGTGCCCACGAAGCGGGTAATGTCTCGATCGGTGCCGACGGCCAGAATCCGGCCGTGCGCGACCGCCACCGCGGTTGGAGCCTGCGATCCCGTGGGGGCTCCGGGCCCGGTCCAGATCCGGCCCCCGAAGAGAACGATCTCCGCCTCCTGGGCCCCCACAGGGCTCACGCCTCCCAGAGTAAGCAGGACGAGGAACGGAAACAGGCCACGAGCTGGGCGCCACATGATGCGCCTCCGGAGGGTTCGTGTGTGTGAGTATGCTGGTACGGTGCCATGGCTGCGGCCTGAACATCGAGACGCCGCTTGCGGGACGCAAGCCCGAAGACGGCCGCGTGTCGGGCGGAAGGGCCCGGCGTGGCCCAACTTGTGAGGCGCCACTCACAGACCAGTGACTGGATAGTGAGCAGTCACTTCTTAGTGTGCAGCGGCACACCGGAACGCCCGACCGTTAACTCGGTTACTCATTGGGAGCAGGGAGCTTACATCACTACCTGGTCGGGCCGGAGGGTGCTAGATTGGTGGCCATGAGTCTACGGCCGATCTACGGCCACGATGCCTTGCAGCACCGGCTGGCTGGCGTCCTCGCCTCCAGCCGGTTCCCACAGGCGGCCCTGCTGGTGGGGTCGCCGGGGGTCGGAAAGCAGCGTTTGGCGCTGTGGATAGCGCAGGGGCTGCTGTGCGAGGCCGGCCCGGGTGCCCCCTGCCAGGAGTGCGGTAGCTGCCGGCGGGTGCTCGGGTTGCAGCACCCGGACCTGCACTGGTTCGTGCCGATTCCGCGGCCCAGGGCGGGTGACCCGGACAAGCAGGTGGAGGAGGCTCGGCAAGCCCTGGCCACTGCCATGGAGGAGCGCCGCAAGGACCCGTTGTGGCAGCGGCCGGAGGGGATGGTGAGTCACTCCCTCGCCTCGGTGCGGCTGTTGCACCGACTGGCCTGGGTGACCCCCTTCAGCGGGGATCGGAAGGTGCTCATCGTGGGCGACGCCGAGCGCCTGGTGGTCCAAGAATCGAGCCCGGAGGCGGCCAACGCGCTCCTCAAGGTCCTGGAGGAACCGCCCGAGGACACGACCCTGATCCTCACGGCGGCCGACCCGGAGGGGCTGTTGCCCACGATCCGCTCCCGGCTGGTGACGCTCCGGGTGCCGCGCGTGGCGGACGAGGACGTGCGGCGCTTCCTGGGCGCGGAGCTCGACCCGCCGCTCAGGGGAGAGGCACTCGAACGGCGGACGCTACTGGCCGAGGGGAGCGTCGGCCGGGCTATCTGGACGGATGCAGAGGCCGAGGGACCGGACCGGCGTGCTGCCGAGCTGCTGGCAGCCGTGGCGCAGGGCGCCGCTGGATGGGCGCCTCGCGCCCTGGCCCAGCCTGCCTGGGCCGCCCGGGGCGACTTCACGGCGCTCCTGGACGCCCTGGCGGTGCGTCTGCGGGCCGGTCTCGAGCAGGAGGCCGGCAGCACGGGAGGAGGCCTGGAGGGCCGGCTGGAGGCCCTGAGGCGGGTCGAGGAGGCACGCGCGGCCGCCCAGGGGAACACCAACCCCCAGCTCACCCTGGCCGTGCTGGCCAGCGACCTGGAAGGGCTGCTGTGATGCTCTCCCACGTCGACGAGCGGGGCCGAGCCCGGATGGTGGACGTGGGCGCGAAGCCCGAGTCGGTGCGGTCGGCCCGCGCCGAGGGGACGATCCGGATGTCTCCGGAGGCCTACGCCCTGGTACAGGGAAACTCGGGCCCCAAGGGTGACGTTCTGTCAACCGCGGAGCTGGCCGGCACCATGGCCGCCAAGCGAACGGCTGAGCTGATCCCGCTATGCCACCCGGTGGGCCTGGACCATGTGAGGGTGACCGCCGAGCTCGACCCCGCCACGCCAGGCGTGCGGGTCGAGGCCGAGGTCAGGGCCACCGGCCGCACGGGGGTCGAGATGGAAGCACTGACGGCCGCGTCACTCGCGCTGCTCACTGTGTATGACATGGTGAAGGCCGCGGGGCACGGCATGGAGATCGCGCGGATTCGGTTGCTGGAGAAGACGGGCGGAACCAAGGGAGACTGGAAGCGAGAGAACGAGGAAACCGCATGATACACCTGAAGCTCATTGTCCAGCATATCGCGGCGGCGGTGGTGGAGACCTGGGACCGGTTATCGGCTACCCAGCGACTCACACTGCGCGGCGTCGGTCTGTTGGGTGCGGTCCTCGCGGTGGGTGCCCTCGCCGGAGCCCAGGCTCCACGCGCGCTGGCGTCGTCGGATGACGACGAGGCGTACACCGGTACGGCGGTCCAGTCCCAGTTCCGCCACCTGCGCGTCTCCCTCGACATCACCGAGGGCGAGCTGGAGATCGCCCGCCTTCAGCTACAACGTGCCGAGGCCGTGCTGCACTACTCGACGCGCTATCAGATCCCCGCCGACATGGCAGAGTTGGTCTACGACGTGGCTCTGAGCGAGGGCATAGACCCCGAACTGGCCTTCCGTCTGGTCCGGCTGGAGAGCGCCTTCGAGCCGCGTGCCCGAAGCCACGCCAATGCACTGGGGCTGGCACAGGTGCAGCCAGCAACGGCGCGCTTCTACGCCCCGACGATCACCCCGGAGCAACTGTACGACCCGGAGACCAACCTGCGCATCGGCCTGCGCTACCTGCGCGACCTGCTCGAGGCCTACGGGGACGCGAAGCTGGCCCTGTTGGCTTACAACCGGGGGCCCGGTCGGGTAAAGGAGCTGATGGACGCCGGCCAAGATCCGGGGAACGGGTACGCGTCGAGGATCCTGGAGGGGTACGAGGGCCTGCAGTAGGCCCCGGGGACTCAGCGCGTAGCGCCCCGCGGCGGGACCACCGCCAGCCGCTCGCCCACCTGAATCAGCACATCGTTCGCAGCCAGCCCATTCCAGCGTCGCAGCTCGGCCAGGGTCACACCGTACTTCTGGGCGATGATCCACAGGGTCTCGCCCCGACGCACCGTGTGATACCGCACGCCTGACACCGCGGGTCGCGGCCGCGGCGCGCGGCCGGCGGCCGCCTGTGTGCGGGCCGCCGAGCTGATGGGAATGACAAGACGTTGTCCGATGCGCAGCCGCCGCGGGTGGACGTAGTTGTTGGCTGCCCGCAGGAGGCGCACGCTCACGCCGTAGCGCTCCCCGATCTCAGACAGGGTCTCGCCCCGCCGTACCACGTGCTCGACGAAGTTGACCCGCTCGTTCACCGGGAGCTCGGCGTAGCGCTGCACCACCGTGGGGCCGCTGCCCCGCGGCACCCGCACGATGGAGTGCTGCCGCGGCGGGGTCACGCCCCGCACGTATTGGGGGTTGAGCTCCATGACGGCGCGGGCGGTCGTGTCTGCCAACCGGGCGACCACGTCCAGGCCCGTCGCGTCGGGCACGGTGATCTCGTCGAACACGAGGGGCCGCAGAATCGGGAGGCTGTCGAACCCGAACCGCAGCGGCTCCTTGGCGATGATCGCGGCGGCGATGAGCTTGGGAACGTAGTCCCGAGTCTCCCGCCTGAGGTAGCGCCGCTCGGACAGGTCGAAGAAGGTCTCGTCGCTCACCGAGTCCGGTGCCTCCCTGAGTCGGCGGATACCCCGCTCCACCCTCCCTGGCCCACCGTTGTAGGCCGCGGCAGCCAGGTACCAAGAGCCGAACTGCGCGTACAGATCCGCCAGGTGCCGGGCGGCCGCCTCCGTCGCCTTGAAGGGATCGCGCCGCTCGTCCACCCAGGTAGTAACCGTGAGCCCGTAGCGCCGAGCCGTGGAGCGGATGAACTGCCACATGCCCACCGCATTGGAGCGGGAGACCGCCGTGTTGGAGTACCCGCTCTCGATGATGGCGAGATACACCAGGTCTTCCGGCACGCCCAGCGCTCCGAAACGCTCCCGGATCATACCCTCGTAGCGCGGCAGCCGGCCCAGCCAGATGGTGAAGCGGTTCCGGGTGGGCCCCAGGAAGTAGTCGATGTAGTACTTGACACGGCCGCGCTCGGCGAACGACGCCACATCGATGTCGTAGGTCGGGCCGGCCGCGCTCGCGGCGCCGCCGCGAGGCATGGCCAGGCTGGCGTCGAGCTCGCTGAGCCGGGGTGCGGGCACCACACCGCGCACGTGCTCGGCTCCCTTGGCCAGGCTGCCGAACTCGAGCTCGTGCAGCGCCTCCAGGGCTTCCAGGTCGGCCAGCGAGTCCTCGGGCGTCGGCGCCGGCGCCGCCACCGCTACCGGAGCCACAGGACCGTTGCCCTCCGCCCGCGGCTCCAGCGACCCCTCCGGCGGTGACGCGGCACAGGCAGCCGTAAGACACACCAGGAGAGGGCCGAAGACGCGGGGGCGCGGCATCATGTGAGGTGCTACTACCTCGCGAAGATGATGTTCCCGAGGAACCGGTTGGTGGCGTTGAGCACCGCCAGCGCCGCACACCGGTGCGGCGCCTCGTCGGTGAGGCACGAGCCTACCAGGCGGGCCGCCGGCATACCGTTGTGACACGAAACGGCGACGATCACCACGGTGGAGTCGAAGGCCCGGACCGCCTTCACACCCAGCAGCTCGAACACCAGCTTCTCCTCCACCGCGCTGCGCAGCGCCTCGGTAGCCGCTTCGGCCGCGCAGCGGAGCTCGCCGGCCACCGAGCCGAGACCTTCGGCTGTCCCCACAAAGCGGTCGCCGGGCTCCCCCTCGAGCACGACGCGCGAGCGGTAGCGCCCGTTGGGCAACCGCTCGAACTCGAAATCGAGGAATCTGAGACGCTCCCGCTGGTTTCCGCCTGTCATGTCGCGTCCCCTGCCGCCGTCTATTCGGCTCCCTCGAACCGAACCTCGAGCTGTCGGTGCGCCGCTTGTTCGACCGTGCGGAGCAGGTCGACATCGAGCCGCGGCTTCCCGGATTCGTCCAGCAGCACGGACACCAACAGCATCTGTCCGTCGGTCAGCGTCACCCGTAGCTGGCGGCAGTCCTGCCGTACCTCCACGTCCTCCACCGTCTCACCGCGGAGCTGCGCAACGGCCTCGGCGATGCGACGCAGATCCTGGACGGGGGTGACGGACACGCGATGACCGGCGAGCGGCTACGTGATGTGTTGGACGAGGACTTCCTTCAGCGCGTCGTTGGACAGCCGGTCAGCGGCCTGGAAGAGCGACGATTTGGAACTCGACTCCAGCGGGTAGGAAGCCCAGAATGCGCGAGGCTCCCGCTCCGAGTTGGTGGCTCGAAACGAGAGCGTCAGCTGCCACATGTTCACGTCCGGGCGCATCTCGGCAGCCGGGTGCACGTGCCAGACTTCACCGCCGGTGTCAATCACTCTCCATGCCATCAACCGACCCCCTCACTGTGGTTCTAAGGCGTTGCAGGCTCGACGAATATGAGGATTCCCGATCGCTTCGGTCAAGGGCGCCGCAGGCCCAGCGCATCCAGGTCGGCTGCCGTATCCAGGTCTCTGAGCGGTGCCAACCGCCTGATTCGAAGATCGTGTGCAGCACACGCTTCCACAGTGACCTTTAGCACACGGGAGCTACCCCAGGGAACGTGCTCGAACAGCTGATGCGCCGGGCGATTGAGTCCGAGGAGGTAGTAGCCGCCGTCCAGGGCAGGGCCCAGGACCACATCGACCTCGGCCAGCGCTTGCACCGCCTCCCATACGGTTTCCGCAGTGACCCCGGGGGCGTCCGCTCCGATCGCCACGACCGGCCGGTCGCCCCGGTCGAAGTGAACGGCGAAGGCGTGGGCCATCCGCTCGCCGAGATCCCTCCCCTCCTGCGCGAGGTACTCGTGTCGCCCCAGCCAATCCCGCATCTGCCGCACGGCATCGGGGGGGTGGTACCAGACGGTGAGGCGGAACCCAGCCCCTACCGCGGCGGCCACGCCGGCTCCCACTCTGCGGTACGCCGCCACGGCGGCCTCGTCGCCGATCTCGCGGGCGAGGCGCAGCTTCACCTCTCCCGGCCGTGGCGCTTTGGCGAACAGGAGGACGGCGGTCACGGCGTCTCCGGACGGTACCAGCGGGCCAGGCGCTGCGGGGAGGCGCCTGCGAGGTAGGCCGTGATCAGCACGCTATTCCGCATCCAGGTGCGATACGGCCCCTCCCGCAGCCAGCGTCGCGGCGATACCAGCAGCGGCGCCCCGAGCCGGGCAACGCGCGTGCGGCGCCGCAAGTCGCGGACGAGCTCGACATCTTCCATGATGGGGATCTCCCGGAAGCCCCCCACTGACTCGAACAGCTCCCGGCGCACCAGCAGCCCCTGGTCGCCGTAGGAGAGCCCTCCCAACCGGTCGCGCAGATAGGTACCGAACTCCATGAGGCGGGGCCACAAGCCGGCGGCGTCGATCCTGAGACCCCACACCGCCGCCGCGACGCTGCTGTCCCTCACGACCCGCTCCAGCTCGCCGCGCGCAGCCAGCGGCATCCGCACGTCGGCGTGCAGAAAGCAGAGCCAGTCACCGGTCACTGCCTGCGCCCCGGCATTCAGTTGGGGCCCCCTGCCCCGCGCTGCCGCCACCGTCCGCACGCCGGCGCGCTCGGCCACCGCGACGGTCACGTCGCCGGAGCCACCGTCGGCCACCACGACCTGGTGCGGCACCGCGAGACGGGCGACGTCTTCCAGGATTCCGGAGAGGTGCTCCGCCTCGTTGAGGGTGGGGATGACGACGCCGACGGTCAGCATAGGACAGGAAAACTAGGGCCGCAGCCCGCGCGCTGCAGACTGCGGCCGCACTACCCAGGCACGCCGGTCAGGACCCGCTGCCCCGCCCGAACACGGCAGTGTCGTTGAGGGTCCAGTCGTAGTCGGAGAACTCCACGATCGGCGAGTGAGTGCGGATGTACTCAGCGTCCTCGGGCGCAACGTGGCGCAGCAGGAACTCGACCACGCCGTCGGTGCCTCCAAAGTCATCCTTGTACCAGTCCAGCACCTTGTTGAGATGCAGCGCGGGGTGGTCGCCCCGCTCCAGGCGATAGTGCCGGGGGCTCGCCAGAAAACGCTGTACGGCCGCGTCGAGCTGCGCCGCGAGCCGCTGCGCCGTGTAGGCCTCCGGCGCCAGCACGGGGCAGGAGCGCGACGCGCAGTTGACCGCGAAGTGAATGCGAGGATCGCCCATGGGCCGGATGATCTCGTGCTCGATCTCGTCCAGCGACCGGGCCTTCCCCGCCACGTCGCAGAATTCCCGGCTCCAGGTATCGGGGATCTGGCGGATGGAGTTCGCCGGCACCCCCTGGAGGGACCGCACCAGCGACGCCGGGAAGCCCGCCCGCTTGATGGGGTAGTGATCGATCACCAGCCAAAGGGCGCAGGCGTTGTATGCGTTGATCCAGAACGCCAGCCGTGCGTCGCGCGGAGCCGCGGCGAGCACGGCTGCGTCGGTCTGCGCCAGCTCGCCCAGGTACGCAGCGAGACCCACGGGATCCGCCGCGAGGGTCGCGTAATCCACCAGGTCGCCCTGCACATGCGCCTGTAGCACGCCCGTGAAGGCGGAGTGATCGGGCAGCTCCTGCGCGGCGACGGTAGCGACGGCACCGACGGTCGCGGCGGCAGCGACGGTCAACGCGTTCCGCATCGGACGGCTCATCCCGTAGCCTCTCCGGAAGACCGCGGCCGCAGCCGGAATCCCAGGCGCCGCGCTACTAGCGGAATGAGGGAGAGCGCGGCGAGCAGGCCACCGGCAATCCACAGCCGCGTGCGCGCCACCTCGTTGGCAGCCGTGGATCCCTGCACCAGCGCGTCGGCGAAGAAGGTGTACACCAGCGTGCCGGGGAGGATGCCCGCCACCGTGGCGAGGGCGTAGTCGCGCCACTTGATGGCCGTGAGCCCCGAGCCGAAGTTGAGGGCGTTGAACGGCACGAGCGGCACCAGGCGCAAGACCAGCAGGCCCCAGAAGCCGTGCTGTGCGGTGGCGTGGTCGAGTCCCCGGAGGCGGCTCCCCACGATCTGCTCCACGCCCTCCCGTCCCAAGCCGCGCGCCAGCCTGAACGCGGCATTGGCACCGATGTTCGCGCCGATGGAGTTGAGAAGCGCACCCCACCCGAACCCGAACACCGCACCACCCACGATCGTGATCAGCGAGCCGGGGAGCGCGAGGGCCGTGGCAACCGAGTACACCACGACGAACACGACCGGCGCCCACACCGAGCTGCGCAGCACCTCCAGCAGACGCACCATCTCTTCGCGGGCGAGGTACGTCCCGAGGGGCGTCATGCGGATGAGCAGCGCCGCGCCGGCCAGGATCACCACCAGGAGGGCGAGCTTCGCGTAGGGGCGAACCCGCTTCAGGTCAGCCATCGCACCACCCGTCTCAGCCACGCGCCGGAGCGCCCACCGAGCTTCTGTCGGTAGTAGGTGTCGGCGGCGCGCTTGATGCCCTCGGCCATGGTCGGGTACGGGTAGACCATCTGGGACAGCTTGGGCAGCTTGATCCCCTGCTTGGCGGCGAGCACGAGCGGCACGAGCAGCTCACCGGCGCCGCTCGCCACGATAGTCGCGCCCACGATCTTGCCGTTCTTCCGGGTCACGATCTTCACGAACCCGGCATCGTGCCCTTCCACGATGGCGCGGTCGAGGTCGGCGAACTCGTGGCGGTAGACGTGCACGGCACCGAAGCGCTCCCGGGCCTCCGCTTCGGTGAGACCCACCCGGGCCACCTCGGGGTCAGTGTAGGTGACCGCGGGCACCGCCGAGTAGTCCACCTTGGTCGAGAACGGGAAGACCGCGTTGCGCAGCACCAGCTTAGCCTGGTAGTCGGCGACGTGGGTGAACTGGGGGCCGCCGGCGACGTCGCCCGCGGCCCAGATCCCAGGCACGGTGGAGCGCAGCGCCGCGTCCACCTGCACGGCGCCCCGCTCCAGGACGACGCCGACCGCTTCCAGGCCGAGCCCCGCGGCATTGGCCCGGCGGCCGGTCGCCACGAAGATCTCGTCCACGGGGACGGCGATCACCTCGCCCGAGGCGCGGCGGGCGTGCACGACCTTTGCGCCGGCGACATCCCGCTCCACCCGCTCGACCTTCGCGCCGACGTGCACCGCGACGCCCTCGGCCTCGAGCAGCCGGGCGAGCACGGCGGCGGCCTCCGGCTCCTCGCGCGGGAGTAGCTGGGGGAGCATCTCGAACACGGCGACCTGGGCACCCAGCCGGCCGTACACCTGCGCGAACTCCAGCCCGATGGGGCCGCCACCCAGCAGTGCCACTCGGCGCGGCAGCGAGGTCTGGTCGAACGCGGTGACGTGGGTGAGGTACCCCGCCTCCTCGAGGCCGGGAATGGGAGGCACGTCCGGGACCGCGCCGGTGGTGATCACGATGTGCTTGGCCTGGAGCGCGCGCCCGTCCACCGCCACGCGGTCGGCGGCCCTGAGCTCCGCGCTGCCGAACACCACGTCGACTCCCATACGGCGGAACCGCTCGGGGTCGTCGTGCTCCGCGACACGGGCGCGCGCCGCGCGCATCCGGTCCATCACACAGCTGAAGACGTGGGCCGGCGAGGCCCCGACCAGCCCCAACCGGTCAGCGTGACGCATCTGGTGGGCGAGCTTGGCCGACGCGATGAGCGCCTTGCTCGGCACGCACCCAGTCCACAGGCAGTCGCCGCCCAGCGCCACGCGCTCGACGAGCGCCACCCTGAGGCCCAGGGCCGCTCCCCCGGCGGCGGTCACCAGCCCCGCGGTGCCGCCACCGACCGCAACGAGATCAAACCGCTCCATGTATCGCCGCTGAGAACACGCCTTCCGCTCGGGATGTTTCCGCCTTCATTGGGGGGAACAGTCTACCGTGAGAAACGCCCCGTGCGGAAGCTCCGCACGGGGCGCGCTGGGCAAGCGTGGCGCTGAGGCAGCCGTGCGCGGCGGCCTACGGCTGCATGCCGCCCGGCGGGGGCCGGTCCCAGGGGGCCGTGCCGCCAGGGGACTGAGGCGTGGTCTGCTGCTGGCCAGCCGCTGCACCCATTGGAGGCTTGTGCTTCGACGATTGCCCCTGGCCGATCAGATCGATCGGCGCCGCCAGGCTGTACACCACCGGCGCCGTGTACGCCGCGGCCTTGGCCAGTCGCTTGAGGAACTCGCGTCGGTCCTGCTCGGTCATCATCCACCTCGTGGAGCGGCGAGTCCGTTCCCTACCTCAATCTTGTCGTGCAGCACCCCGGCGACAAGCCGCTCGGCGTCGGCCTGGGTGAGGTCGGGCCGCTCCGTCGCGATCTCTCTGGCAATCTCGCGGATCGAGCGGGTACCGTCTGTGAGGCCCAGCACTTTGAGCTCCACTGCGCCCCGGGCCCCCAGGGTCGGCTGGGCATCGGGCGACGCCATTGCCAGATCGCTCAACGAGGCCGGGGCGGCCGAGAACTCGTGCCCCCTGCGCCGCTCGTCCCCCGCCGTCACCTCCCAGGCGAGCCAGCCCGGCGCGCCGTCGGCCCGGGGGTCGGACCAGACCCGGGCCCGCACCTCGGTGCCGGCACTCACCTCGAGCGGTGGGTCGAGCGGCAGGAACAGGTGCCCCCACGAGCCGGGCTCCGCGCCGGGAGCGTTGGAGAGCCGCTCGCCGCCCCCCAGGTCGAGGTCGAACCAGTAGGCGATCCCGTGGATGACCGCTTGGTGCTCCAGGCGCCAGGTGGCCCGGCCTGCGATGCCGCCCACGTCCGGCGCGGCGTCGAACCGCACGCGGCCCACCGGTTGCGGCGCCGCGAGGAGCCACCGCGGCGCGATGCCGCACTTGAGCGGTGCGTTGGCCACGTACTCACGAGAGGGGCTCCAGTCGATCCCGTACGCGGCATCGGATGGCCCGAACGGCGCGACCTCGGACTCCAGCTCGGACGCGCTCACCGGCACGACGAACAGCTCGCCCGCTTGCGGTACGGCCCGCACCTCGGGCGTCGTGTACTTCGCGTGCACGGCCTTGAGCAGGCGGAACACGCTGCCGCCGAGGAGGCGCGGCGGGAAGTCCTCGAAGATGACCACGTCCGCCAGCTCCGGCAGGTCTACCTCGGGGACGTGGCCGCGCACGAACCGCACCCGGTCCGCGTAGCCGTTGAGCTTGGCCACTGCCTTGGCGACGTGGATCACTGGGTCAAAGTCCACCGCATACACGTCTCGCGCCCCGGCGTCGGCCGCGAAGAACGCGAAGGTGCCGAGCCCGGAGCCCACGTCGAGCACGCGGTCGCCGGGTTGCACCACCGCGGCGATCGCGCGCCGGAATGCCTCGATGCGCCGCTCCTGCGTGAGCAGGTCGCGGTAGTACTTCACGTCGCTCACGCCAGCAGCCCTTCCTCCCGGAATCGCGCGATGGCGGCTTCCACGTCGGCGAGGATGGCGTCCCCCGAGACCGGAGGGTCGAAGGCGCCCCCCACCGCGTCGGCGATGCGGCGGGCATCGAGCTCGCCGGTGCAGTGCGACCACACGAGCGCGGCCGTGAGGTTCAGGGCGTGCAGCCGATCGGCCTGGGGATCGAACAGCACCCACTCCTCGTCGAGTTGCCGGAGGACGATGTCGTCCCGTCCGCGGGGGTGGTCGGTTGCTGCGTCGGCGCTCATGGGCGCTAAGATCGGGGCGGCCTCAGGAGGAAGCAAGCAGCCCGGTCTCACCTCCCGAGAGCCTTGCCCGCGACCTGCTGCAGATGACGCCGCCACGCGGCGCCGGCGGACGGCTCGCCGGGCCAGCGCCAGCGCAAGTGCTCCCGCGGCGGGAGCACCACATCGGCCACCAGGAGGCGCGCGTCGACCACACGGTCGAGCAGCAGCAAGCGGCGCCGCATGCGGCGCAGCGTGATCGTCACGTGCTCGCCCTCGGCTGCCGACCCGGCCCAGACAAGCCAGCGATCGAGGGCGAGCGCGCGCTCCAGCTGCCGGCCGCGCCAATCACGCGGCGCGAGCTCCACGCCAGGCACGGGGGCGTAGCCGAACGCCCGTATGAGGACCGCGTGGAGAAAGCGCGCCGCGCGCAGCACCCCGAGCCGACCGGCGACGTCCTCGTACGCCGCGCCATCGCTTGTCCATGAGTCGTGCCGCAGCAGGGCCAGATCAAGCACACCGCGTACGTGCAGCAGGTCGTGGTGCACCAGGTGGTGCACCAGCAGCGCGGCGTGATGGGCCGGGGCGGGAGCAGGAAGCGTGGCGCCCAGCTGCACCCCGTCCCACACCGAAGCGGGAAGCGCCGTGCCGGGCCGGGGGAGCAGCCGGTTCACCGGCTCGACGGCCCAATGCAGGTCCACGGCCACGGCCTCCACGGCCGACGGTCCCGGCTCCCGCGCCAGGCTCACCTTGGAGCGCAGGGCGGCGGGGCCATCCTGCTCCTCGGCCGGGAGCTCGCTGTAGCCCAGGTCCGCCAGGGTCTCCCGCGCGCGGAGCACGGCCTCGGAGCGAACGAAGAGGTCGAGGTCGGCCATCTCGCGGTCGCCGGGCGCGTAGACCGTGCCGACCAGCGCTATCCCCCGCACGAAGAAGTGGGGTACCCCGCGCGACGTGAGCGCCGCCGACAGCTCGGTCGCCGCATCGAGCATGAGCCGCTCGTGGAACCGCCGGGCGAGGCTCTCGTCCCGGCTCGCGTCACCCTGGCCCCGGTGCCGCGCCACGTAGCCGCCGATCCCGCAGTGCCGGGCGAGCTCAAGCCCCGGATCGGGCGCCGCGACTCGCAGCACCACGGCCGCCCGATCGAGGGCGGCTGCGAGCGGGACCGCTACCTGATCGCTCATGCCACGCGCGCCGCCAGGGCGGCCGCCGCCTCGGCCGCCGACCCGAACATCACCTCGAAGACTTGCGCCCGCTGCGCCACCCGAGCCAACGCCTCCACATGGCCGGGGCGGTCCCGGGCCGTGACGAGCTGGGAATGCAGCAGGGCGTTGAGCGCTGCGGGTCGGGAGAGCGGATTGAGGGTGAGCGCCGCACCGGGCCGGAAGCTGGCCACCGCCACCACCGACACGGGTGCCGGCTCCCCCCAACCCGCACCTTCCCGCGGATCGTACCACGCCTCCTCGCTCCCCGGCTGCCAGAGGCGGGTCTCAGCTGGGTCCATGCCGAGGCGCTCGAGCACACCCACCTCCACCTCGTACAGCCGCTTGAAGGGATGGGCGCGGCCCTCCGCGTCCAGCAGCACCACGTCGTCACCCAGGGCCGGATACCCTGCACGATGCCAGCTCAAGGCGAGGCTCGACTTCCCGGCCCCGGCGCGACCCAGCGCCAGCACGGCGCTTCCGCTCACCACGGCGCCCGAGGCGTGCAGCTGCAGGAACTCGCCGCAGCCCGCGAGGAACGCCTGCGTGAGGGCGAACTCGCAGACCGAGAGGAGACGTACCAGGGTGTCGCACTCGGCTCGCGTCCCGAGCCGGTCCACGACGAAGTACGCGCCCTCCGCTCGGCCGACGGCGATGCGGACGGGCTGCACCGTCGCGGGCGCACCGGCATCCACCGCGTAATCGGGAAACAGCGCTCCCAGCGGCTCCAGGAGCGCTGCATCGCTCACCTCGAGCTCCACCGACGTGCCGCAGATCTGGTACCGGAGGAGATGAGGTCGGATCATGGTGCGGCCCCACTGCCGCCGTGGCGCGGGGGCTGGCTCACCGGACGCTCGATTACGGCCCCGGGGGCTCGCAAGTGGACTGCTGCATCACCGGCTTCGCCCCCTCGGTCACGGTGAGTCGGAAGCTCCCGATGGCTCCCGCCGGTACCGCGCGCGTGATGAGCCGGTACGGGCGCTCCTCGTCGGGCGTGAAGACCAGCCGCGCGTTGCACCCGCCGCCGCCGTCGTCGTTGGCCATGACGACCTCACTCAAGCCCCGCACCAGGAACAGCGTGGAGTCGAACTCGCTCGAGACCAGGTCGACACTCATGGTCTGGCCCACGGCCGGGGCCAGCACCCACACCTGGTAGTGCGTCGAATCACCCGGGATCAGCGCATCTTCCGACTCGATCGCCCCGCGCACCGTGTCGCCCACCGCGAGGACGCCCTGCGGATCAGTGAAGCCGCGGCATGGCTCAGTGCGGCCCGGGGGGTGCTCGCCGCTCCGCACCGTGAGCTCGAAGCGCCCGATCTCATTCGGGGTGACCGCGTTCGCCACGATGAAGTACCACCCGGTGGTCGTGAGCGCCGTGGTCAGGTGGGCGTTGCAGCCCTCGCCGCCGTTGTCGTCGGAGGCGAGCACGTTGTCCATCGCGTCGAAGACCAGCAGGTTGGCGTTGAAGTCTTCGGTCGAGAGCGAGATCGTCACCACGTCACCAGCGGTGCCTGCCAGCACGTACTGCTTGTAGTACGAGCCATCGCTCAGTGTGTCGCTGCGGGTGGTCAGGACGTCGTTGACGGTCTCGCCGTACTCGATGGCTGGCGTCGCATCATCCGGCCGCTGCGCTGGGGCCAGTCGCGGCGCACAGGCCAGAATCACCACGGCCAGAGTGAAAGTCCGTACGTTCACCGAGAATCTCCCAGAGTCGCTGCGTTGCGTGCGGGCCGTGCAGGGCCTTCCCCGGCTAGTGGCGACCGCCCTTCCGGCAGACCGCCCGGTGCACCATGACGCACGGCGCTACGGAGATTGTACCGGAACCGGCTCGGACCGGTCTTTCCCCGAGCCGATGCCCAACTGGCCGAACTCGTTATGCCCCCAGCACCATGACTCGCCGCCGGTCGTGACTCCACAGGTGTGGGCTCCGCCGGCGGATAGCGCATCGAAGCGGTGCCCACCGGCAACACCGGTGGGACTGCGTCTCAGCTCAAACGTGCCCTCGCCGAGCTGGCCGTTCTCATTCCGGCCCCAGCAATACGCCGTTCCGTCGGCGCCGACGCCGCAGGTGTGGTCGAGCCCGGCAGACACCGACTCGAAGGTGATGGAGTCGGCAACCAGCATCGGCACGGAGCTGAAATCCAAAGTCGGATCCGCGATACCCAACTGGCCGAAGTCGTTGCCGCCCCAGCAGTACAGCTCTCCCTGCACCGTCACGCCGCAGGCGTGCTCGCCGCCGGTCGACACCGACTGGAACACGAGATCGCCCGACACCGCGGTGGGCTCCGCCAGGTTCTGGCGCTCCCCCGTTCCCGTCTGGCCCTCCTCGTCGCTGCCCCAGCAGTAGCCAGTCCCGTCCGCGGTGAGCGCGCAGCTGTGGGAATACCCGGTCGCGATCGCGTTGAAACTCAGGCCACCGACCACGGCGGCCGGCACAGACTTCCCATCGAACGTGCCGTCGCCCAGCTGCCCATCAAGACCGTCACCCCAGCAGTGTCCGGTCCCGTCGACCTCGAGTCCGCAGCTGTGCATCCCACCGCCGGCGATGTCGGCCAGGGTGAGGTCACCGGCTACAGCACCCGGTGCGTCGCGATCGGAGGCGGACGCGTCGCCCAGCTGCCCATCGAAGCCGCGGCCCCAACAGTACCCTGTCCCGCCGGCGGCCACCCCGCAGGTGTGGCCGGTCCCGGCCGCGATCCGCTCCCACGTGTGTCCCCCGGCGACCGCCCGCGGAGAGGAGCTGCTGGTCGTGTTACCGTCACCCAGCTCGCCCTCCATGTTCCGCCCCCAGCAGAAGGCGTCACCCGCGGACGTCAGGCCGCAGGTGTGCAGGCCACCGCCCGTCAGCGAGGTAAACGCTGTAGTGCCGGGACCAGACGGCACCGAGTCGCAGGATGCCACCACGGCGACCGCGACGATCCCAAGGACCACACGTCGCGCCCAATGCGTAACCATGATCACAGGTTCTGGTTAATACCGGCCCAGTGTATGTCGAGGTTCCCGCGCCACGCGGCTGCTCTATCTTCGCCCGGCGCCGAGGCATGTCAAGCCTGTGACCCTCACGCGCGTTGGCACGACGCGGACCCGGGAGCCCGTGAGGCACCTTGCGCCCCCGAACGTGTAGCGATGACCGGGGTGGGGGTCGAACCCACGACCTACGGATTAAAAGTCCGTTGCTCTGCCGACTGAGCTACCCGGTCGCACAGACCCAAACTTGGCTCTGCCTGGGCCCGGAAACAAGCGACGACAGGGAATTCCTCTCGGTGCGACACCGCCCATCCCGTGGGGGACGCCCTACCGACCTCCGCAATCCCCCTCCCCCCACCACTCCACACGGCCCGACGGATACGTTGCCATCCTCTGTACGACCCGCGTGCCTCGTCACGAGCAGTATCGAGTACAGGCGACCGAGTGGCGCGCTCCTCGGGCGACCGCCGCACGGGCGAGCGAAGCCCAGCGAGCAGCGCGCGCGGCACTCCAGGCAGATCCAGCGGCGGCACGAGGGCCAGCACCGACCGTCGACCGGGAGTAGCTGAGTGCCGCTGCGGCGCTATCGCTTCACAGTCACATCTCCCCCGGGGAGTGACACTCACCTCCCACAACACTTCCCAGAGGAGATTAGTCTCTCCACGCCTCTGGCACCGGCGTGGTGGTCTCACTCCCGTTCCGCGGTGTCTCTCCACACCACCTGCAACGGCGCTCCCCCTCGCCCGGCACAGACTCCTCGACGCCCTCTTCCCCAGAGGGAACCCACGCAGCACAGCGGTCGCCGACGGCATTCTTCAGAGGGGAAAACGCCCTACACATCCGTCGGCGACAGCGCTTTTCAGAGGGAAAATACCTCGCACATCAGGCGGCAGCGACGTCCTTCGGAGGGAGTTTCCCGGTGCTCCCCAGGAAGATTCGAGTGCTCCCACCACGAGATCGGAGCATTTCACAGGTGGCAGCGCTCGGCTTCCCTCTAGATTCAGAGGGGAAAAACCCTTGTCTCCCAGACAGAAACCCTTACTTTGGGGGGCGTGTAGGGGCTGGTTGTCATCCGTTCACAACCTACTCCGAGGGGACCATGGCCAAGAAACGCAGAAAGAAGAAGAAGGCCGTCCGCAAGAAGGTCAAGAAGCGCGCAACTAAGAGGAGGAAGAAGCGCGCGACCAAGAAGCGGAAACCCGTCAGGAAGAAGAAGCGCGCAACTAAGAGGAGAAAGAAGCGCGCAACCAAGCGGAAGAAGAAGCGCGCAACCAAGAGGAAGAAGCGCGTCGTCCGGAAGAAGAAGAAGGCCAAGCGCGTCGTGAAGCGGCGCAGAAAGAAGCCGGCCAAGAAGAAGAAGAGAAAGAAGCGGAAGCCAAGCGCCGCCTTCATGAGGCCGGTGCAGCCGGACGCCAAGCTGGCGGCCATCGTCGGCAGCAAGCCGCTGCCGCGGACGCAGCTCACCAAGAAGCTCTGGAACTACATCAAGCGGAACAAGCTTCAGGACAAGAAGAACCGCCGGATGATCAACGCCGACGCGAAGTTGAAGCCGATATTCCGCGGCAAGTCCAAGGTGAGCATGTTCGAGATGACCAAGCTGGTCAACAAGCACGTGAAATAGGAAAAGAGCCTCACCACACTTCGCGTGCAGTTGAATGGATGAAGAAGTAGTACCGCAGTGACGTTGCACCGCAGTACGACCGAAGTACCAGCCCCGCATTGGGGGGTCGGCGCGCTCGCCGACCCCCAGTGAGGCCCCCAAAGAGCCCGCCACACTGCCGAGCACCATCTTCGACAACGAGCGACCTCGCTGCCCCGTTTCGTAGCATCCTGCCCCGTTTCGTGGCAGCCCTCGGGGACGTGAGCAGCATCACGCCCACGTAACCCTCTGCGGCGTTATGACTTTCCGAAACCGACGATGCTGTGCCGGCTTGGCATCGGGCTTGCACTTCCTGTCGGCAGCGGCGGCACGACGGCCCGCCGAAGTGACCAACTAGAACCTGTTCCGACAGGAGGAACACATGAGGCGCATCACTCTCACCCTGGCGGCCGCCCTGCTCGTCGCGGCCTGTAGTGACAGCACGGGGCCCAACTCCCAGACCGGCGTGTCGCTGTCATTCGCCGCACCATCGGCCGGCCCCGCTCCGTCGAGCCCAGGCATGTCCATGAGCACCGCGGCCATCGATCTCACCGACGGCCAAGGAAACACGCTCACGCTCGACAAGGTCGAGATCGTGCTGCGGGAGATCGAGCTCCAGCGCATGAGCGCGGTGGGTTGCGACGATCTGCCCAATGAGGACGACTGCGAGAAGTTCGAGACCGGTCCGGTGCTGCTCGACCTTCCCCTGAACGGGGAAGTCGCGACGCTCGTGACCATCACGCCGGATCCCGACACGTACGACGAGGTCGAGTTCGAGATCCACAAGATCAGCAGCGGCGACCAGGAAGACGCGGCATTCCGCACCGCGCACCCGGATTTCGCCGAGAAGAGCATTCGCGTGCAGGGCTTCTTCAACGGCCAGCCGTTCACCTACGAGACGGACCTGGACGTGGAGCAGGAGTTCGACCTGAGCCCGCCGCTCGTGGTGGACGGCACGACCGCCAGCACGAACGTGACCATCATGGTGGATGTCGACGCATGGTTCCGGGACGGCTCCGGCAGCCTCGTGAACCCCCAGGATGGGAATAAGGGTGGCCAGCACGAGAGCCTGGTCAAGGAGAACATCAAGCAGTCCATCGAGGCCTTCGAGGACGAGGATCGCGATGGCGTGGACGACGACTCGTAAGGCAGTGGGGTCGTGCAGCGGGTCCGGGCTGCGTCCCGGGCCCGGCGACTTGCGTGGGCACCGGCGCGCTCCAGCGCCGGGCCCCACGCTGCTACATTGGTGGATCACCGATCCCCAGCTGGGGAGGCATGCAATGAAGAAGGTGTTGTACATGTGGTTGCTCGGCGCCGTGGCGCTTGCCGCGTGCAGCGACACGACCGAAGTCGCGCTGCGCGGAGGAGTGCATGTGTCGTTCGCCACTCAGAGCCCCACGGCGGGCGCGCCCGCTCCGTCGTTCAGCCGCGCCGCGGCCATGGACGACACCCTGATCGTCGGGCCAGACGTGCTCATTCTGACCAGCGTCGAGGTCGTGCTGCGGGAGATCGAGCTCAAGCGTGCCGAGACCGCCGACTGCGACGCCGAGCCCGAGCCGGCCGGCTGCGAGGAGGTCGAGGTGGGACCCGTGCTGGTGGACCTTCCCCTGGCGCAGGGCGCCGACCAGCAATTCAGCATCGAGGTGCCCTCGGGCACCTACTCGCGGATCGACTTCGAGGTGCACAAGCTGAGCGGCGACGACCCTGGGGACGCGGCGTTGGTGCAGGCCCACCCCGAGTTCGACGGCCTGAGCATTCGGGCGCTGGGTACGTTCAACGGGCAGCCCTTCACCTTCGAGACCGATCTCGACGTGGAGCAGGAGCTGGACCTCATGCCGCCCATGCTCGTGGGTGAGACGACCGCGACCAACGTGACCGTCCGGGTGGACGTCTCGACCTGGTTCCGCACTGCCACCGGCGCGCTCATCGACCCGGCCACGGCCAACAAGGGCGGGGAGAACGAGAGCGAGGTGAAGGACAACATCAAGGACTCCTTCAAGGCGTTCGAGGACCAGGACCAGGACGGAGACGAGCGAGACGAGGGGTAGCCACCCGTGAGCGAGCAGCCGGCACTCGCCATCGTCGAGCTGTCCGACTCGTTCCGCAGCGCCTGGAGCGAGCTGGCCACGGAGCTGGAGCTCGACCTGATGCACCTGGCCCCGGGTGATGCGCCAGCACCGGGAACGGTGGCGGTCATCGTGGCCGCCGGCGGGGAGGAAGACCGTGCGCTCGATGGGCTCCCGAGCATTCCCCACACGAACGGGCCTCCCGTGTACGTCGTCGGTGCAAACCCCTCCCACCGCTTCGCGGTCGAAGCCGTGCGCCGTGGCGCGACCGACTACTTCGCGCTGCCCGGTGACCTCGACCTGCTGCGGCGATCGCTCACTGCACGAGCGGAGGCGGCGCGGGAGCGTGGTCGCCCCTCGGGACCCGTGGCGCCTCCCAGCGACCCGTTCGAGGCGTTGCGGGGTGAGAGCCAGGCGCTTCTTGCCACCGTGGAAGACGCAAGGCGCGTGCTGCCGCACGGAAGCGTCACGGTCCTCATCCGTGGCGAGACGGGCACCGGGAAGGAGCTTCTGGCGCGGGCGCTGCATGAGGGCGGGCCTCGGACCAACGGACCATTCGTCGCCGTCAACTGCGCCGCGATCCCAGCCGAGCTCATTGAGAGCGAGCTCTTCGGTCACGAGCGCGGTGCCTTCACCGACGCCCACGCCGCTAAACCCGGCTTGTTCGAGGAAGCCCATGGCGGCACGCTCTTCCTCGACGAGATCGGCCACCTCCCGTTACCGCTCCAGGGCAAGCTGCTGCGCGCCCTCGAAGACCGGCGCATCCGCCGCGTAGGTGGCACGCAGAGCCGTGACGTGGACGTGCGCATCATCGCCGCCAGCAACGTGGACCTCGCTGCCGCCGTAGAAGGCGGCGAGTTCCGAGAGGACCTGTACTACCGCCTGAACGTGGTGAGCCTCACGCTCCCACCGCTGCGGGAGCGCGGAAAGGACATCGAAGTCCTGGCCAGGCACTTCGCGACCAAGTTGGCCGCGCGCTACTCCCTGCCGGGTCCCACTCTGAGCGAAGACCTGTGCGCGGCGTTACGCGGACACACGTGGCCCGGGAACGTGCGCGAGCTGCGTCACGCAGTAGAGCGCGCGCTGCTCCTGTCGGAGGCCGGCACGCTCAATCCACAGCACCTGATCGCCCGCGCGCGACCGGCTCGTAAGTCCGACGCGATTCCCTTCCCGGCGACCCTGCACGAGATCCAGCTCGCCGCCGTGCGCGCCGCGCTGGCGCAGCACGGCGACAACAAGAGCGCCGCGGCTCGTCAGCTCGGCATCTCCCGGTCGAGGCTGCAGCGACTGCTGGAGCGCGGGGAAGATGAGGCATGATGCCGCCGCGCACCCCAATGCACGACGACCCCCTGCGGGATGCGCGACGCGCCGTGCGTGCGGGCCAATTCCGTGAGGCGTGGAAGGAGCTGCAGCAGGCGGCGCCGGAGACCCGCACGTCGCCCGAGTGGCAGCTCCTCGCGGCGATGGCAGGGTGGCGCCTGGGGGACTTCGCCCGCAGCCGCACCGCCGCCATCCAGGCCCGGGACAATTACCGGGCCGTGGGTGACACCGATGGTGAGATGCGTGCGGAGAACGTGGCAGCAGCGGGAGCGTTTGCCATGGGCAGCCTTCCCGACGCCGAGCGGGGCTTCGCCCGCGCCCTGGGCCTCGCCGACGAGCTAGCCGACGATCTCATGACCGCACGCTGCGCCAACAACCTCGGCAACGTGGCGTATTACCTCGCCCAGTACGTGACTGCCCTGAGCTTCTATCGTCTCGCCACGGCCACATTCGAGAAGATCGCTTCGTTCAAGGGGCTCGCTGGCGGGTGGCTCAACACCACGATCGTGCTGCGCGAGTTCGGTGACCTCGAGGGCGCGCGCGACGCTGGAGAGCGAGCGGTCACCTCCGCCGAGCAGGCGGAAGACCAGAGGATCCTCGGTGAGGCGCTCGCGGCACGCGCCGAGATCTACGTCGAGCTCGGCGACCTCGCGTTGGCCCGCGCTCAGGCCGAGCGCGCCCTCGTCCTCGCCACGAGCAACGACGATCTGCTCGGGGAAGCGGAGGCCTCCCGCATCCTCTCGGTTATCGCGCGGAGCGAGGGCGTCTTCGACCGCGCCGAACAGGCGGGGCGCCGAGCGCTCGCAATCGCCGAGCGCGTGAAGCATCCCTGGACGGAGGCGGAGGCGCAGCGAGAGCTCGGTGAGCTGTACCGCATGACCGGTCGGGGCACGCAGGCCCACGCCGCCTACGTAGCCGCAGCCCGCGCCCTCGAGAGCCTGGGGGCCACGAGTCGCGCCGAGGAGATGCGGGTGCGTGCAGACGCAGTGGGGGATTGATTAGGCGGTGAGGCGATAGGGCGGGAAGCGGGAAGCGGGAACCAAGAGCGGGCTCAGCGAGGCCGGGCATCCACCTGAGCGAGCATCAGTGCACCGCCGCAGCGGAGGGTCTGGCCAGCGGCCGTTCCCGGGTGTGGGGCAGTGGGCGGGGGAAGGTGGGCGGCAACTGCCGTGAGCGAAGGTGGATGCCCGGCCAAGCGCCGAGCCCCCGCGCCCCGCAATTGAGCCGCGCCAGCAGTTCGTTTACGTGGGTCGCGTTCGACCGTGAAAGCTGGCGCCCCGCCTACCCCGCTCCCTCCAGCATCTCCAACTGAGCCATGGGCGAGAAGCTGACCCGGTGATGCCGCGTGGGTGCGCTCTGCCTGAGCGCCGCCAGGTGTTCCGGCGTCGCGTACCCCTTGTTCGACTCCCAGTGAAACAGCGGGTAGCGGGGCGCCAGCCGCTCCATCAGGCGGTCGCGCACGCACTTGGCCAGCACCGCCGCTGCCGAGACGGACTGGCAGATGCCGTCGCCTCCGATCACGGGCTCGTGCGCAGTGCCGAGCTCCGGTAGGGCCGTACCATCGACGAGAATGTGGTCGGGGGTGACCGCGAGACGGGCTAGCGCGCGCCGCATCGCGAGGGCACTGGCGCGACGGATGTTGATGCGATCGATCTCGCGAACCGATGCGGCCCCCAGAGCCCACGCGCGCGCCGCGCTCCGTACCGCTGCGGCGACGCGCTCGCGCTCGGCGCGGGTCATCAGCTTGGAGTCTTTGAGACCTTCGATCGGGGTCTGGCCCGAGGGGAAGACGACCGCGGCTGCTACCACCGGTCCGGCGAGTGGACCCCGGCCCACCTCGTCCAGACCGGCGACGAACTCGAATCCCTTCGCCCAGAGCGCGGATTCGCGCTCAAGCGTTGGGTCCGACACTCAGGGCTCTTGCCGCTCCCGAATGCGGGCGGCTTTGCCCGAGAGCTTGCGCAGGTAGTACAGCTTGGCGCGGCGCACCCGACCCGGCCGCACCACCTTGATGCCGGCCACGCTCGGAGAGTGGAGCGGGAACACCCGCTCGACGCCGACCCCACCCGATACCTTCCGAACGGTGAACGTCTCGCTCATCCCGGACCCACGCCGCGCGATACAGACACCCTCGAACGCCTGCAGGCGCTGCTTGTCGCCCTCACGCACGCGGACCGAGACCCGGACCGTATCTCCCGGACGAAAGTCCGGCAGATCGTCGCGCAGGCTCTCGCGCTGCACCTCTTCCAGTCTCTTCATGCTGCTACCTCTTCACGCCTCGGTCCCGTCGGACCCGTGTTCGGCCTCATGGCGGGCCCAGAGATCGGGCCGCCGTAGCCGTGTAATCTCCTCCGCCTGGCCCTTCCGCCAGGCGGCGATCCTCTCATGGTCACCGCTCAGGAGCACATCCGGCACTGCCATGCCGCGATACTCCTGCGGTCGCGTGTAGCTCGGCGGGCTCAGCAATCCCTCGTAAAACGAGTCGCCCGCCGCAGACTCGTGGTCACCCAGCGCGCCCGGCAGCAGCCGCACCACTGCATCGATGACGCACAGCGCAGCGAACTCTCCTCCCGAGAGCACCACGTCACCCACCGAAACCTCTTCCGTTCCCTCCCGCAGCGCCACCCGGGCATCCACGTCTTTGTAGTGCCCGCACAGCAGGGTGAGTTCCTCGCCCAGGCTGTAGCGCACCGCGTCGTCATGCGTCAGCGGTCGGCCACGTGCCGAGAGCAGTGCCACCGGCGGCCCGGGGTCGAGGTCGTCCAGCGCCTCGAAGAAGGGCTCGGGCTTGAGCACCATCCCCGCCCCGCCGCCATAGGGGGTGTCGTCCACGGTCTTGTGTCGGTCGTGCGTGTAGTCCCGCAGGTTCACGACCCGGTACTCGACCAGCCCCCGCTCCGCCGCCCGCCCGAGGATGCTCGTCCGGACCGGCGTCTCGAACAACTCCGGAAACAGCGTAACCACGTTGATCCGGAGCACGCTACAGCTCCAACAGGCCGTCGGGCGGATCCAGCTCGATCACCCGCGCCACTCGATCGACTCGTGTGACGATCGGCCGGCGGAACGGGACAAACACCTCGCGCCCCTCGATCTCCACCCCGAGCAGCCGTGCCCCGCCCGGCAGGTCCACCAAGCCGGTGGCCGTGCCGATCTCTCGGCCGCCGGCTACGACGCCGGCACCGGGAACCTCGTGCACGTAGAGCTCGTCCTCTCCCGGCGGCTCCAGCTCTTCCTGCGGCACCCCCAGGAGGCGCTGCCGCCAGCCCTCCAGAATGGTGCGGTCCTCCACCGCCTCGAACTTGAGCAGCCAGTGGCGGTGATAGGGCCGGCTCCGCTCGATCACCAGCGGCGCACCGACCGCGCTCCCCGACTCGTCCACCGGCACCAACCTCTGCCCGGCGGCGAACACCCGCTCGGGCTCGTCGGTGAGGGCCCAGGCGACCACCTCGCCCTTGAGCCCGTGCGGCTTGCGGACGCGCGCGACCGCCAGGTACGCGCCGTCCACGGCTCGCTCAGCTGTCGGCGGGCGCGTTGAAGACGCCGGCCTGCTTGAGCAGCGAGCGCACGGTGTCCGAGGGCTTCGCGCCCTTGGCCAGCCAGGCCCGCGCCTTCTCCGCGTCCACCGAGATCGTTGCGGGCTCGGTCCGCGGATTGTAGTGCCCGAGCGTCTCGACCACCCGACCGTCGCGGGCCTTTTCAGACTCCGCCACGACGATGCGGTACTCGGGCTGCTTCTTGCGGCCGACCCTGCGCAACCGAATGCGTGTCGCCATATCCTTACCTTGGAAGCTGCATCAACATCTGTGGGCTCAGTTGGCCCACGCCTTTCATCATCTTGCGCATCTGCTCGAACTGCTTGAGCAGCGCGTTCACTTCTTGCACCGGACGTCCCGAGCCCTGCGCGATGCGGGCGCGCCGCGACCCGTTGAGGATCTTCGGCTGGCGCCGCTCGTCGGGCGTCATCGACAGGATGATCGCCTCCACGTGCCTGAGGCGCCGGGGATCGGCCTTGGCCTGCTTCATCACCTTGGCGTTCATCCCTGGGAGCAGCCCCAGCAGGCCCTCCAGGGGCCCCATGCGCTGGATCTGCCGCATGGCACCGAGGAAGTCCTCGAGGTCCATGCCCTTCTTCGACGTCGCCTTCTTCGCGAGGCGCTCGGCCTCGTCGGCCTTCATGGTCTCCTGGGCCTTCTCGACCAGGCCGATGACGTCGCCCTGCTGCAGGATGCGACCGGCCATCCGCGTGGGGTCGAACGGCTCCAACGCGTCGACCGCTTCGCCCACGCCGACGTACTTGATCGGCGCCCCGGTAACCCCGTAAATGGACAGCGCTGCACCGCCGCGCGCGTCGCCGTCCAGCTTGGTGAGGATCACCCCGGTGATCCCCAGGGTCTCGTGGAACCCCTTGGCGATCCGTACCGCGTCCTGCCCGGTCATGGCATCGGCCACCAGCAGGACCTCGTGCGGCGCCACGGCGTCCTTGAGACGGGCCAGCTCGGCCATCATCTCTTCGTCGATCTGCAGGCGCCCGGCGGTGTCGACCAACACCGTACGGGCCCGCGCCCGGCCTGCCGCCTCGACACCCGCCCGCACGAGCTGGGGCACGTCGGCGCCGGGCACGTCGTGCGGCCCGAAGACCGGCACGTCCACGCGCTCGCCCAGCTGGCGTAGCTGCTCCTCGGCCGCCGGGCGGTAGATGTCCGCGGCCAGCAGGAACGGCGCCTTCTGCTCCCGCTTGAGCCGTGCCGCCAGCTTGGCGCCGGTCGTGGTCTTGCCCGAGCCCTGCAGGCCCACGAGCAGCACCACCGTCGGCGGCACCGACGCAAACTGGAGCGGCGCCCGCTTCGCACCCAGCAGCGCCACCAGCTCGTCGTACACGACCTTCACGAGCTGCTGGCCGGGGCTCACCACCTTGATCGTGTGGAGCCCGACCGCTTGCTCCCGGACCCGCTCCATGAACGTGCGGGTGAGCTCGTAGCTCACATCCGCCTCGAGCAGCACCCGCCGGATCTCCCGGAGGCCGTCCTTGACGTCCTGCTCCGTGAGCACGCCGCGGCCCGTGAGGTTCTTCAGGGCCGCAGTGAGGTTTTCCGACAGGGTCCCGAACATAACGAGCCGTGCAATATAGTCAGGGACCCGCGCCCGGGACAAACGGCTGGGCTCCCTGCGGTTACGGGACCAGGGAGGCTCCCTGACGCTCGCCGCCGCCGTGCAGCGGCCCCGCCTTACTACAGCGCGAACGCCGCCAGCAGGGTGTAGAGCACCGCCCCCAGCCCGGCCGCGGTCAGCGCCAGTGGGATCTGGGTGTACACGTGGTCCATCAGGTCCGATCCCGTGGCGAGCGACGACAGGATCGTCGTGTCGGAGATCGGCGAGCACTGGTCGCCGAACACGCTGCCCCCCGTCACGGCCCCGAAGCAGAGCAGCAGGAACAGGGGATCCTGACCCACGGAATAGGCGAGCGGCATGGCCACGGGAAAGACCACCGCGTAGGTGCCCCACGACGTGCCCGTCGAGAACGCGATCACCATGCACAGCAGGAGGAACAGCGCCGGCACGATGACCGGGGTGAGGAAGCCGGAGGTGACCTCGATGATGTACGGAGCCGTCCCGACCGAGTCGGCCACGCTCTTCAGCGTCACTGCCAGGGCGAGGACGATGGCACCGATGGTCACACCCTTGCAGCCGTCGACGATGGCCCCGATCGCAGTCCTGAGCCGCATCCCCTTCACCAGCGCGATGCCGAGGCCGACGAGCACCGCCAGCAGGAACGCCTCGGCGATCAGCAGGGTCGGCTGATCCGACCGCAGCACGAAGAAGGTGTAGAGATAGGGTAGGATCGCCACGCCCAGCAGGGTGCCCATCGGCCCGAAGAAGTCGATGAGGCCGCTGCGGTAGCCCTCGACCACCCGCACCACGGTGAGCTCGTCGGAGGTCAGGGGCTGCGAGCCGGGTCGGTTGAGCTGGCCCGTTTCGCGGGCGCGCCGTATGGCGTCGCTCATCTTGCGACCCACAACCAGCGGCACGTTGCCCCAGAGCCTGCCCGGCATGAACGGCATTTTCTCGATTGAGAACAGCAGCGTGAAGAGCACCGCGAACCAGGCGTAGAAGTTGAACGGCAGCGCCTTGAAGAAGTAGCCGATGCTCTCCGACATCGTCTCGAGGAACGGGACCGTGCCGACCACCAGCCCGCCCACGTAGATGGGCCACACGTTGAACGGAATGAGCGTGGCGGCGGGCGACGCCGTCGAGTCCACGATGTAGGACAGCTCCTCGTGCGAGACCCGGTCCTTGTCGCACACCGGACGCACGGTGGTACCGGTTAGCACGGTACTGATGGTACCGCCTTGATGGAACACGATGCCCATGAACCAGGCGAAGAACTTCGCGCTGCGCGGCCCCACTACGATCTTGCTGCCGGCCCACTCGGCGAACGTCTGCGCGCCCCCGGTGCGAGTCCACAGCCCGATGAGACCGCCTAGCGCCCAGAGATAGACGAGCAGGATCAGCGCGTACGCTTCGCTGCCGATGGAGGGGATCAGGTACTCCTGGATGATGTTCAGCTTGCCGCTGATCACACCCCCCAGCGCGATGCCGATGAACAGCGAGCTGATCACTTCCCGGGTGGCGAACGCCAGGATGATCGCCACCGCCGGCGGGAGGATCGACCAGAAGCCGTAGTGATCGCCGTGTTGCGGGAACTTTCCGGTCGCGGCGAGCGCCGCCACCAGGATCAGGCCGCTAACCAGGAGAATGATGCGGCGCTTGTTCACGTCGGTCCTCCGTGTTCGTCAGGCACTTCTCCGCCGTCTCGCGGCAAGCGTCTGCGGGATCGGTGGCGGATACTAACGGATGGTCCCTCAGCCGGTAAGGTCCCGGAGATCGCCGCTACCGGGTCGGCACCGCGGCTGGCTTCACAGGTGCTCCCCGCGGCGGCAGCACGTCCTCTCCTTCCAGCTTCGCCACGATCACGGCGCCGCAGGAGTCGCTCAGCACGTTCACCATCGTACGGAACATGTCGAGCACCCGGTCCACGGCGAGCACGATTCCAACTCCCTCCAGGGGGAGGCCCACGGCCGCCAGGATGATCGACATCATCACCAGGCCCGACATCGGCACGCTGGCCGCGCCGATGGAGGCGAGCAGCGCCGTGAGCGCGACGACGATCTGCTGATCGAGGGATAGAGCGATGCCGTACACCTGGGCGATGAAGATCACCGCCACGCACTCGTACAGGGCCGTGCCGTCCATGTTCACGGTGGCGCCAATGGGCAGCACGAAGGATGCGATCTTGTCGGAGACCTTGGAGTTCACGGTGACGGCCTCCATCGTGAGCGGCAGCGTCACGATCGTGGACCCGGTGGAGAAGCCGGTCACCAGCGCTGGGGGCATACCGCGATAGTGCCGGCCGGGGTTGCGGCGCGTCACCAAGTAGATCAGCAGCGGCAGGGTGACGGTCGCGTGGATCAGGAGGCCCAGCAGCACCACCATGAAGTAGAACCCGAGCGAGCGGAACGCCTCGAACCCGGTGGTGGCCACGATCTTGGCGTTGATCCCGAACACCCCCACCGGCGCTAGCCAGATCACCGCGTGGGTGAGCTTCATCATCGCGTGGAACGCCGCCTGGAAGAAGTTGCCCAGGCGGCTCTTGTCGGGCTCGTCGAGTCGCGTGATGAAGTACCCCAGCAGGATGCAGAAGAAGATGACGGGGAGCACGTGTCCTTCGGCCAGAGCGGCGAAGGGGTTCTCCGGAATTATGTTCAGAATCAGATCGGAGAAGCTGCGCTGCGTGGCCGGAACCTCCGTGACCGCCTCCTCAAGCTGGATCGTCGATCCGACCCCCGGCCGGAAGATGTTCACCAGGAACTGGCCCGTGAGGATGGCCAGCATGCTGGTGGTGACGTAGTAGGCGAACGTCTTGGCCCCGAGGATCTCCAGGTTCTTCTTGCCACCCACGCTGATCACGGCCGCGGTGAGAGATGTGACGATGAGGGGCAGCACCGCCATGCGCAGCAGCCGGAGGAATACATCGGACAGCAGGCCGGCCAGCGGCACGATGGATTCGCCGAACACGCGCCCGGCGATGAGGCCCGCGAACAGCCCGACGAAGATCCAGAAGGTCAGGGATCGGTAGGGGATACGCATGGGCGTATATTGTGCATCGCGGACGGCAGGGAGGGAATAGTCGCTCGCCGTGCCCCATCGCGTCCGCGGTGCTCAAGACCATGAGGGTATGCAGTTGCACGCTGCAACTAGGTGTTAGCGCCCGTGCCCGTTGAGCTCGACGCGCTGCGCGCGGTCGTGACCGTTCTGTTCGGCGCCCTGGCCGGCGGCATCACCAACGCCGTCGCCATCTCGATGCTGTTCCACCCCTCCGAGCCCAGGGGTTTGTGGCCGCTCAGGCTGCAGGGGGCGATCCCCAAGAACAAGGCTCGCCTGGCCAAGACGATCGGCCGCACGGTGGGCCAGCGGCTGCTCACCTCAGAGGACCTCACCCAGCAGCTCAGCGCCCCCGGAGTGCGCGAGGCGTTCGACCGGGCAGTGCGCCATTTCGTGAGCACGATGCTCGAAACCGAGCGGGGCCCGCTACGGGAGGAGTTCCCCGCCGGGCTGGTGGCCGAGCTGGAGCAGGTGCTGGACGGGGTGGCGGCCACCGTCGCGGGGCGGGTGGACGAGTTCGTCGCGACCGAGCAGTTCCAGGAAGCAGTAGAGCGGTTCCTCGCCAAGGCACACGACGAGTACGCCGACCGGCCCATCGGCGACGTGCTCACGGCCGCACGGCAAGAGGCGATCCGGGAGCGGGTGGAGCAGTGGGTGAGTGACGCGGTGACGAGCCCGGAGCTCGACCACACCATCTACGGGTGGCTCGATCGCCAGATCGGTCGTCTCTCGCAGGACGAGACGGCACTGCTCGACCGGCTGCCGCCGGACTTGGTGGCCGCCGTGGAGCGGGAGATGACCGGATACCTCCCGGTGGCGCTCGACCGCCTCGCCGCGATCCTGTCCGACCCGGAGGCCCGTGCTCGCATCCAGCGGGCCCTGCACGAGCTGTTCGAGCGCTTCGTGCGTGAGCTCATGCTGCACGAGCGGATCGTGGCGCGGCTCGTGGTAACCGAGAAGACCATCGCCCGCCTACTCGACAACTTCGAGCGCGAGGGGGTAGATCAGCTCGCCGCGCTGCTCGACGAGCCGGAGATGCGCACGCAGGTTGCCCGCTCCATCAACGACGCCGTGGTGAACTTCCTGCGGCGCCCGCTCAGGGACCACTTCGAGCGGCTCGGCCCGGAGCGCACGGAAGGAATCAAGCAGACGGCGGGGCGCAACATCACGGCGGCGCTGCGTGACCCCACGTCCCGGCAGCACGCCATCGAGCAGCTCGACCGCGCCCTGCAGGCCACCGAGCGCCGCACCTGGGGCGACCTGCTACAGCACCTGCCGCCCGAGCGGGCCGCTGCGTGGCTGGCCGAGACCGCTCGCACGCCGCGACTCAGGTCGTGGGTAGAGGACGGCACCGCCAGCGCTCTCCGTGCTCTCCTCAACCGGCCCGTGGGGCGGCCCGCCGACTGGTTGCCGGAAGGGAGCGTGGAGCGCATCGCCGCGCAGCTGTCCCCCGCACTGTGGGCGTGGATCCAGGATCAGGTACCCGAAGTGGTGGCGCAGGTGGACGTACAGACGATGGTCGAGCAGAAGGTGCTCGGCTTCTCCCTGCAGCGCATCGAGGAGATCGTGCGCAACACGACGCAGCGGGAGCTCAACCTGATCGTACGGCTGGGCTACGTCCTGGGCGCCATCGTGGGCGCCATAGCGTACGGCGTGTCGCTGCTGATGCCCTAGTCCGGCCGCACCACGCGGACGGCCGGCGCCTCGTTCCACCCCTGCCAGGTCCCCGGTGCATCGATCAGCCGAACGCCGGCGTGTCCCTCCAGCCCGACCCGCTCGACCGCGTAGCGCCGGCCGGCCACCTTGCGCGTCGCCCACCCCCGCTCCAGCACGCTGGCGAACCGGTCCGCCGCCCTGTCAGAATCCCACACCGACCACCACACCAGCGCGTCACCGTCGACGCCGCGGAACACGGCGTACTGATCACCGCCCCAGTCCATCGCCGCCGCCCGGCCCATCGACTCGCTCTTCGTGAGCTCGCCGAGCAGGACGCGCGTCTCGAACTCGCCCAGCTCGTCCGAAAAGAACGCGCCCGCGTCGTCCGCGAACGTGAGCTCGACGGGGTGATCGGCTTCGCGGTACCGCTCCGGGTGCAGGATGTGCTCCGTGGACCGAGGCAGGCGCGGGCCATACGGGACGGTATCGGGGTACTCCCGTCCGAACCAGCGTACGAAGTCCGCGCCACCCAGGTAGGGGAAGATCAACACCTCCTGGATAATGCGCGGCGCGGCACCGAACACCGGCATGAGCTCATACTGCTGTCTGATGGCGGGGCGATAGGTCTGCCACAGCTCGGGCAACGCGTCCAGGTCCTGGCCGGGCAGTAGCGCCTGGAGGGATGCCAGCGTGGCCTGTCCCTCCAGCACCGCCTGGGCCGCGCTGCGACGGTCGTTGCCGGCGTCGGGATCGAGCAAATCGCTAATCGACACGTACTGCGCCTGGAGCGCATGCACCAGCTCGTGGGCCAGCACCATACGGAGCTCAGCCGGCTCAGCGCCCTCCACCACGTACAGCATGCTGGAGTCGGGATCGAAGTAGCCCACTACCTGCTCGGTGTACAGCGCCAGGAGGAGCGCGTCGAGATCGAGAGTGTCGGGGATGAGCCCGAAGAGGTGGTAGGCGGCCCCGATCCCCTCCAACACCTCGGGCGGCAGCTCACTGTCCAGCTTGTGCTCGAGGTAGCTCCCTACCTGCCCTCGAGAGCGGACCGCGAGCGCCGGGGGCTCCCGGAACTGGAGCTGTACCGCCTGCTCCACGGCGGGCAGGAGCTCGCGCGCGAGCGCCTGGACGGTCTCGTCGCTCTGAGCCTCACCCCGCTCGCCGCAGGCGAGCAGCGCGGTGCAGAGCATGACCAGCGTGGGGAACCGAAGGCTCATTGGACAACGATAGCAGAAGCGTGGCGCAGGACGATACCCCCAAACGGGGTGAAGGTCCCGCCACACAAGAAGGGCCGCCGAGGTCGCTACCCCGGCGGCCCGAGCGCAGGGAGCCGGACCTCAGCCCCTGCGACGCAGCGAGATCCCGCCGTTCACGGTCTGAAGATGCAGCGTGCGGCCGCCCTCGCCGATGGTGCCGCGCAGGCGCCTGGGGCCCCAGCGCCCCTGGACGGTGAGCGGGAAGTCGGTGTACAGGTCACCGTTCACCGTGCTGGCCTCGACCCTGGCACTGATGTCGGCCGGAAGCTCAAGGGTGATGCTGCCATTCACCGTCTGGAAATCCAGGTCGCCCTGCCAGTCGGCGCGCCCCATGCGAGCCCGGATCGAGCCATTCACGGTGTGGGCCTCGGCGAAGCCCGCAGCGGCGATGTCGATACCGCCATTCACCGTGTAGGCCCCGACGTCACCAGCCAGCTCCGCCACGTCGATCCTCCCGTTCACGGTGCGGGCGACGAGGTTCACACCCGCCGGAACGCGCACGGTGAAGTGCACCTTCGTGTCGTTGTCGTGCACGCTCATGTGCCCCCAGCTCCCCTGGTCGCACTCGTTCTCACGCTCACCGGGCTCGCTGGGGTACATGGCACAGATCGTGACGCCGTCCCCGTGCTCCAGCACCTCGAACGTCACTTCCTCGGCGTATCCGCGGCGCCCCTCCCTCTTCACGGCCGTCACCTCGACCTGGTTGCCACGGGCCGGCATCGCCTCGATGTCACCGTTGACCCCCTTGATCTCGATCGCCTCCCCCGCCGCGAGGCGTCCGGACCACTCGAAGTCCTGGGCCATCAGACTCGCCGGTGTGGCTGCTGCCACGGCGCCGAGCGTCACAACAATGGGCATTACTCGCATCATGTGTCTCCTCCGAACCCGCTGGATGAATGCCTCTCGCTCACTACGGGCGCCGCACCAGGACCATTCCACTGAACGATTCCAGCTGGACCCGTGCGCTGCCGCTCCCCAGCACGAAGCTGAACCGCTTCCCACCCGCCGAGGTCTCGGTCAGCGTCACCGGGAAGTCGGCCTCGAACGCCCCGCTGAACGTGGCCACCGACAACGTCGCGTTGGTGCCCCGCGGCACGGAAAACGTGATGTCGCCGCTGTGGCTGTTCAGGAAGTAGCGCCCCGCGTCTCGCACAGTGCCCTCGTAGGTCACCCCGCCACTCACACTGGTGAGCTCCACGGATTCCGCGTCCGCTCGCTCTACGACGACGCTGCCGTTGACCGTCTCGCCCACGATTTCGCCGGCTACGTTGCGCAGGCGCAGCGAGCCGTTCACGGTGCCGACGTCGATGCGGCCCTGTGCATCCACACACTCCACGTATCCCTGCGTCGAGTGCAGCCGGACGACACCGGTTCCTCCGTGAACCACAACGTCGCCGTGCACCGTCTCGGCCGACACCTCACCACTCACGCCCCGCACGTCGATGTCGATAAAGGTGCCACCAATCTCTACGTCCATGCTCGCTGGAATCGTGACCTCGAGGTCCACCGCGCTCGGCGCGCCTCGGTATGCATGCACCCGCACCCGCGCAACGGCCGCGCCCACCCTGATCTCCACGCGGTCCCTCGACCGGTGGCTGGCGCGCACGCGCATCTCGTCGCGATCCCATGTCCGCACCACGACCTCACCGCTCATCATGTGCACGTCGAGCCGCGCGCGCGGGCTCACCGGCACCACGGTGTCGGTCTGCTGTGGGAGCGGCATGCTCAGGAGCGCCGCCGTGATCAGATGAGTCAGCATCGTTCGTATCCCTTCTCGTTCGCGCTCAGGTCGCCTCGCCGGTGAGCGTCGCCGCCCGCCGGAGGAGGTGCACCTTGCGCCACATGGTCGTCGCCAGGTGCTTGTTGAGGTAGGCGTTGGAGGGGTCCTCTGCCAACGCGGCGCGCGCCTCGGCGATCGCCTGATCGATGGCGGCGAGGTTCTCCTCCAGCACACGAATCGTGGCCGAGTCGAGCTGATCGCGCCGCTCATCGAGCAGGCGCTGCATCTCCGCCACTGCCGCGTCGTAGGTGCTGGCGGCCACCGCCGTAATCCCGACCCCGCTCGTCTGCGATCGGGCCGCCAGCGCGGCTGCGCGGTCCATGCGGGAGGAAAGGGCCAGCCACATCCCCCCCGCAGTCAGGAGAATCAGGACGGCCGCGGCCGCCGCGAGCTGCGGTACCGTGAACGACAAGCGGCGCCGCACCCCGCGTCGCGGTGCCGCACCCTTCGCGGCGATGCGCGCGGCGATCCCGGGCCACAGGCTCTCCGCGGGCGGGCGATCTTGCAGCGCCCCGGCGCGTGTGGTGACGCGGCGCAGCTCCTCGAGCGTGCGGGCGCAGTCGGCGCAGCTCTCCAAGTGCTCCTCCAGCGCCGCGCGCTCGGAACCGCTCAGCTCGGCGTCCAGGTACTCCGACAGACGGTCAGTCCAAACGTCGGTCATGGGTCACTCCGTCACCGCTCGACATAGCGCCGCAGCGCCATACGCGCCCGGTGGAGCTGGGCCTTGGTCGTGCCGGTGGTCACGCCCAACTGCGTCGCAATCTCGTGGTGCTTGTAGCCTTCGACGTCGTGCAGCACGAATACCTCTCTCGCCCCATCCGGTAGCCGGCCGATGGCCGACTCGAAGTCGATGTGCAGCTCCAAGTTGCCTCGCCGCTCCCCCGCGACCTCCACCACGTCCTGCCCCCCCTGCATCCGCTCCCGCTCCCTCGCCCGCCTGGCCCGCTGTCCCAGGAACAGGTTGATGGCCAGCCGGTGGAGCCAGGTCCCGAACGCCGCCTCCCCACGAAACGTCCCCAGCTTCTCCCACGCCCGAACGAACGCGTCCTGGGTCGCCTCGTCGGCATCCTGCTCGCCTACCATCCGCCGGGCCAGGGTGTGAATCCGCGCCACGTGGGCGTGGTACAGCCGCTCGAAGGCCTCCGGGTCGCCACTGCCGGCCCGCCTGGCGTCGGCCGCGTCCGAGGCCGCCGGCACGCGATCACGCTCCACGCTCAGGGATCGCTCCCGGAGGGTCGCTGGCTCCATGCACCCGATTGGATAGCCAGCCCCCCCCAGATGGTTGACGCTGCGCACGGGGCCACTACACCCCCAGCACGAAGTCCTTGTACCACTTGAGGATAGAGTCACCGAACACGAAGGTGATGGCCGCCGCCGCCGCCAGGAACACGCCGAACGGGACGAGCCGCTTGTGCTTGAGCGAGAGGGGGACGAACACCAGGGTGCCCAGCAGCGCCCCGCCGAACACGGTGAGCAGCACTCCCTGCCAGCCCACGTAGGCCCCGACCATCGTCATCATCTTAATGTCGCCCCCGCCCATGGCCTCCTTGCCGAACACCTTCTCGCCGCCCCACGCCACCGCGTAGAGCAGGATGAAGCCGGTCGCCGCCCCGAGCAGCGCGAACAGGAACCCGTCCAGGCCGCCGCGGAAGGAGAGCGCCAGGCCGATGGCCAGCCCCCCCCAGGTGTACTCGTCGGGGATGAGGTAGGTGCGCGCGTCCGTCACGCCGATCCCCAAGAGCAGCGTCCCGAAGACGGCGGCGGTGAGCCCGTCCAGGCTCAGCCCATAGTGCCACGCGGCTGCGGCCCACAGCAGCGTCGAGACCGCCTCGATCACGGGGTATTGGACAGAGATGCGCGTGCCGCAGTGCCGGCAGCGACCCCGCAGCAGCATCCAGGAGAGCAGCGGGATGTTGTCGTACCAGGCGATGCCGGCGTTGCACTGCGGGCAGTGGGACGGCGGACGTAGGATCGACTCGTCCTGGGGGAGCCGCACTATGCACACGTTGAGGAAGCTCCCCACCATGGCGCCGAGCACCGCCGCCATCACGATCACGAAGACCTCACTTGGCACGTCGCACCTCGTAGAGCAGGATGCCGGCGGCCACCGCCACGTTCAGGGACTCGGCGCCGCGCGCTAGGGGAATCGCCACCTGCTGCTGGGCCAGCGAGCGGACGAAGGGGCGCACCCCCGCGCCCTCGTTGCCGACGACCAGGGCCGGCCGCTCCGGCGACTCCAGACGCTCCAGGGGCATCCCCTCCGGCGCAGCGGCCCACAGCGTCACGCCGTGCTCGCCTACCCACTTGGCCAGCTCGCCATCCTGGGCCGGGGCCGCCGGGAAGCGGAAGCTCGCCCCCATCCCGGCACGCATGACCTTGGGGTTCGCGAGGTCCGCGGTCCCGCTGAGCAGAATCGCCCCCGGCGAGCCCAGGGCGTATGCGGTTCTGAGCAGCGTGCCCACGTTTCCCGGATCCTGTACGCCGTCCAGCACGAGGACGGGGTGGCCCTGCACCGGGTGGATGTCGGCCAGGCTCCAGCGCGGGGGATCGATGACCGCGAGAACGCCCTGAGGGGTGTCGGTGTCGGCGAGGCGCGCCAGTTCGCCCTCGGCTATCTCCTCGACAGCCACCGCGTGGCTGGCCAGGTCCTCGAGGAGCGCGGCACCGCGTGCCGTGTCCCTCAGGGTGGCGGCCGTGAGGGCCCCGCGGAACGGCACGCCCGCGGCCAGCGCCTCCTCCACCAGGCGCACCCCCTCGGCCACAGCGAGGCCGCGCCGCCTCCGTGCCTTACGCCGTTGTAGATTGCGAATCTCAGTGATCAGATTGGATGGCATGGTCCCCGTGAGCAGACAGATCCGCACGGTCCTCGGCCGTGAAGGGTACAGCGTGCAGGGTGCAGGGTTCGACCGGCACCCACCGCGCTGCACCTCGGCCGGGTTGAATGTTACCGCCCGACCGGCTGACGCCAAGTTGTCGGCCGGACCGGAGAGCTGAGTCCATGCAGGTAGCACTCACCATCGCAGGCTCCGACTCCGGCGGCGGTGCGGGGATCCAGGCCGACCTCAAGACCTTCCACCAGTTCGGGGTGTTCGGTACCAGCGTGATCGTCGCCATCACCGCCCAGAACACGCGCGGGGTGAGCGGGGTACACGCCATCCCAATGAGCATGGTGGAGCAGCAGCTCGCCGCCGTTGCGGAGGATCTCTTTCCCGCCGCCGTGAAGACCGGCATGCTGGCCACTGCGGAGCTGGTGGGCACGGTGGCCCGCGCGATCGCGGCGCACCGTTTTCCCAACTACGTGCTGGACCCCGTGATGGTGGCGACCTCCGGCGACCGGCTGCTCGACCGGGACGCCGAGCGCTCCATGGCCGAGCAGCTGGTGCCACTGGCGACCCTCGTCACGCCGAACCTCGACGAGGCCCAGATCCTGGTGGAGTACGAGATCGAGACGGTCGACGACATGCAGCGGGCCGGGCGCGACCTGGTGCGCGGCGGCGCCACGGCCGCGCTGGTCAAGGGCGGGCACCTGCCCGGCGAGGAGGTGGTAGACGTGCTGGTCACCGGCCACGGGGTGACACACTACCGCCATCCGAAGATCGCCACGACCTCCACGCACGGCACCGGGTGCACCCTCTCCTCGGCGATCACCGCCGGGCTGGCCTTGGGACACACGCTGGAGCGGGCCGTGGGCGGGGCCCTCGGCTTCGTGCACCGGGCCATGGCCACCGCACCCGGCCTGGGAAGCGGCCACGGCCCGCTCAACCACTTCGCGCCCGTCCCCGACGAGGAGGCCCAAGCCTGAGCCGCCCACCGCCGGCGCCACGCTCCGATCGTTACCCGGCCCCGCCGCGGGAGCGGGGGATCTTCTGCAACCGCACGCTCAACCTGCGGGCCATCAGGGCCGTGGGTTACGACATGGACTACACCCTGATCCACTACCGGATCGAGGAGTGGGAGCGCTGCGCCTACGAGCACCTCAAGCAGAAGCTCCTAGCTCTGGGGTGGCCCGTGGACCACCTCGAATTCGATCCGCACCTCATCGTGCGGGGACTCATCCTCGACCTCGAGCACGGCAACATCCTCAAGGCGAACCGCTTCGGGTACGTGAAGCGCGCCTACCACGGCACGAGCGAGATGGCGTTCGACGCCCAGCGGGCCACCTACGCACGGGAACTCGTGGACCTCGGCACCGACCGCTTCGTGTTCCTCAACACGCTGTTCTCGCTCTCGGAAGCATGCATGTACGCCCAACTCGTCGACCTGCTCGACGCCGGTCGCCTCGAAGGGGTGCTGGGGTACCGCAACCTGTACGACGCTGTGCGGACCTCGATCGACGAGGCGCACATGGAGGGCGAGCTCAAGGCCGAGATCATTGCCGACCCCGACCGCTTCGTCGAGCTGGACGCCGACCTCCCCCTAACGTTGCTGGACCAGCGCCACGCAGGGAAGAAGCTCCTGCTCATCACCAACTCGGAGTGGGACTACACCCGCGCGATGATGAGCTATGCCTTCGACCAATTCCTTCCTGACGGATCGTCGTGGCGCGACCTATTCGACCTCGTGATCGTCTCGGCTCGCAAGCCGGCGTTCTTCTGGGAGCGGGCGCCGGTGTTCCAGGTGGTGAACAACGAGGGGCTGCTCAAGCCCGCAGCTATGGGGATCCGTGAGAGCGGGACCTATCTGGGCGGCCACGCAGCCATGGTGGAGGAGCACCTCGGGGTGTCGGGCGACGAGATCCTCTACGTGGGCGACCACATCTACACCGATGTCAGCGTCTCCAAGAACGTGTTCCGGTGGCGTACGGCGCTGGTGCTGCGCGAACTGGAGGCGGAGCTGCAGGCCATGGCCGGCTTCGAGGAGAATCAGGCGCGACTCACCCAGCTGATGCGACAGAAGGAGCACCTCGAGTTCGAGCACGCCCAGGTGCGGCTCGAGCTACAGCGACGGCGCGCCAAGTACGGAGCCGAGCCGAGCGCACCGGCCCGCACGCTCGACAAGGACCTCCAGACCGCGCGCGAGCAGCTCCAGCGGCTCGACGAGGAGATCGCCCCGCTCGCGACCGACGCCGGGCGGCTCAGCAGCCGGCGCTGGGGACTCTTGATGCGCGCCGGGAACGACAAGAGCCACCTGGCGCGCCAGGTCGAGCGCTACGCCGACATCTACATGTCCCGGGTCTCCAATTTCCTCTATCAGACCCCGTACGTGTATCTGCGCTCCATTCGGGGCAGCCTACCGCACGACGCCGAGGCGCCGCTCGGGGCAGACGAGACGGCAGTCGGGCCCGACTAGAACGCTGCCGACCGGGCCGGCGGAATGCGGGCCGCTCGTTGCGATGAGTGGCCCTTTGGTGTAGGATCGGCCGCGGGACCCCGCCGAGCACACCATGACCTACGGCTGGCTGTCGCTGATCCCGCCGCTTCTCGCCATCGCCCTCGCGTTCATCACGCGCGAGGCCGTGTTCAGTCTTGCCGTCGCCTGCTTCGCCGGCGTGCTGCTCATGGGACAGGGCCTCCAGGGGTTCCCCGAGTTGCTGGTTACCGCCCTGGGAAACCGCGACTTCTTGTGGGTCCTCCTGGTGGAGATCTGCATCGGCATGCTCGTGGCGTTCTACCAGCGAAGCGGCGCGGTGCGGATGTTTGCCCAGCGGGTAAAGGGACTCACCCGCACGGGAGCGCACACGCAAACGCTGGGCTGGGGCCTGGGTCTCTTCATCTTCTTCAGCGACTACTTCAGCCCGCTGTTCGTCGGCCCGGTGATGCGCGACCTCACCGACCGGGCGCGCATCTCCCGGGAGAAGCTGGCCTACATCTGCGACTCCACGTCGGCACCGGTGAGCGTGTTGGCACCCATCACCGGCTGGGCGGTGTTCATGAGCGGCCTGCTGATCGGCGCGGGCCCGGTGGTAGACCAGGCCGGGGCGATGGCGCTGTTCGTGAAGTCGATCCCTTTCAACTTCTACGCCATTCTCGCGGTGGTAATGGTCTTGCTGATCGCTCGGGGCATCGTGCCCGAGTTCGGGCCAATGCGGCGCGCGGAGCGGCGCGCGCTGGAAAGCGGTGAGGTGATGCGAGCCGGCGCCGTCCCCACGATGAGCCCCGAGCTCACCAACCTGCCGCCGTCAGAGACGGGACGCGCCAACCTGTGGCTCAACTTCGTGCTCCCCGTCGCCATAGTGATCACGGTCAACGTGGTCACGTTCGTGGCAACCGGGCGGGCCCGGGTACTGGACAGCTTCATGCTGGCCACGGCGGTGCTGGGCACGACCATGCTGATCCAGCGCGTCGACGATCTGCGCGGCATGATGAAGACGATCCAGGCGGGCATCAAAGGGGTGCTGCCGGCCGTCATGATCCTCGCCTTCGCCTACGCCATCAACAGCGTGAGCCGCCAGATGGGAACGGCCGAGTACGTCATTGAAATCACGCAAGGCTGGTTCCAACCGGCGCTGCTCCCCCTGGCCGTGTTTCTGGTGAGCGCCTTCGTGAGCTTCGCCACGGGGACCTCGTGGGGCACGTTCGCCATCATGTTCCCGATCGCCGTACCCATGGCGTTCGAGTTCAGCGGTGGGGAGCCGAGCGTGCTGGTGCTGGGAACGATCGCCGCCGCGGCAGGCGGCGGGGTGTTCGGCGACCACTGCTCCCCGTTGTCCGACACCACGGTGCTGTCGTCGCTGGGGAGCGCCTGCGATCACATGGACCACGTGAAGACCCAGATCCCCTACGCGGCGGCGGTGGCCGTAGTCGCCGCGGCGGCGTACGTTCTGCTCGGGATCCTCTAGGGGCGAATCGTGAGCGACTTCCTGGTGCTGGGGGCTGGCAAGATGGGGAGCGTCCTCGCGCGTGACCTCCTCGACAGCGATCCGGGCCACACGGTGCGGCTCGCCGACTCGAGCGCGGCGCACCTCGAGCACGCCGCGGGCCGGCTCGCGAGCGATCGGCTCAACTGCATCGAGCTGGACGTGGCCGACGCCCGGGCCACCGACGCCGCGTTCGCGGGCAGCACGGTGGCATTCTGCGCGCTGCCGCATCGCCTGAGCCTGACGGCGCTGCAGGCCGCGGTGCGCGCCGAGGTGCACCTGGTCGATATGGTCGGCGAGTGGCCCGAGGAGCGGCGCGGCTACGACGGCACAGCGCAGGACCGGGGGATCACACTCGTGTCGGGCATGGGGGTCGCTCCGGGCATCTCCAACGCGTGTGTCGCGCGCGGCGTCGCCCTGCTCGACACCGCGGAGCGCGCCGTGATCTACGTCGGCGGCGTTCCCCTCGAGCCCACCCCGCCCCTCAACTACCGCATCGTGTTCGCCGTCGAGAGCGTGCTGGACGCCTACGAGCGCCCCGCCGTCATCATCGACGGCGGCGAGGTCACGGAGGTGCCGCCACTGTCGGGCCTCGAGCCCGTTCACTTCCCCGCTCCCTTCGGCGAGATGGAGTGCTTCTTCACCGACGGGCTGAACTCCCTCCTTCTCTCCATGCGCGAGCGGGTCGGCCGGGAGCTGGCCGAGAAGACGGTCCGCTATCCCGGGCATGCTGCGGCGATCGCCGCGCTCAAGGCGTGCGGGCTGTTCTCACAGGAGGCGATCGAGGTGGATGGCGAGCCAGTCGTGCCGCGTCGCGTGCTGGAGCGGCTGCTCGACACCAGGCTCCGCCTGGGAGACGATCAAGACGCGACGCTGCTACGGGTGGTGGTGCAAGGGACACAGGGGGGCGAGCCCATGACCCATACGTTCGAGATGGTGGACCGCTACGACCCCGAGCGGAAGCTCACCTCGATGGGGAAGACCACGAGCTTCCCGGCCTCGATCGCGGGCCAGCTCATTGCCGACGGCACGATCGCCCAACGGGGCAGCCTGTTCCCGGAGGACGTCTTCCAGGGTGAGCTGTTCGACCTCCTGTCGAATGAGCTGCGGCGGCGTGGTGTGGTGGTGACTCACACGACGAGCTAGACCTCAATCAGCACACCGGGGCGGTGCATCACCAAGAGCACCAGGGCCACCCCCGTCACCACGGCCAGGAGCACGTAGTCCCCGGTGAGCAGCCAGAACACGGCTCCCGCCGTCGCCGCCCCGTCGGCCAGGGCCCACACGATCATCGCCTTCGGCAGGTTGACCTGCCACCAGGCATCCCGGTCGTCGCTGGTACTCGCCGGCTCGATCTGGCCGCTGACCAGCCGCATCACCACCACGGTCAGGAACAGCAACCCGATGGCGACGATGCGGAGCACCGTCGTCAGCTCGGTCGGCGGCTCGACGCCCATCGCGGGTCGAATGAAGTTGAACACGAGCACGATCATCACCACGCCCACGACCAGCCCGAAGTGCACGAGCTTGGCGGCTCGCTCCGCGGAGGGCTGCAGTACCGGTTGCGGCATGTGATCCGTGGTGCTACTGCGGCAGCGGGCCGCCGACCACCCGCTTCAGAGATCGCCCCGCTTGCAGCGTCTCCCCAGGCTCGACCTGATTGATGAGCGCCAGCTGCGCGTCGGACACCTGAGAGGGATACCGCTGCGCGAACTGCTCCAGCGTCATCGCCCGGTCGAGGCGCACGATCTGCAGTCGCAGCGGCTGGACGCTCAGGGCGGCACGGTCGGCCAGCCGGTTGAAGCTCATGATCGTCTGCTGGAACGGGCCGCGGTACGCGCTCCACTGCGACTGCAGGGTGAAGCCCAGAATCCGGTAGACATTCCCCTCGTAGGAGACGAACGCCACGAGCCCTGCCAGCACCTGCTGCTCACTCGTGGCCGTGAATGTCAGTGACGTCGCCGGCAGGCCGTTGATGTCACCGGACTGAATGCGGCCGGCGTTCACACCCTCAAGGGCTGCGAAGGAGCGCGCGGCGGCCTCGGGTGACGCCTCGTCGCTCAGATCGAGCTGGATGATGGCATCCTCCTGAGGGCTCTGTCCGGCCACCCTGAGCTTGCTGTTCACCGTCTGCCATCCCGCCGGGAAGTCGATCCGGAACGCCAGGTCGGGATGGTAAAACACGTTCTCCGTGAAGTAACCCTCGCGGGGGTCTTCACCGTAGGTCATTCCGTCGAGCCGACGCAGGTACTCGGCCTCGCGCACCTTCGCCCCCGTCACCGCCGGGAGCGTGTCGATCTGCCGCAGCATGCGCTCCTTGCGGTCCTCGGGATCCGGGTGGGTGGAGAGCCAGCCGGGCACGCCTCCGCCCCCGCTGGCCTGGCTCACGTCGGCGAGCATCTCGTAGACGTCGGGCATCTCGCGCGGATCGTACCCTGCTCGCGTCATGTATCGCAGGCCGAGGTCGTCGGCCTGACGCTCATCGTCCCGGCTGAACTTGAGGAACAGGAGCTGGAGACTCGCTGCCGCGATGCCGAGATAGTCCTGCACCTCGGGCACCAACACGGCTCCCGCGACCAACCCCACCTGAGCGAGCTGCTGCTGCGTGATCTGTTGCGCCGAGTGGCGCGCTGTGACGTGCCCGATCTCGTGTCCCAGCACCGAGACCAACTCGGCCTCGGAGTTGAAGTGGGCCATGATGCCGCGCGTGATGTAGATGTACCCCCCAGGAAGCGCGAACGCGTTCACGATGGGATCGTCCACCACGCGGAAGGTCCACGGCAGGCTGGGCCGCTCCGACGTGGCTGCCAACTGATGTCCCAGGTCGCTCACATAGCTCTGCACGGCCGAATCGGGGTAGAGGCCGAACACGGCCGTCACCTGCGGGTCGGCCTCACGACCCATACTGATCTCCTGCGACTCGCTCACCAGCATGAGCTCGCGCTGACCGGTGGCGGGGTTCACCGCGCAAGCGCCCAGCGTGAGGGCGGCGGCCGGCAGGAGCGGATGGAGCAGGCGCGTGTGCTTCATGGTCGAACACCGAGTTGTGGGATGCAACACTAAGATGGGGCGGGCGGGGCCCAAGAGCCACACCGGTGTTTTGGGGAACGGGGAACGGTACGACCGGGTGAGATCGGGAAGTGCGAAGCGGGAAGGGGAGAAGGGAAAGCGGAAAGGTACGGCGGGGAGAGATCGGGGAGCGGGAGGCGGGAACGGGCGGCAGGGCGCAAGGTGGTGATGGTAGCGATCCGGGGGCAGTGGTCAGGAAGAAACGAGGCCGCAGTGCCACCCGAGCGAGCATTCGAGCGCCCGGCACGGGAGGGTTGGGCCAGCGGCCGCTCCCAGGTGGGAGGGTGCTGGACGGGGGTAGGCTTACGCAGCTCGGCTGTGAGCGAGGGTGGGACTGCGGCCGAGCGATGTGCCGCGCCGACAGTTCGCGCAGGCAGGACCCCGGCCGAGCGTCGAGCTACGGCCTCGTCAGAATCTCCTCGAACAGCGCTATGGCCCGGGGATCCCCACTCTGCCCCAGCCAGAAGATTGCCTGCTTCAAGATCCGTGGATCGCGATGAGTGCGGGCGACCCGGACCAGAATCGGCACTCCCTCGTCGTCGGGCAGCTGCGACAGCGCGAAAACCGCGCTCTTCCGCACGGCGTAGTCTTCGTCTTCGTCCAGTACGATCTCCTCGAGCCCCTCGGCCGCCACCCTGCCCGCGGCCTGCGACAGCCAGAAGACCGCGCTCTTACGGGTCTCGGTGGGCCGATCCTCGTCCTTCGCGACGCGAAGCAGCCCCGGCCACACCTCGGCGCTGTCGGCCAGCATCGCGGGCAGAACGGCGTGTTTCGAAACGCGGCCCGGCGCGGTGGCAGCGAGCCCCAGGAAGTAGTCGGCCGCCTCGGGCGCCGGCACCATCCCGAGGTCGGTCACGTTGGGGCGCTCCCGCCAGCGGCCCCCGATGTAGGTATCGAGATCCACGAGTTCGCCGCGGCTCACGTCCAGGGCCACCCGCACCGGACCGGGCTCGCACCAGCTCTCCCAGTCGCGGGTGCTGCGGCGCGTGCTGATGTTGTGCCCGTCGCCGCACACCCCCGGCTTGGCGGTGAAGCTCATCCGCACCTGCCCGTCGCGCACCGCTCCTACCCGGTCAGCCAGCGACTGGCCCCACGCCGGGGGAGCCGTCACGAGCCCCATAGCCAGGAGCCCGACGGCACTGGCCAGCGTCCTGGTGGTCATTGTCCGATGATCTCCAGGAGGAAGTCGGCCACCCGCGGATCGTCCGACTGCCCCAGCCAAAACAGCGCCTTCTTCTGCAGGTGGCGGTCGGTCTCCGTGCGGGCGATGGCGATCAGGTGATCCACCGCCTCCGGCTCTTCCCGCTGCGACAGCGCGAAGATCACGCGCTCCTTGAGCCTGCGGCTCTCGAGCTGGTCGTATAGCTGCCGCAGGAAGTCCACGTTCTGCGAGGCGCCGTGCTGGCTCAGCCAGAAGATGCCCCTCGCCCGCAGGGCCTCGGGCTGCTCCGGCTGCTGCACGTAGCTCTGCAGCGCCTGCCCCGCCCGATCGCTCTCGTGCTGCGACAGCGCGAATAGCGCCTTCTCCTGCACCGCGCGGTCGGTGGAGTGCAGCAGCAGGGAATCGAGCGCGATGACCGTCTCCTCGCCCGGCACCTGAGAGAGCCAAAACACCGCCTTGGCTCGGACGTCGGCGTCCGGATCGTCGCGCACCACATTGAGCAAGATCGACGCCGTCTCGTCGGTCTCGTGCTGGGAGACCACGAACACCGCCTTGCGCCTGAGCTCGACCGAGCACGGGTCGCGTCGCTCGAGCACCTTCAGCACGATCGGCATTGCCTGGTAGGCGTCCATCTGCAACAGCGCATTCATGGCCGCGCGCTGCAGCTCCTGGTCCTCACACTCCTGCAGGACTGCGTTCCACGCCGTAGGGCCGGGCGCGTCATAGGTCACGCCGGTGAGCGCGATGCCGCCGACCACTGCCACTAGGGGAAAGAACCGCATCATCCGTTCTCCTCAGTCTAGGCCTCGACCTACGGCACTTCCTGGGTGATCAGCTCGAGCAGGAAGTCCGCCACCCGCGGATCATGCGACTGCCCCAGCCAGAACACCGCCTTCTCCCGCAGGTCCGGGTTAGGATCGTTCCTCGCAATGTCCATCAGCTTGTCCACCGCCTCGGGCTCGTGGCGCTGCGAGTACACGAAGATCAGCTGCTCCCTCATCTCGAGATCGTCCATGCTGTCGTACAGCCGCACGAGGTCCGACATGGAGATCTCGTGACTCTGCCCCGCCCAGAACAGTGCCTTCTTGCGCATCTCAAGCGATTCGTCGGGATCGAGCGCACGGTCCATGAGCCAGCGAGAGTTCTCCTCCGTCGCGTGCTGGGAGATCGAGAAGATCACACGCTCCTTGAGCTCCTGGCTCCGGAGTTGGCCGTATAGCTGCCGCAGGAACGCCCGGCTCTGGGGATCGTGGTGCTGGCCCAGCCAGAAAATCGCCTTTTCTCTGAGCTCCTCCGGCACGTCGTCCCGCTGCGCGTAGTTGCGCAGCGCCTGCCCCGCCCGACGGCTCGAGTGTTGGGACAGCGCGAACACCGCCTTCTCCTGCACAGCGCGGTCCGTGGAGTGGAGCAGCACGGAGTCGAGCGCGATCACGGCCTCCTCACCCGGCACCTGCGACAGCCAGAACACGGCCTGGGCGCGCACTTCGGCATCGGGATCGTGGCGGACCGCGTCGAGCAGGATCGCGGCGGTCTCGTCAGTGTGCTTCTGGGAGACGAGGAACACCGCCTTGCGGCGCAGCTCCACCGAGCCCTCGTCCCGCTTCTCCAGCACTCTCTTGAGGATCGGGATCGCCTGCTCCGCGTTCATCTGGAGCAACGCGTTCAGCGCGGCGACGCGAATGTCATCTTCGTGCCGCTGCGGCCTGGGCGGGCGCGGGGGCCGCTCGGGCCGCTCGGGGGGCTCTGGCGGCTCAGGAGCAGCGGCGATCGCCACGTCCTCGGCGGCCTCCGCGTCTCCCCGGCGCGCCAGGGTGCCCTGCACCCGGGCCAGCAGGACCTCTGCGTCACGCGCCGTGGCGGCGTCGGGGTGCTCCTGCGCCTGCTGCTTGAGCAGCTCGCGCGCCACCCTCAGGTCCTCGGTGTTGCCGCCGCGATACCGCGCGTAGGCCTCCCAGTAGAAGGCATCGGCCGCGTACCCGGAGTTGGGATGCCGCACCCGGATGGTGGCGAAGTAGTCGGCTGCCTCACGGTAGTCGCCGGCGTTGAGCGCCCTGCGCCCTGCGCGGTACAGCGAGTCCGCGGGATCCTGCTGCAGCCAGCCCGCACGCGGCACCTCGGCGGCGGGTGCGGCACCCCGGCCTGCGCGCAGGCTCACCGCCGACGCCTGCTGCGCCTGCGCGCCGACGGGCGAGCCGACCCACAGTGCCGCCACCGCGAGTCCGCTGGTGATGAGTCCGAGAGTCGTGTTCTTGTTCCGCATCAGAGCACTCCTTGCACGCCGACCATGCTCGGCTGGCCGGTCAGCGCCGTCTGCAGCCGGAGCAGCACGCTCCGCCGTTCCATACCGTCGTCGATCAGATCCAGCTCCTCGTCGTCACGCTCGCCCGCGAACTGGGCGATCTGGACGAGGACCAGCTCGATGTCTTCCAGCAGCGTACGCATTTGCGCGTCATCCGACGCCGGGGAGTCGAGCAGCAGCCGTGTGGTGCTGAGCAGCTGCCGCGCCTCAGCCGGCGAGTCGCTCACCGATCGGCCGGTGCGCGCATCGACCCGGAACGAGGTGAGGAACACCTCCACCTGTCCCAGGTGCTGCGTAGCGGCGAGCTGGTACGCTGCGCCCGGCCCCGCAGTTTCGGCGGCGGGCTCAGCCCCGGGGCCGCCCGCGAGCTGCGTGCCCCCGCCCCGTGGCATGAGCCGCCCGATGCCAACCCCGATCACGAGCGCGGCGGCGATTCCCACGCCCCAGCGCACCAGCGGGGAGCGCACCGCCCGGCGCTGCCACCGCCAGGCGCGACGGGCCCGCTCCGCCTCCTGCGCCCGCCGTGCTGCCCGGATCGCCTGCCACATCTCTGCGCGTGGCGGCTCCGGCGGCCGGTGGTAGTCCTGCGCCGCGTCGCGCAAGAACTCCTGGAACTTCTCTTCAGTCATGACGCCCACTCTCCGGCGAACTCCGCGAGGGACTCCCGCAGCTTGGCACGGGCCCGCGAGAGCTGCGCCTTGGAGGTGCCGAGCTGCATGCCCAGCACCTCACTGATCTCCTCGTGCGTGTATCCCTCCACGTCGTGCATCACGAACACCATTCGGTATTTGTCCGGCAGCCCGTCTATCGCGCCCTGCAGTCTCTCCTTCAGATCGGGCTCGGCCTGACGGGGATCGGTCCCGGCCGCATCGGCCACCTTCAGCCCCACCTCACGCTGCCGCCATCGCTTCACCTTCCTGAGCCCGTTCAGTATCACGCTCACCGCGATCGATCGGAGCCATGTGGCGAGCGCCGCGTCGCCCCGGAACTGCTCGATCTTGTCGAAGACCCGGATGAACGTGTCCTGGGTGAAATCCCGGGCCAGCTCGTCATCGCCGGTCATCCGGTACGCCAGCCGGTAGATCCGATCGACGTGCTGGTCGTACAGCGCCCGTTCCGCTTGTGGCTCTCCGGCGCGGACGCCGGCGATCAGTGCTTGTTCGTCCACCCAACCCCCGAGCTCGTGGGTCGTCGCTGTCTAGGAGACACTACCATGGAGAAAAGGGTTGCAATCTGAAAGGGGTCCGTGGGGGTGAACAGGGGGGAAACGGGGAGCGGGAAGCGGGAAGAGCGAGGCCGGGTGCCCACCTGAGCGAGCATCCGGGCGCCCGGCCCGTGAGGGTTGGGCCGAAGGCCGCTCCCGGGAGGGGTGGTGGGGCCGGGGGAAGGCTTACGCAGCCCGGCCGAGCAAGCGAGTCCCGTCGCCGTCAGAGACCCCTAAGTACCCCCCTCACAATGACTTCAAGATCCGCCGCCAGCCGCCGCCCTGCCTCCAGCACCTCCTCGTGCGACAGCGGCTCACCCGACAGCCCCGCGGCGGCGTTGGTGATGCTCGAGATCCCCAGCACCTGGAGTCCGCGGGCCCGGGCCGTCACGACCTCGGGCACGGTGGACATCCCGATGGCGTCCACCCCGAGCCGCCGGAGCATGCGGATCTCGGCGGGTGTCTCATAGCTAGGACCCAGGACCCCCGCGTAGACGCCTTCCTCCAGCCGGATCCCCCGCTCCCGGGCTGCCTGCCGCGCTAGCTCGCGCAGCTCCTGGTCGTACGGCACCGCCATGTCGGGGAAGCGCTCCTCCCCCTCTTGGACCGGCCCGATGAGGGGGTTGCGCCACATGAGGTTCACGTGATCGGCAATGAGCATCAGGGTGGGGACCTGAAAGGCCGGGCACAGCCCGCCCGCGGCGTTGGTTACGACCAGGGTCTCGACGCCAAGCCCGGCGATCACGCGCACCGCTAGGGCTACCGTGTCGGGGGGGTGCCCCTCATAGAGATGGAACCGCCCGCTCTGCAGGATGACGCAAACGCCCTCCAGCTCGCCGGCGATCAGCTCTCCGGCGTGGCCCTCCACCCGGGGGGTGGGGAAGCCCGGGATGTCCTCATACGGAATCCGGGTGGGCGCCGAGACCGCTTCGGCGAGGCCGCCGAGCCCGGACCCCAGCACAACCGCTGCCCGAGGCTCGAGGTCTCCCAACCGCTCCCGCACCGCGGCGATGGCTAGATCGACACTTCCCCGTTCCCCGTTTCCCTCATACGAGCATCCCCGCCAGACTCGCCGACGTGAACGCCGCCAGGTTGCCGCCGACCATCGCCTTGAGCCCGAGGCGGGAGAGGTCGCCGCGCCGCTCCGGCGCGATCCCCCCAATCCCGCCGATCTGGATGGCGATGGAGGGGAAGTTGGCGAAGCCGAGCAGCGCATACGTAGCGATTACCGCGCCCTTGGGCGAGATCGCGCCGTCAACTGCCATGGTGCCGGCGAGCTGCAGGTAGGCGATGAACTCGGTGAGCACCACCTTGACCCCCACCAGCGCACCCACGGTGCCGGCGTCGGCCCAGGGCACGCCCATGACCAACGCCAGCGGCGCCAGCACCCAGCCGAAGATCCGCTCCAGGGTGAGGCCCTCGATGCCCACCAGCCCGGCGATGCCGCCCACCAGGTAGTTGATCATCGCGATCAGCGCCACGAAGGCCAGCAACATCGCCGCCACGTTGAACGCCAGCTTGAGACCCTGCGCGGCCCCACCGGCTGCGGCATCGATGACGTTCGCCTCTTCCTTCTCCACGGTGACCTTGAGCTTCCCTTTGGTCACTGGCTGGTCCACCTCCGGCAGCAGGATCTTGGAGATGTACAGCGCCGCCGGCGCGTTCATCACGCTGGCGGTGAGCAGGTGTCCGGCGATGTCTCGGAAGTACGGCGACAGCATGGCCACGTATGCCGCCATCACACCGCCGGCGATGGTGGCGAAGCCGCCCACCATCACCGTGTTGAGCTCGGAGTAGGTCATCCTCCCTACGAAGGGCCGGATCATGAGCGGCGCCTCGGTCTGGCCCACGAAGATGTTC
>CAYGBV010000017.1:0-82368 GCA_964348295.1 uncultured Gemmatimonadaceae bacterium
ATCCTGCACGTGTCGGCCAAGGACAAGGCCACCGGCAAGGAGCAGAAGATCCGCATCGAGGCCTCGAGCGGCCTGTCGGACTCCGAGATCGACCGGATGGTCAAGGACGCCGAGTCGCACGCCTCCGAGGACAAGCAGCGCCGCGAGGAGATCGATGCGCGCAACCGGCTGGATGCGATGGTCTACGAGGTCGAGAAGAACATGAAGGAGTGGGCCGACCAGTTGGAGAGCTCGCAGAAGGAGCGGCTCGACGGCGCGGTGGAGGGCGCCAAGAAGGCCCTCCGCTCGGGAGACGCCTCCGAGATCAAGTCGGCCCTGGAGGAGCTGTCCCAGGCCTACTCGGCCGCCGGTGCCTCGCTCTATCAGGCGGCGCAGGCACAGCAGGCGTCGGAACCCGCCGGCGCCGAGGCGCCGGGTGGCGAGGGCGCTCAGCAGCCGGAGGACGTGGTCGAAGCCGACTACGAGATAGTGGACGAGGACAAGTAGCAGCCGGCTCTGCAGGGGCCGGCCCGGGGCGGGGGGAAACTCCCGCCCCGGTTGGGGTTAGATTACAGACGCAGTAGGCAAGTCAGCAGGACGCAACCTCCCCTCAGGTGGTGGAGATGTCACGTAGCCGAGAGTGGATCAAGTTCGGAGCACTGGTGGGTGTCGCCCTGGCACTGGCGGTGGCGTTCGTGTCGGTGGTCGACGTCCCGAGCAATACGTTCGCCCAGCAGCCCAGCCGCACCGTGATCGTGGACCGACCGGCACCGGTCGAGGCCGCGCAGCCGATCGTCGATCTGGGCAACGCCTTCGCTGCCGTGGCCGAGGCGGTCCGGCCGGCGGTGGTCTTCATCGACGCGGCCGCGACGAGGCGCGAGCGGGAGCGAGCGCCGGTGCCGTCGCCGTTCGATCGGTTCTTCGACATTCCCGAGCAGCAGCCGCCGCGGCGCGGCACGGGGAGCGGATTCCTCATCTCCGCGGACGGATACATCGTCACGAACAATCACGTGGTGGAAGGCTTCGACCGGCTCGACGTCACGCTGTTCGACGGCCGCCAGTACGAGGCGGAAGTGGTCGGCGGCGACAGGAACACCGACGTGGCGGTCATCAAGATCGACGCCCGGGACCTGCCCAGTGTTTCCCTGGGCGATTCCGACGACCTCCGCGTGGGCGAGTGGGTCCTCGCCATCGGGAACCCGCTGGGCGAGGCGTTCACCTTCACCGTGACGGCCGGCATCGTGAGCGGCCGGGGCCGCGGGCTCGCCGGCCTGAACAGCTCGCAGTGGAACATTCAGGACTTCATCCAGACCGATGCGGCCATCAACCCCGGGAACTCGGGCGGCCCGCTGGTCAACATCAACGGCCAGGTGGTGGGCGTGAACTCCGCCATCGCGAGCCGCACCGGCTTCTACGCCGGCTACTCGTTCGCCATTCCGATCAACCTTGCCCGCATCGTCTCGGAGCAACTCATTGAGGACGGCAAGGTGACGCGGGCGGCGCTCGGCATCAGCATCCGGGACGCCGACCCCGAGGACGCCGAGTTCGTGGGCCTCGACGAGGTCCGGGGCGTGATGGTCGCGGACTTCGCGAGCGACGACAGCCCCGCCAAGTTGGGGGGCATCGAGCAGGGCGACGTGATCATCGCGGTGGACGGCGAGCGGGTGGACTACGTGGCTCAGCTACAGCAGATGGTCGGCTTCAAGCGGCCCGGCGACCAGATCACCGTCACCGTGATGCGCCAGGGCGGGCAGCGCCTCGACATCCCGGTGGTGCTGGGTGCAGCCAACACCCAGCAGGAGCCCCAGATCGCGAGCCTCGACCGCCCCGAGCGGGGCGAAACGGCCTCCTACCAGTCGAAGCTGGGCCTGGAGCTGGACGCGTTCCCCGCGGGACTGGCATCACGGGGGGGAATCAGCGCCGAGAACCGTGGACCGATCATCGTGAGCGTCGACCCGGACGGCCCGGCGCGGGGCAAGGCACTCGCACCGGCCAGCCCGCGACAGGGTGTGCTCGACATCATCACCCACGTCAACGGCCACCGCGTCAGCACGGTGAGCGAGCTCGAGGAAGCGCTGAACAACGTCCCGGCCGGAAGCATCGTGTCGCTGCGGGTGTACCAGGTGCGTGGGAACCAGAGCGGCTCGAGCGTCGTGCGGGTGCGCGCAGGGAACTAGCAGAAGCCTCCCCCTCAGCCGGTTTCGGCCGGCTTGTACATAGATCGAACGGGCGTCGGGTGATCGGCGCCCGTTCTTCATTCGGAATCTGGGAGCGGTGGGGCGGGGCGGCCGATCATCTCCTCCCACATCGCCCGCCGCATCAGCGCCAGCGGCAGGCTCCCCTGCTCGAGCAGCGTCTCGTGGAACCGCTTCTCGTCGAACTGCTCGCCCAGCTCGGCCTGGAGCTCGGCCTTGAGCTTCTCGATCTCGAGCCAGCCGATGATGTATGACGGCGCCTGCGTGGGCCAGGTAGTGTAGCGGTTCACCTCGGCCTCGGCCGCCGACCGGGTGAGCCCGACCTCGTCCATGAAGAAGCGCACCGCTTCGTCGTAGCTCATGCGGCCGGTGTGCAGGGAGGGATCGACAATCACCCGGGCCGTGCGCCACAGCCGCATCTGGAGCTGGGCTAGCTGCTGGTCGGTGGTCGTGAATAGCCCCGCGCGCAGCATCCAGTGCTCGGCGTAGAGGGCCCATCCCTCGCCGTAGTAGCTGTTGCCGAAGTCACGCCGCAGCGCGCGCGGGTTGGCGCGGAGGTACACGTTCTGCAGGTGGTGCCCGGGATAGCCCTCGTGCAGCGCGATGACCGCTATCCACCCGTAGTTCTGGGCCCGCAGCTTGTCGTCCACCTGTTCGGGCGTCATCCCCGGGACAACGTCGGTCACAAAGAAGCGCCCGACCATGACGCCGTCCCGCTCCCGAATGCCGCCGTAGCCGCCCCAGGCGTACGTCTCCCTGAGGGCCGGCGGGGTCGGCACCAGAAGAAGATCCTCACACGGCGGGATGCGGATCAGGTCGTTCTGGATGAGCAGCGCCTCCACGCGGCGGGACTCCCGTTCGTACTCACTCAAGATGTTCCCGGGCTCGGGGTGGCGCGTCTGCATTTGCTCTACCAGGTCCCGCCACGACTTGGCGGAGTCCACGGAGTGGGCCAGCGAGTCCAGCGCCGCCCTGGTGGCCCTGTGGATGCGGTACCCCTCCGCGATCATCGTCTCCGCAGTGTACGGCAGGAAGTTCACCTCGCGCAGCACCCAGTCGTAGTACTCGCTCCCCACCGCCCAGGAGTCGTCCCCTCCCGGGCGCAGCGTGTCGGTGAGGAAGGCAACGTAGCCCTCGAGCGCCGCGCTCGCGGCGCGGGCCGCGGCCGTGAGCCGCTCCCGCAGCGTGTCGGGCGCCCCGGCCGCCCGCTTCACGAAATCGCCGGCCAGGAAGTCCACGAAGCTGCGCGCGCTCCGCTCGGCAAGCCAGACCCAGAGGGGAGGCGGGTCCACCAGCCGCTCCCGTCCGATGGCCAGAGCGCCGGGCGCTTGCTCGAGCGTCTCTAGCGCCTCCGCCCAATCCTCGGCCGTGGGCTCGGCGTCGCCCGCCACCTGCCAGTAGACCCCGCCCAGCGTGATGTACCGCGTCGGCACTCGCTCGGCCCGCCGCAGCACCGTATCGGCTAGGGTCCGCTTGGCCCGGGCCTCGACGAGTAGCCAGTCGATGCGCTGCTGGGTGGTGAGCGCGTTGGTGTCGATCGCGTGGAGCTCGTCCAGTACGCGGCGCGCCGCCGCTAGCTCGGCCGCCTCCGCCCCAGCACGGAGGGACGCGTGCAGATCATCGCCATCCCGCTCCGGGCGAAATTCGCCGTCGACGTAGTGGGCGGAGAAGTCCTCGAACCGCGCCGAATCGCCGGACAGGGGTGCCGGGTGCGTCGCGGGGCCGGGAGCGCACGCCGCGAGCAGCACCGCGGCGGTCAGGAGCTGACCCGGCCGCCTCACAACGCCTTGTCCAGGACCATCAGGAGCAGCACGGCGGGCAGGTACGCCACCGTGACCAGGAAGAGCCGCCGGGCGGTGGCCTTCGAGCGATCGCGTGCCGCGGCGACGGTGGCCCAGATGAGCCACAGCGCGCAGAGCAGCGCGCCGAAGAAGTAGACCGGTCCCGTCGTGCCGAGCACGCTCGGTAGCAGACTCAGCGGCAGGAGCGCCAGCGTGAAGGCCAACGCCTGGCGAAAGGTCGCCTCGGCCCCGGAGGTCACGCTCAACATGCGGAGACCGGCCCGCTCATAGTCGTCCCGGCAGATCCAGGCGAGCGCCAGGAAGTGCGGCAGCTGCCAGAGGTACAGGATCCCGAACAGCACCCACGCCGCCAGCGGCACCGTCCCGCTGGCCGCAGCCCACCCTCCCACTATAGGCAGCGCACCGGGTACCGCTCCCACCAGCGTGCACAGCGAGGTCTTCCGCTTGAGCGGGGTGTAGACGAAGACGTAGGAGCCGAGCGTCGCGGCGGCCAACAGGACCACGATCGGGTTGGTGAATATGGCCAGATACCCGACGCCGGCGAGTCCCAACGTCCACGCGACCAGTGTTGCCTGCGACACTCCGAGCCGCCCGGCCGGCAGCGGCCGGTTCTCCGTGCGCCGCATCCGCGCGTCGATCTTTCGCTCGAGCACCTGATTCAGCGCGTTGCTCCCCGCCGCCACCATCGCCGAGCCGAGCAGCGTGTGCAGCAGCAGGAGGCCGCTCACGCCACCCGGCGCGCCGAGATAGAACCCCGCTGCCACCGTCATCAGGATCATCCCGACGATATTCGGCTTGGTCAGCTCGAGGTAATCGGCGCTCCGACTGCGAGTGAGGGCTATCTGCGGCACGTCGGGCTGTAGCTCACTGTTGACCAGGGCAACCAACGTGTGGCGCAGGGCCGCACGTCGCTCGGGACACAAAGCAAACATGACGGGAACCCGGTCGCAACGCCCGGGCGTTACCCGTGGCGGCACTTGACCGGCGGTTCGTCCCGGAGTACCTAGATAGCTCGCGTTTCACCACCCCAACGGGAAAGGCGGTATGAACGTCAAGCGTATTCTCCGCGAAGGTATGGTGGCCGGTCTCGTCGGCGCCGCGGCCATCGCCCTCTGGTTCCTAGTCGTCGATACCATCGCGCGGGAGCCATTCTACACTCCGAGCATGCTGGGCTCGGCGCTGTTCTGGGGCCTGCAGGATCCCGCACAAGTGGAGATCACTGCGCAGGCGGTCGCGGGCTACACGCTGGTGCACGTCATGACGTTCCTGATCGTCGGCACGATCGCCGCCGCCCTCGCCTGCCAGGCGGAACGCATGCCCGCGGTCGTGTTCCTGGCCGCAGTGGGGTTCGCCGCCTTCGAGTTCGGCTTCTACATCGTGCTGGTGGTCTGGGCACAGCCTCTGCTCGGCGCGCTGGCGTGGTGGAGCGTCGCAATCGGCAACGCCATTGCGGCAGGCGGCATGAGCTACTTCCTGTGGCGTTCGCACCCACGGCTGCGAGAGCAGCTAGCAGCGCACCCGCTGGGCGCCGCCATCGACGAGTCGGCCGACTCGATCCGGCGCATCACGCAGTAACGAGGACGACTGCAAATCGGCGCCGGAGTGGCGGGCACCTGCCCACGCTCCGGCGCCTTACATGTCAGGTCAGGGCAACGACCCCGAAGAGGAAGAGCAGCGCAACCGCCACGGCGACCGCGATGAGGAGGGGCACCGTGAAGATCACCCGGAAGAGCTGGTGGTCGAACTTGAGGTGCATGTAGAAGCCTACCACGAGGACGAACTTCGCCCCCGACAGCGTGAGCAGGATCGGGGCCAGGACACCCTGGAACGCCGGCACGTAGAACACCCCCACTTCCACCAGCGTGATGATCGTGAGGACGGCCGCGACCGTCAGGTAGGTGCCGACGCCGGGATGTCCGTGCTCCTGGTTGCTTGGCTGCTCACTCATGGCGATTGCCCGTTACTGTAGCAGGTAGACAACGGTGAAGATGACGATCCACACCACATCCACGAAGTGCCAGTAGAGGCCGGCGAGCTCCACGTTCATCGCCTTTTCGGGCCCCAACTTCCCCTGGAAGGACCGCACCAGCAGCGTCAGCAGCCAGATCACGCCCACGAGCACGTGGGCGCCGTGCGTGCCGGTCAGCACGAAGAAGGTGGAGCCGAACAGGTTCACCTGAAGCGTGAGGCCCTCGTGCACGAAGCTGATGAACTCGTACGCCTGGAATCCGAGGAATACCAGGCCGAGGAGGGCCGTGGTGGCGATCCACACGCGCGCCCAGACCTTGTCGCCCCGGCTCACCGCGGCGAGCGCCAGCACCATTGCCAAACTCGACATCAGCAGGTCGAAGGTGCTCACGGACGTCAGGGGGATATTCAGGATCTCGTGCGGGGTCGGCCCGACGACACTCTTTCCCTGGTATACCAGGTAGGTCGAGATCAGGGAGCCGAACAGCAGACACTCGGACCCGATGAACGTCCAGAAGCCGATCTTCCGGCTGTCGAGACCGGTGCTGGTGTGATGGCCCGCCACAGCTTCGCTCATGCTCACACCTCAAACGGCTCGAAGGCCCACGCGTAGATGCTGCCGACCACGATCGCTGCGCCCAGGAGCGTCACCCACAGGGATTGCGTGATGCCACCGATGGCGCCCACCACTATCCCCACCGCCGTCACCAGCGGCCAGTAGGAGCCGCCCGGCAGATGGATCGGCTGCGGCGGCGTCTCGGGGAGCGGACGCGGCGAGTACCCGTCGTCCGACCAGAGCGGCAGCCGCGACTTCACCGCGGGGATGACCGAGAAGTTGTACACCGGCGGGGGCGATGCCATGGACCACTCCAGCATGGCGCCGTCCCACGGATTGCCGCTCGCCGGGGCGCCCTTGCGGCGCGCGTACACGACATTCGCCACGAAGACCAGCGTGCCCAAGGCCATGGCAAACGCGCCGACGGTGGCAACCAGGTTCATCGCGTCGAGCCCCAGCTCGGGGGCGTACGTGTATACCCGCCGCGGCATCCCCAACAGCCCGATGAAGTGCATCGGGAAGAACGTCAGGTTGGCACCGATCACGGTGAGCCAGAAGTGCCACTTGCCCACCGCCTCGCTGAGCTGGTGCCCGAACACCTTGGGCCACCAGTAGTAGATCCCGGCGAACAGCCCCATCACGGCGCCGCCCACCAGCACGTAGTGGAAGTGAGCCACCACGAAATACGTGTCGGTCTGCTGCAGGTCGGCCGGCGGGGAGGAGTGCATCACTCCCGAGAGCCCGCCGACGATGAACATCGCGATGAACCCGATGGCAAAGAGCATCGCCGTGGTGAACTTCAGGCGGCCGCCCCACATGGTGGCGATCCAGTTGAAGATCTTCACACCGGTGGGAATGGCGATGAGCATCGTGGTGGCCGAGAAGACCGAGTCGGCGATGGGGCCGAGCCCCACCTGGAACATGTGGTGCGCCCACACTCCCCACCCCAGGATGGCGATGAGCAGCCCGGAGTACACCACGACCGCGTAGCCGAACAGCGGCTTGCGCGAGAAGGTCGGGATTACCTCCGAGATGATCCCCATCGCCGGCAGGATGAGGATGTACACCTCAGGGTGGCCGAACAGCCAGAACAGGTGCTGCCACAGCAGCACGTCGCCGCCGGCCGCGACAGAGTAGAAGTTCGTGCCGAATAGCCGGTCGAACAGCAGGAACACCAGCGCCACCGTGATGACGGGGAACGCGGTCACGATGATGAACTGCGTCACCAACGTCATCCATGTGAACACAGGCATCCGCATGAGGCGCATGCCGGGCGCTCGCAGGTTCACGATTGTGACGATGAAGTTGATCCCGGCGGCGATGGAGGCGATCCCCAGCACCTGCAGGCCGATCACCCAGAAGTCCACGTGCAGACCGGGCGAGTACTGGGCCGACGTCAGGTTGGCGTAGCCGAACCAGCCGGCGTTGGGCGCGGCGCCGATCAGGAAGCTGGCGTTCATGAACAGGCCGCCCAGCAGGAACACCCAGTAGCTGAACGCGTTGAGCCGCGGGAAGGCCACGTCCCGAGCCCCGATCTGCAGCGGCACGATGAAGTTGAAGAACGCCGCCGACAACGGCATGACCGCCAGGAACACCATGGTCGTGCCGTGCATGGTGAACAGCTCGTTGTACAGCTCGGCACTTACGACGTCGTTGCCGGCCGCCGAGAGCTGCAGCCGCATGATGAGCGCCTCGAGCCCACCCAGCAGGAAGAACGCGAACGCCGAGACCCCGTACAGGACCCCGATCCGCTTGTGGTCAGTCGTCGTGATCCAGCTCCAGATGCCCGACGGGGCCTTGACCACGGCCGCGGCATGTTGGTCGAGAGTCGTTGCCATGCGCCGTTCCGTCAGTTCAGGCTCTGGAGGTACGCGACCAACGCCGCGAGCTCCTCCTCGGTCATGGGCATCTGTGGCATCAGGCTGCCTGGCTTCTCACCCGCGGGATCCCGAATCCACCGCGCAAGCCCCTCGGCCGTGTTGGGGAGGATCCCTGCCGCAATCGTGCCGCGGCTGCCGACGTGCGTCAGGTTCGGACCGAGTACTCCAGCCGCCACACCCTCGATTGCGTGACACGCCATGCACCCCTTGGTGCGGAACACCTCGAGCCCCCGCGCCAGGTCGCCGGTGAGCGTCTCCGCGCCCGGCGGCGCGGTCCGCTCCCGCTCCACCCACGCCGCGAAGCCGGCCGAGTCCTCCACCACCACGCGCATCCGCATGTTGGCGTGCGACTCGCCGCAGAACTCGGCGCACTGCCCGAAGAAGACGCCGACCGAGTCGGGTGTGAACGAGATCCGGGTGCTCCTGCCCGGCATCACATCCCGCTTCCCGCCGAGTTTCGGCGCCCAGAAGCTGTGGATCACGTCGGCGGAGGTCATGACGAGCGTCACGGGCTCGCCCGCGGGGACCCGTAACTCGTTGGCCGTGACGATGCCGAGGTCGGGGTAGCGGAACTCCCACCACCACTGATGCCCGACTACCTCGACCTGCATCGCGCCCTCGGGCGGGGCACCGTCGGTGCGGAAGATGGTACGGATGGTCGGGACCGCGATGAAGATCAGCACCACGGCAGGCGCCAGGGTCCAGGAAATCTCCAGCAGCGTGCTGCCGTGCACGTGCCTCGGCGCCGGCGCGCCCGGCCGGTCCCGGAACTTCAAGATCGCGATGATGAGCGCGGTCTCCACGACCACGAAGACGCCCAGCGCCCACCAGACGATCGTCCGGTAGAGGGCGTCGATCTCGCTGCCAAAGTCCGCGGTGGGATGCAGGGTCGACTGGGGATAGTCTCCACCGCAGGCGGCCAGCACGACCGCGAGCGAGGCCAGCGCCACACCCACCAGGGTCCGTTTCTCTGCGTCCATTGTGCGTAGGGGTTCCTAGAAACCAACCGGCCCCGCATCGTCACGGAGCCGGCCGCAAATACTACCTATCTCGACGCACGAGGTCAACTTTCGGCAGGAGGCCTGCTCTTTACCTTTAGTGTCGGTCCGAAACAGTTGCAGGTCGGAAGCGTCGCGGGGCGCACCGCAGGCTCCGCGCGTGGGAAGCGAGGAGAGTCACATGGTCGAACAGCCAACGACATACGGACTGAACGTTGAGGTCGCGCTCCCCTACGAGCGGGCGGTGGAGCGCGCCCGGGAGGAGCTCAGCAAGGAGGGGTTCGGCGTCCTGACGGAGATCGACGTGAGGGCCACCCTCAAGCAGAAGTTGGACGTGGACTTCCGGCCCTACGTCATCCTGGGGGCGTGCAATCCCCCGCTGGCCCACAAGGCGCTCTCGACCGAGCAGGACATCGGGCTGCTGCTGCCCTGCAACGTGATCGTGTACGCCACCGACGATCCCGCCAAGAGCGTCGTGGCGGCATTGGATCCGGTCAAGCAGCTCGGGATAACTGGAATCCACGCGCTCGCGCCGCTCGCAGAGGACGTCAAAGCCCGGATGAGGCGGGTGTTGGAGGGAGTGGCGGGGTAGGCCAGCCTCTCCACGACCGACGCGGGAAGCGGGAAGGGGGAAGCGAGTCAGGCTCCCGATAGGCGGGTTGCTTCCCGCCTCCCGTTTCCCGCTTCCCGATTGGCCGCACCGTTCCCCGTTCCCCGTCCCGCTGGCGCCCCCGCGGCGCGTACCTCATCTTCTCCCGATCCATCCAGCGGTAGGAACCATCCACGACCGGACATCCCATGACCGACGAGCGCTCTCAGCCCGCACACATCGACCGGCGCCAGTTCATGGCCTACTTCGCCGCCCTCTCACCGACCCTCTGGGCCCTCACCCAGCAGGAAGAGGCGAGGATCACCAAGGAGATGCTGGCCCACGCCGAGGCGGTGGCCGGTCTCCAGTTCACCGACGCCGAGCGCGAGATGATGGCGGAGGGTCTCAACCGCAACCTCGAGGCGTACGAGGCCATTCGCGAGGTGCACGTCCCCAACAGTGTGCACCCCGCCCTCTTGTTCGATCCGGTCCTCCCGGGACGCACACCGCAGGTCCGGCGCTACCCCAAGCGCCGCACCCGACACCCGGAGGTGCAGCGCCCCGCCGACCTCGAGGAGGCGGCGTTCTGGTCGGTGACCGACCTGGCCGAATTGGTCCATTCGCGCCAGGCCTCGTCGGTCGAGCTCACACGGATGTACCTGAACCGGCTCAAGCGCCACGCCCCCAAGCTGGAGTGCGTGGTGACGTTCACCGAGGAGCTCGCCATGCGGCAGGCCCGGCGGGCAGATGCGGAGCTCGCGCAGGGACTGTACCGCGGCCCGCTGCATGGCATCCCCTGGGGCGCCAAGGACCTGCTCGCTGAGGACGAGTACCGCACCACCTGGGGAGCCATGCCGTACGAGGATCAGGTGATCCCGTACGATGCTACGGTGGTGCGCCGACTCGAGGAGGCGGGGGCGGTGCTCATTGCCAAGCTCACCCTCGGCGCGTTGGCCATGGGCGACGTCTGGTTCGGGGGAAAGACGCGCAATCCGTGGAACCTCGAGCAGGGCTCGAGTGGCTCGTCGGCCGGATCGGCATCGGCCACGGTGGCCGGGTGCGTGGGCTTCAGCATCGGGAGCGAGACGTTGGGCTCGATCGTGTCGCCCGCCACACGGTGCGGGGCGACGGGGCTGCGCCCCACGTTCGGGCGGGTGAGCCGCTATGGGGCCATGGCCCTGTCGTGGAGCATGGACAAGCTGGGTCCACTGTGCCGCACCGTGGAAGACTGCGCGCTGGTGTTGGACGCGATTCACGGCGCCGACGGTAAGGACCCCACGGCTCGCGATCTCCCGTTCGATTGGAACGCGGAGCTCCCCCTGCAGAGCCTCAAGATCGGCTACTACAAGAGCGCCTTCGAGGCGGAGCACGACTGGTACGACTTCGACATGCGGGCCCTAGACGCGCTGCGCTCACTGGGCGTGGAGCCCACTGCCATCGAGCTTCCCGAGACCATCCCGGTGCGGTCGCTGCGCTTCCTGCTGAGCGTCGAGGCGGCAGCCGCGTTCGACGAGCTCACCCGCAGCGGCCGGGACGACCTCCTGGTGCGGCAGGACCGGCGGGCATGGCCCACCAGCTTCCGGCGCTCGCGCCTCGTGCCGGCGGTGGAATACGTGCAGGCCAACCGGGTCCGCACCATGCTCATGGCTGCCGTAGACGCCACCATGGACGGCATCGACGTGTTCATCACCCCGTCGTACGGTGGGAGCGTCCTCCTCACCACCAACCTCACGGGGCACCCCGCGGTAACGCTGCCCCACGGGTTCCGTGACGACGGCACGCCAGTGAGCATCTCGTTCGTCGGCAAGCTGTACGGGGAGTCGGAGCTGCTGGCGGTGGCGAAGGCGTATCAGGATGCTACGGGATTCCACCTGCGGCGCCCGCCCGAGTTCGCGTGACGCACGGCGCGCCGGGAACCGCAGCGGCCGGTCACACGGTGTGTCAATGAGGCGCGGACCGCGCTGAGCCCATTCAACCGTTCGATCTGAAGGAGGCGCTGTTCAGCGGTGCGGGGCACGAGGGCTTCGTCGGCATGCTGCAAGGGATAGGCGTCCCGGCCGCTGGACTCATGGCATGGGTGGTGGGGCTGGTCGAGTTCTGCGGCGGCCTCATGCTGATCGCGGGTGCGTTCGTCATGATCGTCACGGTGCTGCAAGGGCTGGTAATGCTCGTGGCCCTGTTCACCGTGCACCTGCCCAACGGCTTCAACTTCATGCACATCGTGGGCATGACCGACCAGGGCCCGCAGTTCGGCATGCCCGGCTACGAGGTGAACCTGCTCTACCTCGCCAGGCTGGCGGCCCTCTTCCTGTTCGGTCCGAGCCCGCTCTCCGTGGACGAGATGATGGCGCAGAAAAAGGCTGGGCCAACACCGCCACCGGCGGTCTAGCGGCGCCTCGAAGCCGGCTTGACGCGGGGGGTAGATGGTCGCCGGAACGATCTGCCCCCCGCGCTGTATTGAGACCGGTAAGCCATTGGGGAGGTTCGGGATGATGAGGATGAGAGCTCTTCTTGCGTGCGCGGTGCTGTGCGGAGCCACGCCAATAGCCGCGCCCCTCCTGGCCCAGCAGACTCCCGCCGACACCGCCGCAGTGCTGGTGGACGTGGTGCGCCAGCTCCAGGCCGAGCAGGAGTGGGACACCGCCGAGGATCTGCTGCGCTACATCGTGCGGCACTACGCCGGCACCCCCGCGGCCCAGGAGGCGCAGCGGCTGCTGGAGGAGCTGCGCGGCATCCGCACGGCCACCAGCGGGCGCACGAACTTCATCGTCGCCCAGACCCTGTTCGGCCTCTGGCTCGGTGTCGCAATACCGCTCGCGTTCGACGAGGAGCCCTCCGAGACGGCGTTCGGTCTCGGACTGCTGCTGGGTGGGCCGACCGGCTTCTTGTGGTCCAGCGCCTACTCTCGCAAGAACTCCATGAGCAAGGGCCAGGCCAGCACCGTCAACTTCGCCGAGTGGTGGGGCACCTGGCAGTTCATCGGGTGGCAGCAGGTGCTCGAGATCGGAGGCGCGGACTACTGCGACGAGTTCGGCTGCTACGGGGAGTCGCAGACGGCGCCGTTCGCCGCCGGCGTGATCGGCGGGTTGACCGGGCTCGGCACCGGGCTCTTCCTCACGCGGCGCAGCGAGATTCCCGAGGGGGACGCCGAGCTGGTGAACCACGCCGCGCTGTGGGGCACTTGGTACGGCATCGCCTTCGGCGTGCTGGTAGACGCAGAGGACGACGCCCTCCTTACAGCTGCTCTGCTCGGAGGCGATATTGCGCTCGCAGCGGCAATACCGGCCGCCCTCGCATGGCGTCCCGTCGCGAGTCGCGTCAGGCTGACCAGCATTGCCGGGCTCGCGGGCGGAGTCGGTGGACTCGGCCTGGACCTGCTGTTCTCGGTGGACGACGAGAAGACCGGGATTCTCATCCCCACCATCACGTCCACCGTGGGCCTCATCGCCGGATATGTCCTGACACGACCGAAGCCAGGGGCGGAACAGGAGGCGAGCACGGGGTCTCTCACAGGCGCGCTGGTCAACATCCAGGACGGCGTGCGGCTCGATGTGCCGCTGCCCGTGCCCACCCCCGTCCCTTACGAGGCACCCGATGGCAGGCGGGAGTGGCGGCCCGGCATCAAGGTCACCCTGCTGGACGCGCGTTTCTAGGAGGCCTCATGGCCGAGATCGAGCGACGAGACTTCGTGCGCGGCGGCGCCCTTGCAGTGGGCGCCGCTTTGCTCGGTGGGCGGGTCCACCCGGCTGGGGAGCCCCGCTGGGTGAGCCGCGGGCGCGACGCCGACCTCCTGCTACGGGGGGGGCTGGTGTACGACGGCAGCGGCGCGGCGCCGACCGAGGCGGACGTGGCAGTGGCGGGCGATCGCATCGCCGCCGTCGGCTCCGGGCTCGCGGCGGCGGGAGCCGAGACGGTAGACCTCGCCGGGCTCGCCCTGGCACCCGGCTTCATCGACGTCCATTCCCACACCGACCTCGAGCTGTTCGTCGACCCGAAGGGGGAGAGCAAGGTGCGCCAAGGGGTCACCACGGAGGTGACCGGCCAGGACGGCGGCTCCATTGGCCCCTGGACCGGCGACAGGGCGGCGGACATACGGGAGCGCTACCGCGAGCGCTACGGCGTGGAGCTCGAGTTTCACGACCTCGCGGGCTTCTTCGGCCAGCTGGAGCGCGATGGTGCGGCCCTGAACCTGGCGAGCATGGTGGGCCAGGGCACGGTGCGGGGCTACGTGGTCGGCGACGACGACCGCCCGGCCACGGCCGCCGAGATCGCCCGGATGCGCGGCCTGGTGCGAGAGGCGCTAGCTGCGGGGGCGTGTGGGCTGTCGAGCGGTTTGGAGTACGTCCCCAGCGCGTTCGCCGACCTGGAGGAGCTCGTCGCGCTGGCCAGCGAGCTGCGCGGCACCGACCTCCCCTACGCGAGCCACATGCGCAATGAAGACGACCAACTCTTCGCCGCGGTGGAGGAGGCGCTCAACGTGGGACGGCTGGCCGAGGTGCCGGTGCAGATCTCCCATCTCAAGGCACAGGGCCAGCGCAACTGGTGGAAGTGCGAGCCGGTGCTGCAGGCCCTGGAGCGGGCGCGGGCCGACGGCGTGGACGTGATGTACGATCGCTACCCCTACGTGGCGTACAGCACGGGGCTCTCCAACCTGTTCCCCGTGTGGGCCCGTGACGGCGGTACCGAGATGTTCCTCGCCCGGTTGGACGACCCCGACGAAGCCCCGCGGATCGAGCGCGCCGTGCGCGCCAAGGTCGCCCAGCTCGGCTCATGGGACGCGGTGCAGGTCACCTCCACCGGGGCGGAGGAGTTCGCCTGGGCGCGCGGTCGGCGGCTCGGCCAGCTGGCGGCGGAGCGCCGTCAGGAGCCGTATGCGCTGCTGCTGGAGCTCATGATCGGCAACCGCAGTCGGGCCGGAATGGTGGGCTTCGGAATGAGCGAGGAGAACACCGCCCGATTCCTCGCTCACCCGCTCGGCATGGTGTGCTCCGATGGCTCAGCACTCGCCATCGAGGGTCCACTCGCATCCGGGTCACCGCATCCGCGCAACTTCGGCACGTTTCCCCGCGTGCTGGGACGCTACTGTCGCGAGCAGCAGGTGATGCCGCTGGAGACGGCAATCCACAAGTTGACCGGCATGCCGGCGAGGCGGCTGCGACTCGCGGGCCGCGGCGCCATCACTCCGGGCGCGTTCGCCGACCTGGTTGCTTTCGATCCCGACCGCATCGCAGACCGCGCGACGTTCGAGCAGCCGCGCCAGTATCCCGTGGGAATCGCTCACGCGCTGGTGAACGGCGTGTTCGTAATGCGCGACGGCGAGCGGACGGCGGCGCTCCCGGGCCGACCGCTGCGACCGGAGCGTCACTGAGGCGGTCGGCCCTCGCCGCAGACCAAGCCGCGCGGTAAGTTGGCGACATGCAGGAGCATCACTTCTCGGTTTCGCGCAGCGCCCGGTACTTCACGCTAGGCGAACCGAGCAGGGACCTGCGTCGGGTCTGGTTCGTGTGTCACGGCTACGGCGCGCTCGCCAACGTATTCCTGCGCGACTTCGAGCTGCTCAACGACGGCCGCCACCTGGTGGTCGCCCCCGAGGGACTGTCCCGGTACTACACGACCGACGACGAGCGCCACGTAGGCGCGAGCTGGATGACGCGCGAGGACCGTCTGGCCGAGATCACCGACTACGTCGCCTACCTCGACGCCCTGTACAAGCACTTGTTCAGGAAGATCGACCGCGCCTCGGTCACCGTGTACGCGCTGGGGTTCTCACAGGGCGCGGCTACCGTTGCGCGCTGGATCAGCCTCGGCAGCGCGATGGCCGACCGACTCATCCTGTGGGCTGGGCTGCTCCCGCCGGACCTCGACCTGGGCGTGGCGTGGCCCAAGTTCGAGGACTCCCGGCTAACGTTCGTCATCGGCACGCGCGACAAGTACCTGGCGGGTGCACAGGTCGAGGAGATGGAAGCCCGTCTCCTCGAGCAGGACATTCCCTATGAGACGATCCGGTTCAATGGAGGCCACCGACTGGACGAGCGCGTGCTGCGCTCCCTGGCGGCGTAATCTCGTAGCACACGTCGGCTTGCTGCTTGCCGTACTCTGCGGGCCCGTCGTCGCCCAGGAGCGGGATCCCTACCGTGAGCGGCGCGCGGCCATGGCCGATCTGATCTACGCCTACGGCGTGCGCGACTCGGCCACGCAGCGCGCGATGCGCGCCGTGCCGCGGCACGAGTTCGTGCCACGAGAGCACTTACAGCGCGCCTATGGCGACCATCCTCTCCCCATCGGCCACGGGCAGACTATCTCCCAGCCGTACGTAGTGGCGTACATGACCGACGTATTGCAGCTGACGCCGGGCATGAAGGTGCTGGAGGTGGGCACCGGCTCCGCATATCAGGCCGCGGTCCTGGCCGAGGTCGGCGTCGAGGTCTACACCATCGAGATCTTCGGCGCCCTGGCCGCCAGCGCCCGGGAGCGGCTCGAGCGGCTCGGCTACGAAGCGGTCACGGTACGGCACGGTGACGGCCACTTCGGCTGGCCAGAAGAGGCACCGTTCGACGCGGTCATTGTGACGGCGGCGCCCACCTACATCCCGCCGGCTCTCGTCGAGCAGCTGGTGCCGGGTGGCCGCATGGTGATCCCCGTGGGGAGCATCTACGGCGCGCAGAACCTCATCCTGGTCGAGAAGCACGCCGACGGCGACGTGACCACGCGCAGTCTCATGCCCGTGCGGTTCGTTCCCATGCTGCAGGGGCTCCGCTGAAGGCCGCGGATCGCTCCCGACCGCCGGCCGTCGCCCTGCTCTCGGCCGGCACCCTGACCTACGAGATCCTGCTCGTCCGGGTCTTCGCGATCGAGCAGTTCCACCACTTCGCCTACATGGCCATCGGCGTGGCAATGCTCGGCTTCGGCGCCAGCGGGACGTTGCTCGCCCTGGCGGGCAGGGTGGAGCGCGCGGCGGCCCAGCGCTGGTTTCCCAGCGTCGCCGTCGTGGCCGCAGCGGCGCTCGTGCTTTGCCCCGCCGCCGCGGATCGCATCTCTGTCGATCCGACGCAGCTCGCCTGGAACCTCGGCGCCTGGCCGCGCCTCGCGGCCGTGTATCTGATGCTGGCCCTGCCGTTCGCGGCGGGAGCACTCGCGGTGCTGCTGGCTCTCGGGCTCGAGGCGGAGCGCCCCGGACGCATCTACGGCGCGAGCTTCGTGGGATCCGGCCTCGGTGCCGCAGCAGCGGTCGCCGTGCTGTGGCTGCTTCCACCGGTGCGGGCCCTGGCGCTGCCCGCGCTGCTCGCCGCTGTGGGAGCGATCGTGGCGGCACACTCTGTGGGGTGGCGCCGTCCGGCCCACGGCCTCGCGTGGCTGGCCGCGGTGATCGCCGTGGCGGCGCTGGCTCGCCCCCCGTGGCGACTCGAGATCACGCCGTACAAGGGGCTCCCCCAGGTCGAGGCCTATCCGGAGGCGCACCGCATCGCGGCGGCCACGAGCCCCCTGGGGTGGGTCGCTGCCGTGGAGGCACCGGCTTTTCGCTACGCGCCCGGCCTTTCCCTCGCGTTCCGGGGAGAGTTCCCCCGGCAGGTTGCGCTGTTCGTGGACGGGCACCTGGCCGGTGCCGTCTCGCAGTGGGAGAGCGACAGCGCGGCGGCGGCAGTGCTCGACTGGCTCCCCGCGTCCATCCCATATGCCTTGGGCGTGCCGGATCGCGTGCTAGTGATCGGGGCGGGCGGCGGGACGGAGGTGTGGAGCGCGCTCGCCCACGGCGCCCGCAGCGTGACGGCGACAGAGCTGCTTCCCACCCTCGTCACGCTGACCACCGGGAGCGCGCCCCGGCTCGCCGATTCGGCCGTGCGGTGGCGCACTGGCGACGCCCGCTCGCTGGTGTCGCGGTCGCGGGAGGCGTTCGACCTGGTGAGCATCGGTCCGGCTGGAGGGATGGGAACCAACGCCGCCGGGCTGCATGCCCTCAACGAGGACTTCCTGCACACGGTCGAGGCCTACACCACTTACCTCGGCCTGCTCTCCGACCGCGGCGTGCTCGCGGTCACCCGGTGGCTCACAGCGCCGCCCCGGGAGAGCGTGCGGGTCATTCTCACCGCCGCCGAAGCGCTGCGCCGCGTCGCACCCGAGCACGTGCGCGACGGACTGGTTGTGGCGCGGAGCTGGGGAACGGTCAGCGTGCTGGTGAAGCCGACGGGCTTCGTCGGGTCGGAGATCGCTGCCCTGGCGGCGGGGGCCCTGTCGCGCGAGCTCGACCTCGACTGGCACCCCGGCCTGGATGCACCCCGCAGCCGCTTCCACGTTCTGGAGGGGACAGTGCTGTTCGATGCGGCCCGCGCCGGGGTCGCGGGCGGCAGGGATGCCCGGCGGTTCGCTGGCAACTATCCGTTCGACGTCGCACCGGCCACCGACGCCCGTCCCTACCCACACCACTTTCTACGCGGCCGGTCACTGGGCACCTTCTTGCGGACCGACCAGGGGAGCTGGCTCCCGTTCGCCGAGTGGGGGTACCTCGCGCTCGCGGCGACCCTGGTGCAGAGCCTGGTACTGGCAACGCTCCTGATGCTGCTTCCCGCTCTCGTGCGCACGCGCTCGGCGCTCACGGGTCGCCTATTGCCCCTCATCGCGTACTTCGGCGCCATTGGACTCGCCTACCTCGCCGCCGAGATCGCCGTGATCCAGCAGCTGAGCCTCCTGCTCGGTCACCCGGTCTATGCAGTGGCCGCCGTGCTCGCCGCGCTGCTAATTGGCTCCGGGATCGGGAGCACTTGGTCCGACCGGCTCGCCGTCGGAGGCGGCTGGCTCGCGGGCGCGATTCTGGCTGCCGCCCTGGCCACCGTAGCGCTAGCCGGCCTGCTACTGGTGCACCTGCTGCAGCCGGCCCATCTGTTGGTGCGGGCCGGCGCGGCGCTGCTCGGTGTCGCGCCTCTGGCCGTAGTCATGGGAATGCCGTTTCCCCTTGGGCTCAGGCGATTTGCGGAGGGAGATACGGCGCGGGTGGCGTGGGCGTGGGCGGCCAACGGGTTCGCATCGGTGGTGGCCGCGCCGCTCGCGGCACTGATCGCGCTCGAGGGAGGGTCGCCGCTCGTGTTGGCCGGCGCCGCGGCGGCATACGCCGGGGCCGCGGCGCTGTACCGCGGGGCTCGCCCAGCCACGCTTCACTGAAGGGCTACAGACACTCGGGAGATCATGATGCGACTCATCGTCCTGACGGTCACGATACTGCTCGCCGCCTGCAGCGGTGGTGATGGCGGCGAAGCGACGAGCGACACGCTCACGCGGCGCCAGCGCGACAGCATAATCGGTGAGTCGAGCCTCCCGGGAGCGGGAGGCGTGCGGGGAGCGTTGCGGGCGTCTGACTCTGCGGCCGCGCGGCGGGCTCGGCGGGACTCCGTGGCCCGTCAGCCCTGAGCTAGGCGGGTCGGAGGCGGCTTGGAGACTCCGCTCACGAACCCTGCGGCCCGAGCGAGAACGCCGCTTCCAGGTCGTGGCGCGCGTACGCCCTGAAGGCTATGAGCGTCTCCGTGCTCTGGATGCCCTTGAGCTTGAGCATCTGCGACGTGACCAGGTCAGCTAGCTCCTCGTTGGTCCGCACGCACAGGATGGCCACGAGGTCGTAACGACCGGCCACCGAGTAGACCTCGGAAATCCCCTCGAGCGCCGCCAACGTCTCGGCCACCTCGTTTATCTGATCGCGCTGGACGTGCAGCAGCACCACGGCTGAGACCATCGCCACACCCTCGTTTCTTCGGGAGGACCACACCTGGGCCAAGATAGATGGTGGTCAGTGCAGGTGCCAGCGGCCCCGCTACCGCGGTGACGCCACGCCCGCGCTGGCCGCCACCAGGATGTCGTCGAAGAACGTGCGCGCCAGGGTGCTGGTGTTATCCGTGTCCACCATAACGGCCACCGCCGAAACCGTCCGCGGCGGCTCGCCGAAGAACGCGCGGTAGTCGGAGACGAAGTCGCGCTCGACCTCTGCCCACTCACCGGCCCCGGCAACACCGCTCGCCACCACGATCATCGCGACGTTCTCGGTATACGGACTGGCGAACACGCTTCCGACGGGGAGGTCCGCAGCCCAGACGTAGCAGACGGCCCGCGCATCCCGCTCGGCGAACTCCCCACCGAACACGACGAACACCCGCGCGGCGTAGTCGTCACCCCGCTTCTCCCGCTCGCGGCGGTTGCGGGGGATGGGATGCTCGATCTTCCAGCGCCACGAAATCGTTCCGGACACCGGAGCATCGACCCTCAGCGGCCTCCATAGCCCGGACGCCGAGCGCCAGCTCTCCGCCCGCAGCACGGCCTCACCGTCCCGCTCCACCGTGCGGTACAGCGTCTTGCGCCAGGCGAGCCGCTGTTCCCGCCAACGCTCCTGCCATCCTGCGTCGAACGACTCCTGGAGCACGGATGCCTCTTCGAGCTGCACCGCTCCCGCCGGGCGCAAGGCTGCCAATCCGAGAAGGCCTACGATGCCGACGATGCGGCAAGCCGAAAGCTGCACGGGGGATCCTCCCTGAGGGTCACATGATTAGTAGTGCAACACGTCACCCGGCCCTCGGTTCCCCAACTGGGCCACGGAGCGCAGGGGTGATTGAAGCTGGAACGCCAACCGCCCGCGCCCCGAGGGGGCGCGGGCGGCGGATCGGTAGGCCAGCGCTTCAGTACCGCAGCAGGCTCGCGCCCCAGGTGAATCCGGAGCCGAAGGCCACGAGGCACACGAGGCTGCCGCGTCCAATCGTACCTTCCGCTACCACCTCGCTCAACGCGATGGGAATGCTGGCGGCGGTCGTGTTCCCGTACTTGGCGATGTTGCTGTAGACCTTCTCGGGAGCGCCCTTGAACCGCTTCCGCACCGCCTCCGTTATCCGCTCGTTGGCCTGGTGGGGGATCACCAGATCCACGTCGTCCGCCGACAGCCCCTGCGTCTCCAGGGCTTCCATGATGACCTCGGGGAACCTGGTCACCGCGTGCTTGAAGACCTCGCGGCCGTTCATGTAGGGATGGACCGAGCCCTCGTCGATCATTTCCTTGGTGATCCATGGCTTGTTGGCGGCGCCCGGCTTCAGGATGCACAACTCCTCGGCGAAGCGGCCGTCGGCGTGGAGATGGTGCCAGATGAGATGGCTCCCGTCGGCGCCGTCGGTCACCTCGAGACAGACAGCGCCCCCTCCGTCGCCGAACAGCACTGCGGTGTCACGCCCGGCGTTATCCATCCGCAGTCCGCAGGACTGCCGCTCCGCACCCACCACGAGCACGCGGTCGTACATGCCCATGCGGATATATGCGTCCGCGGCCGAGAGGCCGTACACGAACCCCGTACACTGGTTGCGGATGTCCAGGGCACCGACGCCCGGAAGTTCCAGATCCCGCTGCAACAGCACGCCGTTGCCCGGGAAGTACATGTCCGGCGAGAGGGTCGCGAAGATGATGAACTGGATGTCCTTGGGCTCCCAGCCGGCATCCCCCAGCGCCGCGCGAGCGGCCTCTACACCCAGGTCGGTGCAGCGCACGTCGTCAGCGGTGAAGCGCCGCTCCAGAATGCCCGTGCGCTCCTGGATCCACTCGTCAGTGGTGTCCATCAGCGCCTCGAGGTCGTGATTCGTCACCACCTTGGGAGGCACGTAGTGTCCGACTCCGGCGATGCGGCTCAGGCGAGTCATCGTCCCATCCTCCACAGGTCCCATTCATTCCTACGCTCTCGGCGCGGCGAGGTCAATCGCCACTCCTGCCGCGCGTCACTCCCGCCACGGCCCGCTCCACCTGGCCGCCCCATGTCGCGGCGGATATCGTTTAGGAAGCCACCGCGGCGCGGTTGGCCACATACCCCATCACACTCGCGCGCGCCCGCTCCGTACGGGCGGCGGAGAGCCCCGCTGAGGTACCGATGTTGATGTTCGATGGTGTGCCAGTCGATTCACACGGCTGCACGAATGTGGGGAGGGTACGGGAAGAGAACGAAGATCAGTTCTTGATCGCCGCGCTCCACAAGGTCGTCGAAGTCCAAGGAACGAGCATCCCCGGCTCCTACCAGCGGAAGTTCGACTCCGGAGCGCGCGCCCTCCTGTTGATGGTGGCGGACGGCGTCGGAGGAACGGCCGCCGGCTTGGAGGCGAGCAGTGCGACCCTCGACGAGATCATGACCTACGTCACCAACTCGATGCGCTGCTTCTACAAGCTCGACGAGCAGGTCTCCCACGACCTACTGCAGGAGCTGGCCCGCTCGGTGCAACAGAGCCACGCCAGAGTACGCTCCCAGGCGGAGCAGGCGCCGGACCGTTCCGGGATGGCCACCACGCTCACGATGGCGCACGTCCTATGGCCCCGCGTCTACATCGTGCAGATCGGCGACAGCCGCTGTTACCACGCGCGCGCATCCGAGATCACGCAGGTGACCAAGGACCAGACGGTAGTGCAGTACCTGGTGGATCACGGGGCACTCGATCCCGACGAAGCCGCGGCCTCACCCTACAGCCACGTGCTCTCCCAGGCGATCGGCGCCGGGGAGCCCGAGATCGAGCCGGAGATCTCCAAGGTGGATCTCCAGCTCGGCGACGCACTGCTGCTGTGCACCGACGGGCTCACCAAGCACGTGAGCGACGCGGAGATCATCCGCTGCCTCCAGGCCGCTGGGGCCGCCCAGGAGGCGTGTGACGGTCTCATCGCGGCTGCGCTGGATGGCGGTGGCAGCGACAACGTGACGGTGGTCGTGAGTCGCTTCGGGTAGCTGAGCCGGCGGCGCCTGGTAACGAAAGAGCCCGGTGACCCTCGAGGGTCACCGGGCTCAATGCCGGCCCGTCGCACGGCTCAGAATGCGAAGCCGGAGCCGAAGTAGACGGCGACCCGCTCGTCGCCGGCAGCCACGGCGAGGTTGGCAGTCGCCATCCTGCCCACGAACGACAGCCACACCCCTCCCCCGGCCGCCCAGTGCCACCTGTTAGAGTCCTCACCCTCCAGAAACACGCGGCCCACGTCACCGAGGGCGAACAGCCCGATCTGGGCCGGCAGGAGCAGGAACAGCCGTGACAGGCCAAACCGTACCTCAGCATTGCCCCACACCGAGGCATCCCCGCCGTAGCGGTTCTGCCGCCCCATGCGCACAGTGCGCTGATCGCCGATGTATGCGGCCTGCTGGAACGGGAACGTGCCGAACACCTTCTTGCCGCCGGCCCGCAGCGCCAAGGTGGGCTCGAGGGGCACCGACGGCGCGCTGAGGTACGTGCGCACGACTCCGTGGATCTCACCGAACACGTCCTCCACATCCCACACGGCCGGGTACACGCTCCCGCCGAGGTCGATGAACCAACCCCGTGTCGGCCAGGTGGCCATGTCACGCGTGTCCAGCCGGATGGCGCCGATGAGTCCCAGCTCTCCGAACTTGCCCGAGCCGTAGGGCAAGGAGTCGGCGATGATGCGGCCCGCCTCCTCCCGCGTGTTGAAGAAGGCGACGGTCGGCCCGATCCCGAGCTGTGCCCGGCGCCCGAGGGGCAGAACCAGCAGCTGATCGACCCTGAACTCACGCTGGCTCACCCGATAGTAGTCATCCTCCTCAGTGAGCTCCGTTTCGTTGCCCAACCCGAAGTAGCGCAACGTCTCGATTCCCGAGGCGAGCCCGTAGGTGAGGAAGTGGACCCGGGAGTTGAGCCAGTACGTGTCCAGTGAGAGGTCGAAGCGCGCGGTCTTAGCCGCGGTGGCGTAGCCACCCCGCAGCCGCGTGTACGACCCATACGGTATCGTCCGGAACGCGTAGTGGGTGACGTTGGCGCCGGCCCCGAGGAACAGCCCGATGTCGGGACCGAACTCGAACCAGCCCGTGCCCCGCCAGCGGCTGCCCCAATCCCGCGGTGGCAGCTCGGTGGGATACCGCTTGGGTGGGGGGGTGTACGGCCGGCGATCCACGATGAGCGCGGTCGGGCCACTCGCCCGATCGTCGCCGGTCGCATAGAAGTTGACCATGCCGCCGCTGGACGAGTCAACGACCTCGTCGCTCCCACCACCGATGACTCGGATGGTGATGCCGTGACCGGGCCCCCGCACGATCACGTGATCCTCGCCCCCGTGGAGGAAGATCCGTATCTCCTTCGTTTCGCCTATGTGGAACCGCCGGTGCAAGTATGTGATCTCGGCGCCGGACGAGGGAAGCGTGCTCGTGAGCGTGACCTCGACGTCCCCATCGTCGTGCCGGTCCACGACGACCCGCTCGTCCTGGTCGGTAGCGTGGATGTCCACGGCTCCCGCGAGGACCCGGTAGAACCGGTCGGCCGCTTCGTGCAGCCTGTCGCGCCGCGCCTTCAGGGTCCGGCTGAGGCGCTCCCCGTCGAGGGCGTAGTACTCGGGGGGCAGCGCCCTGACGGAAGCGTCTATGACCGAGTCGTTGAGGCGGAACTTCAATTGCGCCGTGACCGTATCCCACACCGGCTTCTCGAGCCCCACGAGGAACCGCCGGTCCAGCTCGCGGCCGTTCCACGTGAGACCCACCATGTTGGGGTAGCTCTCGCCGAACTCAACGAACTGCGGGAAGTACTGCCGCACTAACGTCAGGCCCACGCCGTCGAACCGGACCAGCGCCTGGTCCCGGTCCTCGGGTATCGGGATCCAGTGGGTCACCGCCGCGTCCTCGAATCGCGCCCATCCCCACTGGCCGCGATGCCGGTCCCAGTCACCGATCAGCAGGTCGAACATGCGCTCATAGAGGAACATCCGGGCATCGACGCGGTCGGCCGGGCTGCGCTCGACCCGTTCGAACATCTCATCGCTCCCGATGATCTCCACGGCACCCGCGAAGCCGGGAGCACCGGGCTCGGTGATCGGCCGGCGAGCGATGTACCCCAGCGTGCCGGCGAACCGCTCGCGGTGCTCTGCGAGCCGCGGATCGTCGGGCAGCACGACCAGCCGCGGATCGGTGTGCACGATGCCGGCGCCCTCCATGAGGGGAGCCAGGACCGATGGCGCGGCGGGGTATGCCGAGTGGGTCTGGTCTTGCACGATGTCCTCGACGAACGTGCCCTCGAGACCCTCCGGGAGTATGTCCACGTCCTTGTCCACCGAGCGGAAGCCGTACTGGAGGCCGTCGGCGCCGCGGAACCGCAGCGACTTGGTCTGGAAGCCACCGCCCGCAGTGGTCGGCGTCAGGCCGCCGGCGAAGGTGCCGAGGTCGAGCAACTCCACCCTTATGGGAGCCGTCCAGAGCTTGCGGTAGTCGCTGCCGAAGTAGAACCGGTAGAGTCCACCCTTGGCGTAGTGGGCTCCGGCAACGATGGTAGTGTCTGGGCCGCGCTGCCCCCCCGCGGTCTCCTGTGCCAGCGCCGCCGACGGCGCGAGCCAGGTGGCAGCGAGCAGCACCAGCGTGGCCCGCAACAACCATGGGAAGCGTGAGGTAGTCATTTCATCGAACCTCCGCCGGCGTTCAACCACATCGTGAAGCTCTCGGTGGCCTGCGCATGCTCGTCCACAGTGAGCACGGCCAGCCGTAAGCGACCGTCCTGCAGCACGTCCACCCGCATGAAGCCGCCCTCCGACGTCGCGTAGCGTGACTGCGCCAGGTAGAAGGCGTGGTCGCGGTGATCATAGTAGCCGCCTCCGCTGACGAGCATGTGCGTCACGACCTCCCCGTCGAGCACCTGCAGGTTGTGCTCGTGCCCACCGGCGTAGATCAGGGGCGGATGCTCGGCGAAGGCAGCGTGAAGCGAGTCGCGCATCTCCTGGTAGGCGCCGCTCGGAATGTCCTGTGACGAGATCCCCGACATCCGGGCGACGGGGTAAGCCGACCCGATGATCGGGAGCGGCAACCAGAGCCACGACGCGAGCTCGCGCAGCGGAAACAGGTGGTCTAGGATCGTGAAGTATCCCCCGTGCTTGCCACCAGAGGCGAGCGGATGGTGAGCCATCACCGCTACGTACCGGCCGCCGGCCGCGCGCAACGCAGCGCGGATGGAGTCGGTCACCTCTTGCGGGCTGTCGGCGGGGCACGAAGAGGTGGGGTGCACCGGCTTGGCGTGCTTGTGGAGCCACCACTGGGTATCGAGTATCATGAGCCGGAGCCGCTCACCGAGGTCGACCACTACAGGACCAGGGCATCCGCCGTGGGGCAGCAGCACCACGTCGGGCGAGCCCTGGGCCTCGATGTACTCCTGCTGCCGCCGCATGGTATCCCAGCCCGTGGCGCGGCCGTGCGCCCAGTCGTGATTCCCCGGCACGAAAACGGCGCGACCGCCGGCATCCACCACTGCGTCGATCTGTTCCTGGAGTCGCCGCTCCATCTCTCCACGGTCGGGGTCCGCGCTATCGGGCATCCCCTCGGGATAGATGTTGTCTCCCAGGAACACCACCGTGCTCCGCTCGGGGTTGAGTGACACGTCGTGCCGCAGCGCCGTCAGCACCTGGTCACCGGGCTGCGGCAACCCGGCGTCCCCGATCAGATAGAGCGAAGTCTCCACGCTTCCGGGCCGCGGCTCGGGAGCCGGCTGCGTCTCGAGCACCGGTGACGAGCTGCATGAGAGCAGCAGCGCTATGAGCACAGTCAGCGCGGTCGGGCGGCCGGCCATGCCGCGTGCCCTCATCGGGAGCGAGCCAGCGCACGCTCGAAGTCCCTCCCCGCCGGGTGCTGGAACAGCCGCAGGTCGAACTCGGGCGCGATGGCCAGGATGTGGTCGAAGATGTCGGACTGGATGCGCTCGTACGTCACCCAGTCGGTGTCATTGGAGAACGCATAGACCTGGAGCGGGAGTCCGTCGGGCGTGGGATCGAGCTGCCGCACCATGAGGGTCATCCCCTTGTGAACCTTGGGGTGCTGCCGCAGGTAGTTCGCGATGTACACCCGAAACGTCCCGATGTTGGTGAGGCGCCTGGTATTGGCCACGAGCTCCGGGTCCGCCGGGCGTGCATCCTCATCGCCCGCCAGTTCTTCCTTCTTGCCCCGCATGTAATCCTGCAGCAAGGCGAACCGTGCGAATCGCTCGATATCTTCCTCCTCCAAGAACCGGATCGTGTTCATGTCCACGTAGACCGCCCGCTTGATGCGACGGCCGCCGGACTCTGACATGCCCCGCCAGTTCTTGAAGGAACTCTCGATCAGCTTGTGCGTTGGGACCGCCGTGACGGTCTTGTCCCAGTTTTGCACCTTGATCGTGTGCAGCGAGATGTCCACCACATCGCCGTCGACGCCGTACTCGGGCAGCTCGACCCAGTCTCCCTCCCGCACAAGGCCGTAGCTACTCAGGGTGATGCTGGCGACGAACGAGAGGATGGTGTCGCGGAACACCAGGATGAGCACAGCGGTCATGGCTCCGAACCCGCTCAGGAACCAGAGCGGTGAGCGACCGAGCAGCGTCGCGATAATCACCACCGCACCCAGCACGTACATGATGATCTTGGCTATCTGGACGTAGCCCTTGATGGGGCGGTGCCGGGCCGCCGGCGTGTTGGAGTATATCTCGCTCACCGCGGAGAGGAACGCGCCCGCGGCGAGGAGCCCGATGAGCTCCATCACGGCAACCGCCACGCGCGACACGAAGACCTTGAAGGCCGGGCTCAACGAGGGCACGAGCTGCACCCCGTAGTACACGACCAGCACACCCACTATGTGGGAGAGTCGCTCGAACACGCGGTACTCGTGCAGCACGTCGTCCCAACGGAACTTCGTGCCCTTCACGAGCTTCTTGCTCAGCGGTGGAATCCCCCGCCGCGCCAGCTTGTCCACCGCGTACGCCGCGAGCAGGACGAGCAGGAAGCCCGTCACCTGCGCTGCCGGCGTCGGCTCCCGCAGCCATCCGAGGATCGACTGGGCGACGCCCGTGGTGTCCGCCGCCTCTTGCAGCAGCGCCACAATACCGATCATAGCCGTCACCGTGTCCCGTCGCGCTCCGAGCCCGCCGCCACCGGCCGCGCGCCCTGTAACGGGATCCCGAAATGGACGTCGAAGTACACCTCCAGCACCTCCGCCAGGGCCTGCGCGAACGCCTCGCGGGCCGCTTGAGTATCCCGTACTCCCTCGTAGTGCATCTCAAGCTGCACCCCGGAGACCGGCCCGCCCTCTGATGATCCGTGCCGTCTCGTGTCGTAGCCGCCGCTGTAGTACGGCGCCCCGCCGGGATCGGGCATTGCGGGACTGGGTACCGCCGGGAAGCCGCGCTGCGCCAGCAACGCTCCGAGGCTGGCGCCCCCCCGCAGCAGCGAGGCGAAGCTCGAATCGCACTCCAGCGCCAGGGTGCGGATGCTGCTCTTGTTCACGTACACCATGCTCTCCAACATGGCGTCGGGCAGCCCCAACTCGCTGCCTGTCACGAGATACCCCAACTCCAGCCGCGGGATCTCGTGAGCGTGCCCGTGGAGATCGACGTAGAAGCCGCGTCCGTGCTGCTGGGCCACGGCATCCGCCGCATCATCGATGAACCCATGGAACTCGCCCCATGCCCACTCGGCGTATGGGCTCCCCTGCGCCGCTTCCTCGATCTCGCGGTTGGGATCGAGCTTGACGCGGTGCAAGTGCGAGATGACTACATGGGGCCAGCCGCCGAACCGGTCGTGGAACGCCGTGCGCACCGCCCGCGCCATCTCCTGCGTCTGGCGATCCCGAGCCGTGGTTCCCCAGGTGCGATCAGGAATCTCCGTTGGCTCCTCGTACCCTCCGTGTGGGGCGGAGAAGATGACCGGCAGATCCCCGGCCAGATACTCCACGTACTGCCTGCGTCCGAAGTAGACCTCGCCGGCGACGTAGTCCAGCTCCGGCGAGACGTATACCTCCAGCGTCGCCACACCGGATGCGGGCCCCGCGGTCGCGGTGATCGTCGTGATGCCCACGCCGACCGCCGTGGCGACCCCGGAAGTGGCGTCGATCGTTGCGACCGCCGGCTGACGGCTGTTCCAAGTCACGACGACGCCAGACATCACCGCGCTGTCGGCGCGCCGCACCACTGCACCGAATGAGACCGTGGTGCCGATGCTGGTGATCAACTCGATGGGCGGCGTGACCGACACGTAGGCGGGCGCATCGGGGCCCAGATCGCCGCAGCCGACCCAGGCCAGGCCAGCGAACACGGCGGCGGCCGCGCCACGGCCCAACAGGGCGGCGCGCCGCTCAAGCAGCGCGCCGCTCCAGCCGCTCCAGCTCCCCCAGCGCTGCCATGAACTCGTGCGCCGATTTCTCCAGATAAGCACGGACCTCATCGATGTACCCGTCTGCCGACGCCGACCAGACGCGGTTGAGGTACCGCTCGCCCGCCGCGAAATGGTTCATGACGTCGGCGTACGCTTGCAACCCATGCACATGCGCGATGCTCTCCCGCGCCTCGACGAAGCTGTTGAGGTCGTCGGGGAGGAGCTCGTCGATGTGCTGTCGCGCCTCGTAGGGGTCGAGGGACTCCTTCTGCTGGTCGAGCATGCTAACCTTCTGAACGATACTGCGCAGGCTCTCACCCAGGACCTTCATGCTGAGTGCGAGCTTGCCCTCGGCCCGCGCCTCCTGTCGAATGGCCAGCCGCACCGCCGCCACCCCGATCACGCCGACCGCCAGTGCGATGGCGTAGGTTCCCCATGCGACGTTCTGCTCGTCCACCACCGCGGCCAGGGCGCCCATCAGGAAGCCGAGGACAATCAACACGTAGCCCGCGTTTCTCATGCTCTCCTTCCCTAAGCGGCCAGGCCGCCGGAGATGATGTAGTAGAGCGCGAAGCCGACCCCCACCAGCGCTTCACCCACGATCAGCCCCGCCGCGACCGGGATGCCTACGTCGTCACTGAAGCGGTGCCCCAGCTTCCAGTCCGACACGATCCGCAGCACCGTTCCGATGCTGTACGTGAGCACTATGTTGAACGGCAGATAGAACCCCAGGCCGACCAGAATCCCGAGGCCGCCGACGCCGCTGGCGCTGAGCAGCGCGCCGAGACCCGCGCCTGCCGCGTACTTCTGAATCGGGACCTCGCCCCCGAGGATCCCCTGGATCATGCTGGCTAGCACCTGCCCCTGCGGCGCCGGCAACCGATCGCTCCCTAGCCCGTAAGCTTGATGCAGGACGAAGATGAGGGCCATGATGACGATCGGACCCAGCCAGGTGGCCAGGAACTGGCCCGCTTGCTGCTTCCTGGGAATGGCTCCCACCAGGTAACCGGTCTTGAGGTCGAGCATGAGGTCGGTCGCCTGAGCCATGGCCACGCAGGCGGCCGCGCCCACCATGACGGACGAGATGATCGAGGCGCTGTCGCCCAATCCGGCACTGATCACTACCAGGATCGTCACCGCGATGAGCGTCATGCCGCTGAGCGGCGACCAGTTGGTGCGGCCGATACACTCCGACAGCACTACCCCGGCGACCCAGATCCACACGGTGCCGAGGACCGCCATGAAGAGCCCGCGCACCATGCCCATCTCGCTCACCGAGTTCACCGCGATCACCAGCAGCAGGAGCGCCGCGGCGGCAACCGCCACGTAGAGCAGCTTGATCGGCATCTCGTCGCGGGATACCGCCGTCTTCACCCGGGCCGCCGCCTGCATGCTGCGGATGGCGCTCACGATCAAGGGAAGCGCGAGCGCGACGCCGGTGAGGGCCCCGCCAATCAGCATTCCGATCCCCACCGGCCGGAACAGGGCCACCCGTAGGTAGCCGGGCATACTGGTCCCGGCGGACTCCAGCGTCTCGGGCGTGGGGAGCAATCCCATCTGCGCCAGCGCCGGCGCGAGCATCCAGTAGCAGACGTAACCACCCACGATGAAGAAGAAGCCGCCCCTACCCGCGATGAACCCGACTCCCACGGTGAGCAGAGAGATGTACCACACGCCGTTCATGTACTCGGGCATGCCGACGAGCGCACCCAGGTTCCAGTTCTCGAACCCGGTCGCCTGGCTCACGAAGTGCAGCAGGGCGCTCACAACCGCGCCGCCGAGCAACAGGATCGCCTTGCGCACGCCCGCCCCCGGCGACTTGAGGATCGTGGCCACCGCCACGCCGCCGGGATAGGTAAGCCGCTCGAAGTCGATCATCTGCTTGCGCAGCGGGATGATGAATGCGATGCCCAGCACGCCGCCGGCCATGCAGGCGAACACCAGCAGCACGGCGTTGAAGTCGGTCTCACCCAGAATGAACAGGGCCGGCACCGTGAACATCATGCCGGCCGAGGCCCCGTTCACGGCGCTCGCGATCGTCTGGTTGATGTTGTTCTCGATGATGCTGTTGCGGCGCATCATCCCCCGCAGGATCCCGAAGCCGAGGATGGCGGCGAGCTCGGAGCCCTCGATCGAGAAGCCGAGGATGAGGGCCGCGTAACCGATGCTCAGGGCTATCAGGATGCCGAGCGCGTAGCCTACCAGAATGGCGGGCAGCGTGAGCTCGGGGTACGGTCCCCTGCGAATCACTCCATACGGGCTGCTGCGCTCGTCGGACACGAGGTGACGTCCTTTCTCCCTGTGTTCGCCTCGCGAGGTGCGTGAAACGGTGGCGTGCGCCCGCGGTCGTGAGGGCGGGCCGGAGTCGCCACCTATTTTGGCCGCGACCGGCCCGGGCCGCTACCCCCCGACCTCCGCCGCTGACGGGATTGGCCCATGGCCGCTATGATTCGCGCTATGCCCAAGGGCCTGCTGAACGAGAACCAGAGACGGCACGTGGCGACGCACGTCCACCTCCTGCTGGACGACATTGCACAGTTGGGTCAGCTGGCGGAGCTGAGCCGATCCGAGGAGCCATTCCAGAGGCTGCGGGAAGCGCTGGACGAGGTGGAAGCCGGAGCACAGGAGATGGTGGCCGAGCTCGACCTGCCGCCGCGCCGGGCCCGCCGCACCAGGGAACGCGTACTGGCCGCAGCCAACGTATGGGTCACCCGGCTCCATGAGCTCAGCGCCAGGCGGCTCCGCGCCTACGGACCGGTGCACGCTGACCTGGCGGACCACCTGGATCCGCTGGCGGCCGACCTCAGGCGCCGCCTGCTGGAGCTGGGAGAGGCCGCGCTCGCGCTGCCCGAGGAGTAGGCTCGCATCCGGCCTCACAGCTCCTTGGGTCATCAACCGCCACACTCCAAGGCAATCCGGCGGCAAGAGTGGGGCGGTCCGTGGCGACCTTCGCTCGCACGTGTCCGGCCTAGAGGCCTTGCCTACCCTCTAGCCGCCGCCTGAAGCCGGCTGCAGCATCGCGAACGTGACTCCGGAGGGATCATTGAACAGGCAGATCCAAGAACCGCTGGAGATCACGTGTGGCGGTTCGATGATCAGGCCACCACTCTCCTCGATGATCCGGGCTTTCTCCTCGATGTCATCGACCAAGATGTATACCGTGAGGAAGGGCAGCTTGGCCTGGCGGAGAGTGAAGATACCGCCACTGATCCCGCCCTCGTCCGTTCGGGAAGAGACCTCGTAGAGGATCGTGCCCGGCGCCTGAGCTATCTCCCAGCCGAAGACCTGCTCGAAAAACCTCACCGATGTCTCGGCATCGTGTGACGCCAGCTCCCAGAAGACCACGGGGTTCCCCTGCAGGGCCTCCGTGCTGTGAATCGGGCGTGGAGCGTTTGCGGAGCGGCGAGCCGCCAAAGCACCAAGACCGACGACCGCAACCGCGAGGAGAATCATAGCGATCCTCATTTCCCACCTCCTGTCTCGGCGCGCCAGTTCCCACTGCGTTGTGCCCCCTAAGAGGGCTACGCGGGCCCGCGGGACCCGGTTCCGACCTGAGTGGCGACTCGACGGTGCCAGTGCCCGACGCGCAGCGGCAACGTACCACGCGAAGCCGATGAGCTGCCTCGTGATTGAAGGAACCGTCGGTGCCAATGGCGCGTAGCGGAAGCGTGGGCAGTCACAGAGGCCAAGCCTCGATCCCGTTAACCTGCCTCGAAACGCAAATGGAACGTTACAAGATCGGCATCGCATCCAAGGACTGGGAGTATCCGATTCCCGGCGTTCGTCAAGAGGCCGCTGTCAGCGAACCGAAGCGGGTCCGACTCGTGGAGTACTCGAGGGAAATGGAGCCTCACTGGTGCGAGGCAGGGCACTACGGCTACGTACTCGACGGCGTGCTCGAGATCGAATTCGACAACGAGACCGACGTGTTCGAGTCCGGTGATGCTGTGCTCATACCCCATGGATCAGAGCACAGGCACAAGGCCAGGGTTCTCACCGATACGGTGAGAGTCGTGTTCGTTGAGGATGTCTAGCCAGCGGTAGCAGGGCTCGATTGAACCACGCGTCAGCCCGTGGAGCGGACAAGAAGGGCTGCCCGCCCCCCCGCCCAGCAAGGCCGTGCACGGTGGCGATCCGGTGCTTCGGCCCGCCGGAGTGCCCTCCTCGGACTCTAGGTGGGAACTCTATCCTGCACGTGAGCGACTTCGCCGCCTTTGATGACAGCGACCACCCTCTCCATCGCCCGGAGGTCGCCCAACGGGTCGCCGTCTACGACGATGATGTCTGCGAGCTTCCCAGCCTCTAGGGTGCCCAACTCGGCATCTTGCCCGCACACAAAGGCCGCGTGCCTGGTGCCCGCCTCAATGACCTCCATCGGACTGAGACCGGCTGCCATTAGCAGGTTCATCTCCGTCAACGGCATACCCGACCTGCTGTCGGCTCCGGCACCGTAGTCGTTCCCGAGCGCCACGACACCACCCACGGCATGAAAGCGGCTCACAGCTTCGACATGTACGTCGATGACAATCTGCTCTATGCGCGAACGATCGAGCTTCCTGTAGAGACTCCCGAGATGCCCGGCCAGGGTCGGCACCATCACCACATTGTGCTCCGCCACTCTGGCGAGCAGCCCCTCGAACTCCAATGCAACGACATCGAATAGCTGAGCACGCGGAATCGGACTCTCCAGCACGCTCCTCTCCTCTTCTTCAGACAGGATCGGGAAAGGAGAATGCTCGATGACATCTACGCCGGCTGGGAGAACGATGTCAGCCACGATGTACGGCTCAAACACATGAGCCCGGACCAACACACCACGACGGTGAGCTTCCTCCACTACAGAACGTACCCGTTCGAGGTCGAGGACCGGCCAGGGGTCCCGGGGATCTCCGGGCGCCAGGGCGATCTTGATCATGCTCGCCCCGCGATCCAGGAGATCGGCGACGGCCTTTCGACCATCCTCGGGCGTCCCCACTTCGTAGCCGAACTGGGCCCCGTACACCGGCCCCGGGTAACCACCAGGTGCCGTGAGGATCGGCCCGGCCCAAAAGGCCCTCGCCGCTGGACCCTCGGGCACTGCGGCTTGCTCAAAGGCCGAAAGCCCATCCAGTGAGACACCCACGTTGCACACGCTTGTGACTCCGTCGACCAGGAACTCGCGACGGATGGCTGGATTGCCCGTGCCATGAGTGTGTGAGTTGATGATGCCGGGCATGATCGTCCCGCCACCGGCATCGACGATCCTGACGCCTTGCGGCACCACGAAGTCTGCCGCCGCTCCTACTGCCGTGATGCGGGGCCCCCGAATGACGACAATGCCGTCGCGGATGGGGGACTTCCCGGTAGCATCGATGACGGTCCCGTGCCACACGACCAGAGCATCATCCGGAACCAGCGTATTCGCACGAGTACATCCCGCGAGGGCGATCGTCAGCAGAGTCAGACAGAAGCCGTACCTCATCATAGCCAGGCTCCCTCCTCGTTATCTCTCCGTTTCTACGATCCTCCGGTTCTCGCGGTTGCCATGACCCGCGCGATCGAATCCTGATTCGTCCGATCGACGATCCCAGCGCCCCCCAGCGCCATGGACGCGGTACGGACAAGACGGGTCGCGCGCTGTGCTAGCTGCAGGGCGGGCCACGAGGTGGGACTAGCACGGCAGGTGGTACCCCAGGTGGAGACCGATCATCTCACCTTCCGGGTTCACCGGAACCCCATGTAGAGTTCAGCCAATTCTTCTCTTGCGGGTCGATCTCTAAGGCCGTGCTGTATTCGACCAATGCCTGCTCTCTCCTTCCCAGGAGGAGAAGCATGTCTCCACTGATACTGTGATATCTTGCATCAAACCGCTGCTGCACCTTCTCTGCCACGGCAGCGACTTCCTCGTCGCTGTCTCCCACGTTGATCAAGAAAGGGAATACGCTCTCTCTCAACTCCCTGACGGCAAGCGTGTTTCGTATGCGGTACAGGCTCGACACGAAATAGGCCATCGCCGGAGTGAACTCCAGGTAAGGATGATCATCTGTGTTTATTCGAGCATCTCCGACATACTCGGCTAGCGGCTGCTCACCCATCACGAACCAGCTCAGGACATCAATGGGCCCAGTTACGTTGAGCTGCTCCAATTCTGGGAGGACGGTACCCGTTGCCAACTTCCGACTCAACGCTCTGAAGTCAATCTGCAGCTCCTCCTGAGTCCCAACTAGAATGATGTGATACCTCATTGGTGTGAACCAGAGCGTCGTGTGCGGAAACACTGTCGTGAACGTCTTCGCTATCATCCTCACTTCCTCACTCGACAGCAAGTGGAACGGCAACCATTGGACCACTAATCCCTCACTGGACAGCCTCTGCTCGAGCAACTCATAGAACTCGAGAGTGTACAGGCTGCCGTTTCCGGCCATCTTGGGTGAAGTAGCATCAATCGAGATCACATCATATTCCTTGTCGGTCACCAAGGCATAGTTCCTCCCATCTCCCATCATCAAGTTGAATTTGGGCTCTTCCAGCACACCATGATTGGCTTCCGGAAACCACTTCGCAGCATCTATCACGGCCGGCACCAATTCGACACAGTCCACTTGTGCGACGTCGTACTGTGTCACGCCCCACGATGTCCCGCCCGTCCCAAACCCTATGATGTTCACGCGCGGGGATGGCACACTACTCAACAGAAGGGGCAGATGCGCCAACGGCTTCTGAATCTCGTGAGCCTCCAGAGCCGTTCCAGCCACCGGAAAGCCGTTCACACTCAGGACTTTCTCACCCCATCTGTCACGATAGACCTTGACGGTACCACCTATGCCTTCCTGATACGACAGCACCTCGGGGCTCTGGACTCCCTCGTAGTAGGATGTCAGGGTGATCGCACCACCGGTCACGTAGAAGGCCCCCATGCTGACGAACACCACCCCGGATCCGACAGCCAGCCCCATTCTGGTGCGGTGGGTCATCAGCGGCTCAGAGAGGATCAGAGCCACACCGATCACGACGTTGATCCCGGCAATCACAATGATGCCGTGCTGCACGCCTATTAGAGGGATCAGTGCGAAACCAGCTAACACGGACCCAACGACCCCTCCGATCGTATTGATGGAATACACGTTGCCCAACGCGGTGCCCACCAGATTGAGGTTTCTCGTGTAGATCCTGCTCACCAGAGGAAACGTCATCCCCATCAGGACGGTGGGCACGAGCATGACCGAGAGGCTCTTGAGGAACCTCATACCCATCCACTTCCAGGGGAGGGCTGAGTCAACGGCGACGCCCGCCATGCTTTGAAATACGGGAGTCAGGCGACTCAGTATCGGAATTGCGAGGATGGCCGACACCCCAATCAGTACCTCTATCACTCCCAACCACGCCAACAACTTCTTTCTCGTGTCGATGAACCTCGCGATGACGAAGCTCCCGATGGCTATGCCCAACAGGAAGGCCGTAAGAATCGTCGTGAAGGCGTGAGTGGAATTGTCCAAGAAGAACACGAGAGCCCTGGTCCAGAACACCTCGAAGGCCAAGGCACACAAGCCGGACAGGCCGACAGCCCACAGCGCCAGGCGAGCTTCCTTGGGAGAGAAGACTTCCCCTCCGATCACCTCCGGCGCCTTCTCGCCTTCCTTCCTGCTGGCTTGGACGACCCCGCCAACCGCCTGCCACCGGTACAGGGCCAAGACGGTGCAGGCGATGAAGAGGTTCACCACCCCGGCGACATAAGCGGATTCCCTGACGCCCAGTAGGAGGATGAGAAAGAACCCCGCAGCAAGGGTGCCCCCAACCGCCCCGAACGTGTTCATGGCGTACAAGTGACCGACATTCCACGCCAGTCGCTCGCGTCTCTTGGCGAAGAACTTGACCAGGACAGGGAGCGTTCCACCCATCAGAGTGGCTGGAATGAGCAACACCAGGAACGAGAGGGCGAATCTGACCAGGCTGAGCTGGTAATAGCTCACGCCAAAACGCCGAGATACGCCAACATAGACCTCGGTCAGGACCGAGAAGAGCAAGGGCATCAGGAAGGCAAATACGGCGATCCCTGCTTCCAGCAGCGCATATACGAGAAGCGGGTTCCGGCCCCTATCGATGACTCTGCCGAAGTAGAAACCACCCAGAGCCAACCCGGCAAAGAACGACGCCAGAATCGTGCTGGTGGCGAAGGCGGTCGCACCGAATACCAGGGTGAGCATCCGCATCCAGACGACTTCATAGACCAATCCACAGGCGCCTGAGAGGAAGAACAACACCAGGATCGTCAGTCGCAGGCCGACCTCCTCCCGTGGCATGTCTTGTATGCGCTGTGGCGTCGCTGTCATGGGTGGTCCTCGGACTCCATGAGCGGAGTCCCTATGCTGTCAACGGCTCAGAGGCTACTTTACCCATCCCGCGGCCGTGGCGGAACTGGTAGACGCGCCAGCCTTAGGAGCTGGTGGGGCAACCCGTGGGGGTTCGAGTCCCTCCGGCCGCACTGGGGTCGTGCGCGGCGGCGACCGCACGGTCGCTCCGGCGAGCCCCCAGCTCCGCTGCCCCCCTGCTCAGTGGTCGCCGTCGCGACCCACCGCCCTACTGCCCTTCCCCGTCGCCGCCCGCTCGCTCCTCCGCCTGCCGCTTCTTCCTGTCCCGCCACCGTTTGCGCGGCTCCAGCTTGGCTAGCCTGTACAGATTCTTGCCGAAGCGCACCGCGAGCACCGTGAACATCGCCAGCGCCATCACTGCTACCACGGCGTTGGCGACGAAGCGAACCTCGTCCCCCACGCCGGGGAGCAGCGTGGAGCTGAGCCACAGCACTCCGTTCACCAGGATCAGGATGATGCGTGCCTCGGTCGGGCCGATCTTCGCGTAGGCGATCTTGAACACGCCGAAGACCGCGGATTCGAGGTAGACGTTGATCGAGAGCGTGAGGTATACCAGGACCAGGACAAGAGCGATGTCGAGGCGCACGTACGGCGACAGGCCGAGCCCGACACCAATCACGGCCGTGTTGAACGCATCGACCACGTGGTCGATGTAGTACCCGTAACGCGGCCGCTCGGCCTTGCGCACGCGCGCCAGCGTCCCGTCGAGGCTGTCCCCGAACCAGTTGACCACGAGCATGGCGCTCGCGAGCCAGAGCCAGTCGGGGTCGTAGGCCGAGAGCGCGTAGCCGAGACCCGTGCCGACCGCGCCGGCCACCCCCAGCATGGTGAAGTGGTTCGGGTTGAGCCAGCCGGGCACCTTCCCGGCCATCGCGCGGAGCACCCGTCGCTCCGGCTCGGCCAGCAGGAAGGCCATCTCGCGCTTCGCCTTTGCCGTCTCTGCCTTGTCCATGGTCCGTCCCCGGGACGTGACTACTGCAAATTGGCGCACCTGGTGGCCCGCCCGCCAGCAGGCGGCTCGCCGCGCGAGGTCACCCCTGGGGGCGGGGGCGTGCCGGGGTTAGATTTGGCCCCTCGTAGGCCGCTGGGAGCCCCGTGTAGATTGCAGGTGATGAGCGTCGGCGTGAACGAGATTCAGATCACGAAGGTCAAGGACGAGCCGGGCGAAACCTCGCTCCGGGTCGAGGTGCCCGTGGACCGGGTCCAGGCCGCCGAGCGGAAGGCGGCGTCGCACTGGGCCAAGCGGGTCCGCATCCCCGGGTTCCGCAAGGGCAAGGCGCCACTGGACGTCGTGAAGAAGAAGTACCGCGACGCGATCCGCGAGAGCGTGATCCAGGATCTGGTGACCGATAGCTGGCGGGCTGCCGTGGACCAGGAGAGCCTCAAGCCGATCGCCGACCCGCGCATCCGGGATCTCAAGTTCGAGGACGGCTCACCGGTCACGTTCGAGCTGCTGGTGGAGGTCAAGCCCGACATCACCCTCGACCGGCTGGGCGGGTTCCGCCTCACTCGCAAGGCGGCCGTTGTCAGCGACGACATGGTGGAGGAGCAAATCGACGATCTCCGGCGGCAGAAGGCCCCCTGGGTACCGGTGGAGGGTGCGCAGCCGAAGCCCGGCGAGCTAGTATCGGTGACGATCGCGACCCTCGCGGAGGGCGAGTCCGACGAGCCGCGCCAGTATCAGGTCGTGCTCGGCTCGGGCCAGGCGATTCCGGACCTCGAGGAAGAGATCATGAAGCTCGCGCCGGGGCACACGGCCGAGGCGAACGTGCGCTATCCCGACGACTTCCCGGACGAGGCGAAGCGGGGAGAGACACGCGGCGTGCGGATCACCCTGCACGAGGTGAAGCGCCAGGAGCTGCCGGAGCTGACCGACGAGTTCGCCCGGGAGCTGGGGGACTTCGACTCGGTTGCCGCGCTGCGGGACACGGTCCGGGAGGACCTAGAGGCGCACGCTGGCCGCGAGGCCGATGCCGAGGTCCGGCGGCAGCTCATCGAACAGGTCATCGCGGCCAACAATCTGGAGGCGCCGCGCCCGCTGGTGCAGCGTGTGCTGAGCGCCTACGCGCAGGCCTATGAGGTCCCCGACGACCAGCTCGAGAAGTTTGCCGCCGAGTTCGGGCCGGTGGCCGAGCGGCAGGTGCAGCGGGACCTCATCATCGACCACGTGGCGCAGCGGGAGACCCTCAGCGCGACTGAGGAGGACGTAGACCGACGGATAGCAGAGATCGCCCAGCGGCGCAACGCCCAACCGGCCCAGGTCTATGCGTCGCTACAGAAGGCGAACCAGCTCCGGGAAATCGAGCGGAGCCTGACCGAGGAGAAGGTGTTCGAGCACCTGCTCGAGCAGTCCACCGTGACCAATGAGTGAGAGACACCGCGAAGAAGCCATGGGAACCATCTTTCCACCGTACGTGATCGAGCGCTCCAGCAGGGGAGAGCGGACCTACGACATCTTCTCTCGCCTGCTCATGGATCGGATCGTCTTCATGGGCACGCCGATCAACGATGACGTGGCCAACGTCATCATCGCCCAGCTGCTGTTCCTCGAGGCAGACAACCCGGAGCGGGACATCTACCTCTATATCAACTCGCCAGGCGGGATCATCTCCTCCTCGTTCGCCATCTACGACACCATGCAGCACATCCGGGCGCCGGTGAACACGATCTGCATGGGGATGGCGGCGTCCGCGGGGTCGTTCCTGCTGGCGGCGGGTGCCCAGGGGAAGCGGGCGGCACTGCCCCACGCGCGGATCATGATGCACCAGCCCTCGGGCGGGTATCAGGGCACGGCCGCCGACATCGAGATCCAGGCGAAGGAGATCCTCTACCTGCGCAACAAGCTCAACGAGCTGTACTCAGTACACACGGGGAAGCCGATCGACCAGATCGAGCTGGACATCGACCGCGACCGCTTCATGTCGGCCGCGGAGGCCGTGGAGTACGGGATCATCGACAAAGTGATCCAGCAGCGGGCCGAGCTCGAAACCGACAAGTCGGCTTGACGAAAGGACTTGCGAGGCCCATACTAGCGGCAACTCGACGCACGACCGATGCCTCAAGACAAGCACCTGCGCTGCTCGTTCTGCGGTAAATCCAAGGACGCGGTCCGGAAGTTCATCTCTGGCCCGTCGGTGTACATCTGCAACGAGTGCATCGCCCTCTGCAACGAGATCCTGGCGGAGGACGAGGAGCGCGAAGTCGCCGAAGCGATCACGCAGGTCCCCACGCCGGCCGAGATCAAGGAGGTGCTGGACGAGTACGTGATCGGGCAGGAGCAGGCGAAGAAGGTGCTCTCCGTGGCGGTCTACAGCCACTACAAGCGCATCAACTCCGATTCGCTGCGCAACAGCGAGGTCGAGCTCGAGAAGTCGAACATCCTGCTGCTCGGCCCGACCGGCGTGGGTAAGACGCTCCTCGCACAGACGCTCGCGCGCATCCTCGACGTGCCGTTCACGATCGCCGACGCCACGACACTCACCGAGGCGGGGTACGTGGGCGAAGACGTGGAGAACATCCTGGTCCGGCTCCTGCAAGCGGGAGACTTCAACGTCACCGAGTGCGAGCACGGCATCGTCTACATCGACGAGCTCGACAAGATCGCGCGCAAGAGCGAGAACCCGAGCATCACGCGGGACGTGTCCGGCGAGGGAGTGCAGCAGGCCCTGCTCAAGATCCTCGAGGGGACGGTCGCCTCGGTGCCCCCGCAGGGCGGACGCAAGCACCCGCAGCAGGAGTACATCCAGATAGACACCCGCAACGTCCTGTTCATCTGCGGTGGGGCGTTCGACGGGCTCGAGAAGATCATCGAGGCCCGCACGGGCCGCCGGCAGATCGGGTTCAGCAAGGAGGAGCTCGAGGCTGGCAAGGACCAGCAGCTCAAGCGCAACCCCTACTACGACGTGGAGCCCGACGACCTGCTGCGCTACGGGCTCATCCCCGAGCTGGTGGGACGCCTGCCCGTCACGGTGGCGCTCGACCAACTCGACGAGGTCGCCCTGGTTCAGATCCTGCTGGAGCCGAAGAACGCCCTCAGCAAGCAGTACAAGAAGCTGTTCGAGCTGGAGAACGTGGGCCTCACGTTCGAGCCCGACGCGCTACGCGCGGTCGCACGCCACGCCATCAATCACGGCACGGGGGCACGAGGCCTCCGCGCCATCCTCGAGGAGGTCATGACCGAGATCATGTTCGAGCTGCCCAGCCGGCATGACGTGCGCGAGGTCGTGATCACCAAGGAATGCATCACCGAGGGCCGGCCGCCGCTCGTGGTCACCGAGGGTGCCCGGGCGAAGAAAGAGGCCTGACTAGCGTCACCTTCATCGGCAGCTATCCGGCTGCCGATTTCCGCCTACGGCCCCTGCTTCCCGAAGTCGGCTTCCTGGGCCGCTCCAACGTCGGGAAGTCGTCCCTGATCAACGCCCTCGTGGGACGGCGTGCGCTCGCGCGCACCAGCAAGACCCCCGGGAAGACCCGGATGTGCAACGTGTTCAACATCGGGGACCGCTACTACCTGGTGGATCTGCCGGGGTACGGCTATGCCCGGGCCTCCAAGCGAGACCGGCGCCGGCTTCACGCGCTGCTGCAGGAGTATCTTTCCACCAGGGAGCCGCTGGCGGGGGTAGTGTGGCTGCTGGACGTGCGCCGCGAGCCCTCCGCGGAAGATCGGGACATGGGCGCTGAGCTGGCCGAGCGGGGCGTCCCCACCCTCGCCGCCATCACCAAGGCGGACAAGCTCGGCCGCGCGCGGCGGCTGGAGCGAACCCGCGAGATCCTCTACGCCGTGGGGCTCCCGCAGGAGCAGAGCGTGGTGACCAGTACGCGCACCCGAGAGGGAATCGAGCAGTTGCGGGACGCCATCGACGGGCTGGTGGACGGATGGAGCGCGGGCCCCGGGGGAGCGGCGTGAGCGCCGCGGCCCGTGCGGTGATCGGCCTCGTGCCGATCGTGGCCCTCCTGGCCCACGCCGGCTCGGCCCGCGCCCAGCAGGACTCGGCCGGGCCAGGCGACCAGACCCGGGCCCTGCCGCCGGCCGGGTACGGCACCCTGCGGCAGGACGACGTCTCGTTGCGGCTCGACATCGAGACGCACCGGATCCAGGTCGTGCCGCTGCACGAAGGGATCATCCGGCTCCTCGCCAACGACACTTACGCCTCGCTCCACCGCCTGCGCGAGTCCAAGGCGGAGGAGATCCAGCAGGTAGCCAGCCGGTACGGCATCCGCGAGCCGACCCTGTTCCTGGTCACCTTCTTCGGCCGCCAGGACCAGGCACGGTTCCTGCCTGAGATCCTCACCGTGACCAGCCAGAGTCGGCTGTTCCGCCCGATCGAGATCTTCCCCCTCTCCCCCCTGTGGAGTGGACAGCTGCTGAACCAGCGCGAAACGGCCCGCGCGATCTACATGTACGAGGATGGGATCCGGCTGGCGAACGAGATGACCATCTCCTACGGGAGCTTCACCAACGACGCGTGGGCCCTCATCGTTCGGGTGCTCGATGCCGAGCGGGGCGCGGTCCTGGCCCGCGCCGCGCGGCAGCAGGAGAATCCCTAGCGGCCCGCGCGCCGCCGGCCGGACTGCAGCACCAGCACCGCTTCACGCACCTGAGATTCGATCCATCGCGCCATTTGCGGGTGCGCGAGAAGCGCGTCTCCCACGTACTTGACCGGGAGCCCGGCCAGGTCGGCCGGGAGCTTCTCCGCCGTGATGCGCCCACGCGCCACGAGGAGCGGCACGACCACGACCGGACGGCCCGTCAGCCCGTATTGCAGCTCTATCACGTCCCGCACCTGTCGCACCGCCTCCTCCCGGACCACGGCCGGGGCATCGTCGCGCACGAGCCCCACCCTCACGTCGCGGAAGCCAGTCCAGGCGGCGATGCTGTCGGCCAGCGTGCGCATGTTCCGCATCCAGAGGGCCCAGCGCTGCGGCGAGTTGGGGCCGTGCCCCACCACGTAGAGCGCCTCCTCGGCCGGTGCCGTGGCGAGGGCGAGTGCCCGATCGGCCAGGACTCGGGCGACCTCCGGGGCGTCGTCCATCCCGCCGGCAAGCACCGTGGGAACCACGCTCTCCGGACGCTCGATCCCACCCATCGTCAGGTGGCGCCGCATCTCCGCCGACAGCGAATCAGTCTCCCCCACCAGGTAGCGCACCTGCTCGTAGTGGCCGCTGTGGCTCGAGACCAGCAGGGGCACCACCACGATGAGCGCCGCTCCGGCGTCCACCAGTCTTTGCAGGGCGACCTGGAAGGGACGCTGCGGCGCTCCCGGACCCATCAGGAAGCTCACCTCCACCGGCCCGTCGCTCTCGACCATCTCGGCCACGGCGACGACCTGAGCGTTCCACTCGGGCCCACCACCGTGGGCCACCACGAGGGTGCCCACGGGCCCAGCCGCCTGGGCGGCCGCAGCAGTGGGCCACGCCACCCGGGCCAGGAGGAGGCCCACGAGGGCGGTACGCGGCAGGGAGAGAGAAGCCGTAGGCCGAGGGCAGACAGCCCGCTCAGCGGGGGTTAGCATTGTGGGGGACACGGGGCACGTACTCGATTCGATGTGGCGAAATCTGGGAACTTTCGGGGGAATGGACTTCGTTGATAGCACACCCCAACTTGAACAATCCCGAATCTACTCGGGGTATTTGACGTGGTCAACGAACCTTTCGCCGAAGGGAATCCAGGATGGTACTCCGTCCGCTCCGCAAGTTGAGCCTCCCGAAACCCGCGGATCGGGCCTACGGTCAGTGGCTGGGCGAACTCGAGGAGCGCCTAGCCGACCCGCAGTGCGACCGTTACCGGCTGTGTCGGGACGTGCTGTTCGACGTCTACTACCCGGGGCTCGACAGCTACGACGACCTCGTGGCCGACCCGGAGCTGCCGCCCGCCACGCGCGCCGCGCTCCTCGCGCTCGACCCACACCACATCACGCTCGAGCCCGAGTACTACCACGAGATCGACGCGGAGCGGTACGCTCGGGTGAAGCCGCTGCTCTGGCTGTGGCAGAGCTTCGATCGCTCACCGCTGGGCGGCGGGAACGTGGATGCGGCCGTACGGTTTCGCCGGATCCTGGCACGGCACATCTTCAAGCGGTGCGGGAAGAACTTCAAGTGCTTTCAGTTCGTGGAGTTCTCCTTCGGGTACAACATGGAGGTGGGGGACAACGTGGTCGTTCACCGACACGTGCTGCTGGACGACCGGGGTGGGATCGTGCTCGGCAACCGGGTCTCGGTGGCCGACTACGCCAACATCTACAGCCACACTCATGCCCTGGCCGACCAGGAAGACGTGACCGACGCCGTGGTGGTGCTCGAGGACGGCGTCCGAGTCACCTACCACGCCACGGTCCTCGCAGGCGTGCACGTGGGTGAAGAGGCCATGGTGGGCGCCGGGGCGGTGCTCACCAAGGACGCCAAGCCCTGGCACCTCTACCTCGGGGTGCCCGCCAAGCCCGTGCGGGTGAAGCCCAACGCCCCGCCCGAGATCACCGACGACTTGGAGCGTCCACCCACGTGACCTTGCTCTGGATCCTGGCAGCTGTGGCGGCGCTCGCCGGCGGGTGGTGGCTCGGGTGGCGGATGGCCAGGAGCCGGTCCACCCAGGGCGTGGGCGGGGCCCTGGAGGAGACCCGCACGGAGCTCACCCGGCGACTGAACGAGCTGTTCTCACTGCAAGAGCTGGCCTACGTCCTCTCCGACTCCATCCACCTGGACCGGATTGCTGAGCAGGTGGCGCGTTACGTGGACCGGTTCCTCGAGTGCGACGGCGTGGCCGTCGCACTCGCCCTCGACACACCGGACCGCCTCCGGGTGGTAGCCGCCCGTGGGTTCCTGTCCCGGCTCGAGGGCTACGAGGTACGGGCATCGGTCGATGCCGGGCTCATGGGATCCGCCATGGTGCGGGAGCAACTGCAGGTTGCCGACGCCGCGGGCGATCGCGTGCTCACGCTGATGGGCGACATCGAGGCGGAGCGCGGGGCGGCCGTTCCGCTCCGGGCCCACGGGATGACAATCGGCGCGGTCGGCGTGGCCAAACACGAGGGACCGGAGTTCACCGAGGAGGATCTCCGGCTCCTCTCCACGGTGGCCACCCACGCGGCGATGGCCCTCGCCAACGCGCATTTCTTCTCGCTGGTCCACAGCGGCAAGCTGCAGTGGGAGACCACGTTCGACGCGCTGGCCGACGGCGTGGCGGTGGTGGACCAGGCGGGGCGTATCCGCCGCGCGAACCGCTCGGTGGCCACCATGCTGGGAATGAGTCTTCCGGAGATCATCGGCATGGAGCTGGAGCGAGCGCTGTTTGGCGCCTCGCCGGAGGTGGCCGATCTCCTCGAGCTTGCCCGGAAGGAGACCCACTGCTCGCCCGTAACCCTCCGCTCCGCCTCGCTCAACCGCATCCTCCGCATCACGGCATCCGCGATCGCCGCGGACGTGGCAGCCGGGTGGGTCGCCATCCTGATCGAAGACGTCACCGAGCAGAAGGCGTTCGAGGCACAGCTGATTCAAAGCGAGAAGATGGCGGCCGTCGGCCAGCTGGTCTCCGGCGTGGCCCACGAACTGAACAACCCCCTCACCTCGATCGCTGGGCTCTCGGAATTTCTGCTCCAACGACCCGAGCCCGAAGAGCGCGACCGGGAGCACATCCGGGTGATCCACGAACAGGCCGAGCGCGCTGCACACATCGTGCAGGACCTGTTGACGTTCGCCCGCAAAGGACCGGCCGAGACGGCCGCCGTAGACCTCAATGAGGTGGTGCAGCGGGCTAGCTCGCTGATCAACTACGAGGTGCGGCTCCGCAAGGTTGACCTCGAGAAAGCGCTGGCCGATAGGCTGCCGCCCGTGCTGGGCGACCGCCACGAGATTCAGCAAGTCGTGCTCAACCTGCTCACCAACGCGGTCCACGCTGTGAGCGAGCTGCCGCCCCACGAGGCGCGTGTGGTGCGCGTGAGCACGGAGCGGAGGAGGAACAAGGTCGTCCTCCGGGTAGCGGACTCCGGACCTGGGGTGCCGGACGAGCTGCTACCGCGGATCTTCGACCCGTTCGTCACCAGCAAGGATCCAGGCAAGGGGACCGGGCTGGGTCTTGCGATCACCTTCCGCATCGTGGAGGGGCACGGCGGGACGATCGAGGTGCAGCGCGCGAAGCTGGGTGGTGCCCTCTTCGTGGTCACCCTTCCGGCAGGCAAGGCCCGCTCGACGCCGCAGCCCGGCGCGGGCCCCGGGAGCGATGCCCAGCCGGCGGGATCCAGGGCGGGGCTGCCGCGAGGGCGGCGGGTGCTCCTGGTGGACGAGGATCCAGGGGTCCAGCGCATGATCGGCATCCTGTTTGCCCAGGACGGCCAGGAAGTGGAGGCGACCCGCGATGCGGCCCGCGCCCTCGAGCTGCTCGAGCGCCACCCCTACGACCTAGTACTGGCCGACCCGCGAGCCGCCGTCTCCGCCGGGGAGTCCTTCGCCACCGTGCTCTGCTCCCGCCACGCTGAGCTCGCGCCACGCACCATCTTCCTCACCGCCGATGTGCGACCCGAGACCGAGGAATGGCTCAGCGGACTCGGGTGCCGCTACTTCCGCAAGCCGTTCAACATGCGCGAGCTGCGCGCCGCGGCGGCCGAGATTCTCGGCTCGACACACCCCAACCCGGCCTAGCGGGGGCTTCCAGCCAACGACACGCAGACCACCCTCCCGACAACGACTCGGGAGGCGTTGCCTGCGACCGTCGAGGGAGACTAGGTGTCGAGGGGGCGGTGCGTTCCGCGTGCGCGGCTGAGCACCGCCTGGAGTCGTGCGGATAGGGCGCGGGCCCGGAACGGTTTCGACAGGAAGTCGTCGGCTCCCAGTTCGAAGACCCGTACCTCGGCGTCCTCATCGCCACGGGCCGTGAGCACCACCACGGGGATGTCCTCGGTCACCGGCCGCGAGCGGAGGTGGCTCAGCACGCCGTAGCCGTCGAGGCCGGGGAGATTGAGGTCCAGCACGATGATGTCCGGAGCGTGCCGATCCACCTGGTCGAGGGCCTCTACCCCGTCACTGGCCTCGGAGACCTCGTACCCGTCTCGCTCCAGCAGATCGCGCATCACCTTGCGCAGCTGGTCCTCGTCGTCCACCAGCAGCACCTTGCCGCCCGCTACCCGCCGGTCCGGCGGCTGGACCGGCTCCAGCAGTTCGAACTCCTCTGACAGCGCCGTCGCAGCCGCCTCGGTCTCCGACGGTGCGACTTCCCTGGGGGGGGTGGTCCGGGCGCCCTTAGTGCGGGCCTTGGCACCCGAGGAGCGCCGCTTCCTGGGGTCCTCGGGGACCGGAAGCTCGTCTTCCTGCGGTACGTCCACCACTCGCAACAGCTCGTCTATGGTGGACTCGCCGCGCAGCACGTGCGACAGCCCGCTCTCCCACAGGGACCGCATCCCGCCGTGACGGGCGGCGTCCGCAATCCGGTCGGCCGTCTCGTTGGCACCGATCGAGCGCTCCACCTCGGGCGTCACGCGCAGGATCTCCATGATGGAGAAGCGGCCCCGGTACCCGGTCATGGCGCACTCGGGGCAGCCCACCGCGCGGAACACCGGCGTATCACTCGGGATCCAGCGCTGCAGCTTCGCGGGGATCTGCTCGACCCAGACCTCCTTGCACGTGGAGCAGAGCCGTCGCATCAGGCGTTGGGCGACCACGCCGCGGAGCGCACTGGCGATCTTGTACGGCTCCATCCCGATGTCCACCAGCCGCGTGACCGCGTTGGGGGCGTCGTTGGTGTGCAGCGTGGAGAGCACCATGTGACCCGTCAGCGACGCCTGAGTCGCGATCTGGGCGGTTTCCCGGTCGCGGATCTCACCCACCAGCACCACGTCGGGGTCCTGACGCAGGATCGATCGCAACGCCGCGGCGAACGTGAGACCCGCCTTCTCGTGCACCTGTACCTGCACGATCCCCTGAATGCGGTACTCGACCGGGTCCTCCACCGTCACGATGTTCACGCCCTCACTCTGCACGTAGCGGATCGCCGAGTACAGCGTAGTGGTCTTGCCCGAGCCGGTGGGACCGGTGCACAGGATGATGCCGTCCCGGTTCTCGAGCAGCTCACGGATCTGCTCCGCCTCGTTAGGGTTGAGGCCGAGCTTCTCGAGAGAGAGCACCGTGCGCGACGTATCGAGCACGCGCACCACGACCTTCTCACCGAGCGATGCCGGTAAGGTGGACACGCGGAGGTCCACAGGGATGCCGTTGACGGCCACCCGGGCCCTGCCGTCCTGCGGCCGCAGTCGGTCGGCGATGTCCAGCCCCGAGATGATCTTGATGCGCGAGATGAGCGGGAGCCCGGCCGCCCGCGGGATCTTCATCACCTGCCGCAGCACGCCGTCGATGCGGTAGCGCACGGCGACCCCGCCCTCTTCGGGCTCGATGTGAACGTCGCTCGCGCGGGAGTTGATCCCCTCGGAGAGAATCAGATCGACCAGCCGCACGACGGGCCGCTGGGAAGCCTCCTCGGCGGAGATGGTGAGGTCATCGGCCTCCAGCTCCTCTTCTTCGAGCTGCGTGATCTCGGAGTCGCTGGTCTCCATCCCCTCGAGGAGCTGCTCGATCACGTTCTCGGGGCGGTAGAACTCGTCGATCTTCTCCCGGATCTTGCCGGGACTCGCCAGCTGGATGCGCACCTCGCGGCCGGTGGCGAACGCCAGCGTCTTCTCGCAGTCGAGATCGAACGGGTTGGCGGTGGCGATCTCGAGGTAGGAGTCGGTGATGCGGACGGGCAGGATCTGGTAACGGCGCGCCACTTGCTCCGAGACCATTTCCCGGGCCGCGCGCTCGCTTTGGGAGACGTCGGCCAGCTTGAGGCGGAACCGGGTGGAGAGGTTGCTCAGCAGCGCCTCGTCGGAGACCAGTTCGTCGCCCACGACCAGCTCCCAGAGGGAGTCCCGCTCGGGCTCGCTCTGACGAATCTCCTCGAGCTTCTCCGTGCCGATCAGCTCTTCGACCGTCGGAGTCAGCCACTCATCCTTGAACACCGTAACGGCGATACCCCCAGGAAGCGTATATCGGACAACGAGATGGGGCCCTAACCTAAAAAAATTACGGCCGCCCGACCCCATCCGCCAGCGGGCCCGGTCGGCCCCGGCCCCAACGACCCAGCCTACCTACCCCACACCGCCCCGTCTGTGCGGCGAGTCACCGTCTCACAGGATCCCCCATAGGTCTCGTCGCACATCGAGCACCACTCCCACGTTCTCGGCCCTCGGACTCCAGCCGATGTCCAGCCGGAAGAACCGGTGGAACCACTCGACCGCGAGCCCCAGCACAGGCCGCACCCCATCGGAGGGCTGCCACGGCATCCCGTCCACGACGCCGTCCGCCCAGCCGAGGCTCACGTAGGGTGCCAGCACGATCTCCCGGCCCGTGTTGGCGAACGGCCCGAGCGGGGCGGCGGGGAACGGGACCGGGAGCTGCCACTCGACGGTGCCGTATGCGGCGCGACGCCCGCCCCAGGCACGGAACGGATCGCCCACGAGCCCGCCCCGCCCACCCAGCACGAAGGAGCGGTGGGGCGGCAGGTCTGCCGAGCCCCATCCGACCCAGGCTCGCACCACCAGCGCGGTGCGGCCGACCGGCGCGTGGGCCCGCCCCACCGCCCGCACTCGCGCGTACGCGACGCTGTCGCCCAGGCCCCCCTCGAGCGCGAACTCGCCGCTCACCCCGCCGCGCACCGTGAGCTCCGCGCTCCCCCGCTCCAACCTGAGCACGCCGACCCCGTATGTACCCGTCCCCAGGGCCGGATTCTCCCGAAACTCCCCGCTGGCGGGCTCCGCATTCACCTCTACGCTGGTAGTCTGCTCCACGCCCGCCGACAGCGAGATGCTGCCCCGCGTACCGAACCGGCGCCGCACGGTGGCCATCGCCCGGTCGGAGAGGTAGTAGTCGCCGAAGTCCTTCCCCGCCTCCTGGGCCATGAGGGAGTTCAGCGCGGGCGAGATGACCAGGTCGTCCCCCACGTCAGCCAGCTGGCGCGCTCCCAGCAGCTCGACGCTCCACCGGCCGGTGCCGTACGCGATGCGGAGCCGGCCCTTGAGCCGGCCGTCACTCACCCCAAAGCCGCCCCACACCTGCACCTCGGTGCGCTTGCTCCCCGGCCGGAAGATCCAGCCCGCCCCCGGCGCCAGACCCTCCACCCGGTTGAAGTGCAGCAGATCGGACAACCCGCCCACACTGGGGCGGTTGGCGGCCAGCCCAGTGAGGACGTTGGCGCCCGCCACGTCGCTCACCTGCCCGCGCACCTCCTCGAGGTCGAAGGTCGTCACCGCCCCAGCCACCTCCCCGATGGCAGCCTCGAGCGGGATGTCCCAGGTGAACGTGTCGCGCACCGCCTGCGGGGCAGCCACTATCTCCGGCCCCAAGAACAGCCCGTCCGACAGGCCCAGGTTGAAGCTGTAGTCCTCGATCTCCCACCGCCCCCGGATGATCCCGCGCGCGGGAAGGTCCAGGAACTTCGTGCGCCGTCGGATCTCGATCTCCTGGCGGCGGGGCAGCCAGTAGCGACCTTCCCACAGGCCGTTCTCCAGCACGACCGTGATGTCTTCCAGCGTGTCGTCGAGGTACGCGTTGCGGGTGAAGCTGAAGCGGAAGAACACCAGCTCCGCGGTGTCCATATCGAAGTAGAGGCTGCCCACCACGCGGGGGGCGCCGAAGTCCCGGGGGCGCACCAGCACCTGGTACACCCGGACCTCGCGCTGAGGCAACCCAATCGACAGCGAATCCGCGAGGGCGTAGTCGTACAGCTCGGGTCCCTCGGGGGCCAGCGGATGCGGTACGTCCCGCACCTCGTCGCCGTGTCCCATCCGGATGCGGTCGCGGAACATGTTCTGCACGATCCCGAGGTGGTCCCGGTGATACTGGATGTCGGTCGGGAGATCCTTGCGGTCGCGCCACCCTACGATCCGCTGCTTGCTGCGGTCCGGAGCCTTCCAGTAGACTTCCAGCACCAATTCATCGGACTTGATGAGCCTCGGCGGTTCCACCAGCCCTTCGCCGAGTTGCCCCAGGAAGAAGACGAATCCATGCGCCCGCACACGGTAGTCCCGCAGCGAGCTATCGGCCTGTCGTTCCGCCCGTCGCGCGATGCCGCGCCCGACGAGCTCGACGGTATGCGGGCTGTTCCATTCCTGGGCCGGCAGCTGAACGGGGGTGAGTGCGAGGAGGACGCAGAGAACCAGGCGCGAGGAAGGCATCACCGCGCAATATCACGGCGGCTGGTGGCGGCGGCAAGCGCGCTGCTCGGCGGAGCAGCGTTGGCCTGTGGCGACCTGGACCTGACGGACGACACTACCGTCTCGACCCAGGAGCTGTTGATCCTGGCCACACAGGCGAGCGCTCCGGCCGTCCCGCAGTCCAGCTTCTTCGTGTTCAACGCCGGGACCACGGTGCGCCGCCTGCTGCACAGCGACGCGTCCAACACCCTCTACCTAGAGCTGCGCTTTCCGAGCGGCTCGCTCGCGAGCCTCAACGGTCAGCCCCTGGGCGCCGCCGACTCCGTGCTGGCCACGGCGCAGCCCCGCGCGGGAGGGTACGGGCTGGTCCTGTCACCGACCGGGCTGGAGTTCATGTCCACCCTGCGACCCAGCACCACGTTCTCGTTTGCGCTCTACGGTGACCTCGGCGTCGCCGACGGCTCCGCCACCTACGCCACGCGATCAGAGTACGCCGCCGCCCTCGCTCTGTGGTTCGAGATCACGCCGGGACGGTGGCGGCGGGTGAGCGGCTCGGGGTTCGACGGCTCTGACGGCGTCACGGGCAACATCGCCGAGCCCGGGACCTACGTGGTGGCGGCACCTCGATGAGCCGCAGCACCCCGTTCGAGCGGTACTGCGAGCTCGCCGCTGGTGGCGGGATCGTGCCGGTGACCCGAGAGTTCTCCGCCGCTGGCCTCACCCCGGTCACGGCATTCGCCGCACTCGCGCGCCCTCCGTTCGGCTTCCTCTTGGAATCCCTGGTGGGAGGCGAGCACTGGGCGCGGTACACGTTCCTCGGCACCGAGCCGAGCGAGGTGCGGCGCTACCGGCGCGGCGCAGTGGATTGCTGGACGCCGGGACAGGGGTGGAGGCCCGCCGGAGCCGCGCCGGACCCGTTGTCCGACATCGCGGGGCGCATGCGGGCACTCCGACCCGTCCCCATCGCCGGGTTGCCGCGGTTCACCGGGGGTGCGGTGGGCTATCTGAGCTACGACGTGGTGCGCACGATCGAGCGGCTTCCCGGAGGCCCGCGGGACGACCTGGAGCTCCCCGACGCGGTCTTCATGCTCGCCGACAGCCTGGTAATCATCGACAACGCGTTCGGCACGGCGATCGCGGTGGCCAACACCCACGTGTCGCCGGGCGCGGGCCGCTCGGAGCTCGAGCGCGAGTACCAGCGTGCCGGCGAGCGTATCGAAGCCGCCCTCGACCGGTTGGCGTCACCGCCCGCGCTGGCTCCGCTTGCCGCCGAGGGACGGTCGCGCCAGACACCGGAGACGCCCTACGGCCAGGCGGCCTTCGAGCGCGACGTGGCACGCATCAAGGACTACATCCGCGCCGGAGACGCCTTCCAGGTGGTGCTGTCGCGGCGCCAGGACCTGCCGTGTAGCGCGTCGCCCCTAGAGGTGTATCGCGCCCTGCGGACGCTCAACCCGGCACCGTACATGTACTGCCTCACACTGGACGACGTGCACCTAGTGGGCAGCTCTCCCGAGGTACTGGTCCGGGTGGAGGACCGCGAGGTCACGGTGCGGCCCATCGCCGGGACGCGGCCCCGCGGCGCCAGTGCGGACGAGGATGCGGCACTCGCGGACGAGCTCCTCGCGGACGAGAAGGAGCTGGCCGAGCACGCCATGTTGGTCGATTTAGGCCGCAACGACGTGGGCCGCGTGGCCGAGTACGGCTCGGTGCGGGTGACCGTGGACAAAGCCCTAGAGCGCTACTCCCACGTGCAGCACATCGTGAGCGAGGTACGAGGGCGCATGCGCCCCGAGCTGGACGCGGTGGACGCGCTGCGTGCCTGCTTCCCGGCCGGCACGGTGTCGGGCGCCCCAAAGGTCCGGGCCATGGAGATCCTGGACGAGCTCGAGCCGAGCCGCCGGGGACCGTACGCGGGCGCTGTCGGGTACATCGGATGGGGCGCGGCCAACCTGGACACGGCGATAGCGATTCGCACCGCGATCCTGCGGAACGACCGCGCCCACGTGCAGGCCGGCGCGGGCATCGTGGCCGACAGCGATCCACACCGGGAGTACCTCGAGACCGAGGACAAAGCGGGAGCGGTGCTGCGGGCACTCGCCCTGGCGGGAGGTCGCTGAGCGACGCATCTTACGGCGAGTGAAGGAGTTGAGTCTTGGCCGCCTTCAAGCTGCAGAGCACCACTGGTGACCTGACAATCGATATGACGCAGCCCCGCACGGTCGTCGTGGGCCGCGCGGTCACCAGTGACATGCCGATCTACGATCCCACCGTTTCGCGCCGGCACGCAGAGCTCTCACTCTCCGACGGCGGCGTCCGCGTGCACGATTTGGGGTCCAGCAACGGCACGTTCGTCAACGGCACGAAGGTGACGGACACCGTGGTGGGCGACGGCGACGTCGTAACCTTCGGCAAGGTCGCCTTCAAAGTGCAGGAGGTGACCCCGCCTACCGCGCGGCCGGCGATTCAGACCGATGCCGGGTTCGCGCAGCGGCCCCCGCCACCCGAAGCGACCATCGTGCGCCAGGTAGCGCTCGAGGATTCCGGGGAGCTGATAGACAAGGTGACCACTCCCCGACGCAGCTCCGCGTCCCAGCTCAAGCTCGAGGCAGAATCGGTCGACGAGCGGCAAGCCGAGAAACTGTCGCTGCTGCTCGACATCTCCAAGGAGCTGTCGAAGCAACAGGAGGTGGACCGGCTCCTCGAGAAGGTCGTGGATATCACCTTCAAGGTGATGAACGTGGACCGCGTTTCCATCCTCATGCTGGAGGGCGTGGAGGACGACCTCGTGCCCCGGGTCTCGAAAAACCGGCTGGCAGAGGGCAGCGGGGCACGGGTCCCCCAGTCCATCGCTCGGCGCGCAGTGGACGAGCGCCTCGCGATCCTCACCGACAATGCGGCGGCAGACGATCGGTTCAAGGGCAAGTCCATCGTGATGCAGAGCGTGCGGAGCGCCATGTGCACGCCGCTCATGGGGAGCGAGGGGAACGTCCTTGGCATCATCTACGTGGACAACATGACCGCCACCAACTCCTTCGGCGATGAGGACCTCGAGTTCCTCATCGCGTTCTCGGGGATCGCGGCGGTAGCCATCGAGAACGGTCAGCTCACCGAGCGCATCCAGCGCGAGGCCGTGGTGCTGTCCAACTTTCAGCGTTACTTCGCGCCCGACCTAGCCGAACAGATCGCGAGTCAGGTAGAGGAGGTACAGCTGGGCGGCGCCAAGCGCCCGGTGGTCGTGTTCTTCAGCGATATTCGCGGCTTCACCTCGATGTCGGAGAACATGACGCCCGATCAGATCGCCACCCTGCTCACCGAGTACTTCACCGAGATGGTGGAAGTCGTGTTCGAGCACGGTGGCACGCTCGACAAGTTCATGGGCGATGCGATCATGGCTCTGTGGGGCGCACCGATCACCCATGGCGACGATGCCGATCGGGCCATGCGGGCCGCGATCCAGCAGCAGGAGACGCTCGCCACGCTGAATGCGAAGTGGGCCGAGGACGGACGGCCCCAGGTGGGGATCGGCATCGGGATCAACTTTGGTGAGGTGTTCGCGGGGAACATCGGCAGCGATCGCAGACTGGAGTACACCGTGATCGGTGACGCCGTGAACACCGCCTCGCGGCTCTGCTCCAAGGCTGAGGTCGGCGAGATCCTGATCTCCGAGCCCTTCTACCAGGCGCTGAAGAACCCACCCGAAGTGGAGGCCCTCGAGCCGCTCGAGCTCAAGGGCAAGGCGCAGGCGGTTCCCGTCTATCGCGTGAAGCGGTAGGGCAGCCCCGCTGCCTCGAGCAGATCCACCACCAGCCGCAGCGGCAGCCCCATCACACCGAAGAAGTCCCCCTCGACGCGCTGCACCAACACCGCGCCCACTCCCTGTACCCCGTAGCTCCCCGCCTTGTCCAGCGGCTCACCGGTCGCGACGTACGCCTTGATGAGCTCGGTGGTGAGGGGGCGGAACCACACTCGCGTCACGTCGCACTGCTGCAGAACCTCGCCGTTCGTCTCAGCGAGTGCGACCGCGGTGATCACCCGGTGCTCGCGCCCCGACAGGGTTGCGAGCATTCCCTCCGCCTCGGCTGCGTCCCGCGGCTTGCCCAGGATCTCGCCGTCCATCACCACCACGGTGTCGGCAGCGAGCACCGGTCGCTCCGGATGCCGCTGCCACACGGAGCGTGCCTTCTCCGTAGCGAGCCGCACCGCCATCGCCTCTGGCTCCTCGCCGGGGTGCGGACGCTCCTCTATGTCTGCAGGGATCACCTCGTGGGCGATGCCCAGCATCTCGAGCAGGTAGCGCCGCCGGGGAGAACTCGAGGCCAGGGTGATCATCGCTCGAGCAGGAGCGTGACGGGACCGTCGTTCACGAGTGCGACCTCCATCAGGGCGCCGAACTCGCCGGTTTCCACCCGCAGGCCGCGCGCGGCCAAGGCCGCCGCGAACCGCTGGTAGAGGGGGTCCGCCAGCTCCGGGGGAGCGGCGTCCACGAACGAGGGGCGCCTGCCCTTGCGGGCGTCGCCGTACAGGGTGAACTGGGAAACCAGGAGCACGGCCCCCCCCACGTCGCCGATTCCCCGGTTCATCTTCCCCTCGTCGTCGGGGAACAGGCGCAGACCGGCGATCTTGTCGGCCATCCACTGCAGCTGCTCGTCACCGTCGGACGGGGTGAACCCCGCAAGCACCAAGAAGCCGCGCCCGATCTCTCCTACGACGCGGCCTTCCACGGAGACCGAAGCGCGGCTGACGCGCTGGAGGACTACCCGCATCCTCGCCCGGGCCTCTACCCAGCCCTCATTCCACCGTCACCGACTTCGCGAGATTCCGCGGCCGGTCCACGTCGCAGCCGCGCCGCACCGCGGTGTAGTAGGCGAACAGCTGGAGCGGCAGCACGCTCAGCACCGGCGTCAGGGGATCGATGCTCTCCGGAATGGTGATCACGTGGTCCGCCAGCTCGGTGATCTGCTCATCTCCCTCGGTGACCACTGCGAGCACCCGGCCGCGCCGCGCCTTCACCTCCTCGATGTTGGATAGGATCTTGCGGTGTACGGCGTCCTTCGGCGCGATGAAGACCACGGGCATCATGTCGTCGATGAGGGCAATGGGCCCGTGCTTCATCTCGGCAGCGGGATAGCCCTCTGCGTGGATGTAGGAGATTTCCTTGAGCTTGAGGGCTCCCTCCAGCGCCACCGGGAAGTTGTAACCCCGCCCCAGGTACAGGGCGTTCTGCGCGCGCATGAAGGTCTCGGCGACCTGCTTGACGCGATCCGCCTGCGACAGGACCTCTGCCACCTGTTCTGGCAGTCGCTGCAACGCCTGCACGATCTCCCGACCCTGTAGCACCGACAGAGCGCGGAGCCGGCCGATGCGCAACGTGAGCAGGGCCAGGACCGCCACCTGGCAAGTGAACGCCTTCGTGCTGGCCACGCCGATCTCGGGACCGGCGTGCAGGTACGTCCCCCCGTCCACCTCCCGCGCGATGGAGCTCCCCACCACGTTCACGATGCCGAGCGTGCGCGCGCCCCGCTGCTTGGCCTCGCGAATCGCGGCCAGCGTGTCGGCGGTCTCCCCGCTCTGGGAGATCGCGATGACCAAAGTGTTCTCGTCCACTATGGGATTGCGGTAGCGGAACTCCGAGGCGTATTCGACCTCCACGGGCACGCGAGCCAGCTCCTCCAGCATGTACTCCCCGATGAGTGCCGCGTGCCACGACGTGCCGCAGGCCGTGATCACGATGCGGTCGAACTCCAGCAGCTCATCGTCGTCCAGGTTGATCCCGGAGAGCTTTGCTGTGCCCTCGTCCTCCAGCAGGTGCCCGCGGAGCGTGTTCCGGATACTCTCCGGCTGCTCCATGATCTCCTTGAGCATGAAGTGGGCGTGGCCGCCCCGCTCGATCTTGGCGAGGTCCCACTCCAACGTGGTCACCAGTTTCTCCACGTGCTGGGCCTGGAGGTCGGTGATCTCGTAGCCGTCTTGCCGCACCACGGCCATCTCGCCGTCGTCCAGGTAGACCACGTCACGGGTGTACTCCAGCAGCGCCGCCGCATCGGAAGCCACGAAATGCTCGCCGTCGCCGAGGCCCACCAGGAGCGGCGAGCCGAACCGGGCAGCCACCAGGGTCTCCGGCTCCGTGGTGGACACCACGGCGATCCCGTATGCCCCTTCGACGTGGCCCAGCGCGGTGGATACGGCCTCCACCAGAGACCCGTTGAGGAACTGCTCGATCAGGTGGGCGAGGACCTCCGTGTCGGTGTCCGACCGGAACCTGTGTCCCTTCTCCTTGAGCCACTCTCTGAGGGCGTTGGCGTTCTCGATGATGCCGTTGTGCACGATTGCCAGGGTACCGCCGCAGTCGATGTGCGGGTGGGCATTGGAGTCATTGGGCACCCCGTGCGTGGCCCACCGGGTGTGGGCCAGGCCGACCGTTCCTTGGGGCAGCCGCTCGCCCAGGTGGGCCTGCAGATCGATGATGCGCCCGGCGACCTTCTCTACGACGAGGCCGCCGTCCGCGACGACGGCCAGCCCGGCCGAGTCGTAGCCGCGATACTCCAGGCGCTGCACCCCGTCCAGCAGGAGAGGCGCCGCGTCTCGCTTTCCGACGTATCCCACAATTCCGCACATGAATCCGACTACTCCTCAGAGAGAACCAAGCGGCCGGCCGCTACCATCTCCTGGGCGGCCTCCGCCGTCGGCGCCTCGGCGATCAGCCGCACTACGGGCTCGGTGCCAGAGGGGCGCACGTGCAACCAGCGGTCGGGCCAGCCGAGGCGCAGCCCGTCCTGCCGATCGGGGGCTGCATCGGCGAACTGGCGCTCGAGCGCGGCGTAGGCTGCCTGTAGGTCGCCGCCGCACGGCGCCTTTGCCTTGACGATGGTATAACGAGGCTGCGCTTCCACCAACCCCCGCAGCGACGCACCGCTCCGGGCTAGCAGGTCCAGGACCAGCGCCGCCGCTGCCGGCGCGTCACGGCCGAGGTGGAGATCGGGAAGCATCACCCCGCCGTTGCCCTCCCCGCCGACCACCGCTCCCACCCGCTGCATGGCCCGCGCCACGTTGCCCTCGCCCACCGGCGCCCGGTGCACCTCGACGCCGAAGTCTCGGGCCACATCGTCCACCACCAGCGAGGTCGAGAGGTTCGCTGCCACCGGGCCGACCCTCCGCTCCAGCACCGCCCGGATGGCAAAGGCGAGGGTGTAGTCCTCACCGACTGCCGTCCCGGTCTCATCGACGAGGGCCATGCGGTCGCCGTCGGGGTCCACCGCCATGCCGAGCACAGCGCCGGAGCTGCGCACCAAGCCTTCCAGCTTCCCGAGGTTGGCGGGCACAGGCTCCGGGGCCCTAGGGAACTTGCCGTCGGGCTCGAGGTCCACACCCGCCACCCGGCAGCCGAGCTGCTCCAGGAGCTGGGGCATGATCACGCCCCCGGCACCGCGCACGCAGTCCAGCGCCACCGTGAAGCCCCGCTCGCGAATCCGCTCGACGTCCACGTACGGCAACGCCACCACCGCCTCCACGTGTCGCGCCACCGCCTCTGGGTCGCTCGTGGCCATGCCTGCGGGCTCCACCCCACCCGGGAGCCCCTCCCCATCGACCAGCCGAAACAGCCGATCGACCGTCGCGTGGTCCAGGAACAGCCCGTCGGGGCCGACGAACTTGAGCGCGTTCCACTCGATGGGATTGTGGCTCGCCGTGATGATGATCCCGCCCGCCGCGCAATGGTGCTCCACGGCGAGCTGCGCGGTGGGCGTCGGGACTAACCCGCAGTCGACCACATCCACCCCGACACCAAGCAAGGCCTCGCGTGCCGCTGCGGCGAACGCCGGGCCGGACTCCCGCGAGTCCCGTGCGAGCACCACCCTAGGCCGGGCGTCGCTCGTCGTCAGCGCGCCGAATGCCGCCGCGTAGCGCGACACGACATCCGCCGTGAGGTCGCTGCCCACGATCCCCCGCACGCCCGAAACGCTGCGCATCAAGGTGGCGGCCATGGGGCGAAAGGTAACTCGGACCGTCGGCCAGCCGCATGGCGAGCCGACGGCTCCCCGGCGCCGGTGGCGGCGACGCGAGGCGGGACCAAACCCCCTCACGGGCGGTATAACCCATGAGGCAGGCCGGGCAAGCTCATCTCGAGGTGGGGTGCATGGCCGGACGAAGCGGTCGGCTGGTACCGCTCTCGCTCATCCTCTGGAGCGGCTGGGCGTGTAGCAGCACCACCGAGTACGACCCGTTCCTGGTCAAGCCGGAAGTCCTCCACGCCGACGTTCAGACCGTCGTGCTCACACCGGTACAGCTGCCTCCCGACCTCGACATCCCGGAGCGAATCCTCCTGAGGCTGGACTCCCTCATCGGGACCACGGTGCGTACCGCCGGTTTCACCACCGTGGCGTCGCACGACTTCAGCGAGATCTGGGACCGGGTCCAGCTCGAGGTGGGCGGCCTGTTCGACCCCCGCACCGGCGAGCGGGACGAACTGCGGTTCGCGGACGCGCGGGAGCTGCTCGCGTGGGAGCTGGAGGACCGCTTCGGCGCGGACGCCTTGTTGTACGCCGACCTCGTGGTGGTGAGTGCGCCGTTCGCCAACGGCGTGGCCCACTGGGATGAGACCTCACAGCCGTTGACCGGATGGGGCTGGCGGCTGTTGGACGCCCTGAATGCACTGCTGGGCGAGGAGGGTGGGTCCCTCCCGGAGGGCACGGTCCCCGCCCTGTCCCTGTCCGTTACGCTGGAGCGAGTCTCGGGCGAGCAGCTCTACGCCAACGCCGGTGGCATCGAGGTGCTGGAGAAGGTGGGTACCAGCGAGTCCGATCGGACACCCGTGCCGCAAGAGAAGTTGTGTCGCAATTGGCGCCGCAACCGCAAGGCGGTCGAGATCGCTCTCGGTCCGCTCACGGCTCACGTCCGGGAGCACCGTCCCCCAGCGCGGTAGACAAGTACCACAGCTCCCACACCGCCTCACAGCTCGGTTGCCCGACCTGCGCCGCCCGGTATAGGTTCCGATGCGCTCGCGCAACGAGCTTCCCATGACACGCGTACTCCAAGACGATCTCGAGAGTCGGCTCGCCACCCGCGCCGTGCATGCGGGGCAGCGTCCCGAAGACGACCCCGCCGGCGCGATCATGACGCCCATCTACCAGACCTCGACGTACGTGCAGCCCGCCCTGGGCCGGCACAAGGGGTTCGAGTACGCCCGCACGCGGAACCCCACGCGCGACGCGCTGGAGCGGAACGTGGCCGCGCTGGAAGGAGCGACCCACGGCTTCGCCTACGCCTCGGGACTCGCGGCCACCGATGCAGTGCTGAAGCTGCTCTCCGCCGGGGACCACGTCATCTGCGGCGAGAACGTGTACGGCGGGACGCACCGCCTCATGACCCACGTGTTCGAGCGGCTGGGCCTGGAGTTCTCCTTCGTGGACACCCGCGACGTTGCCAACGTCGAGGCGGCGCTGACCGAGGCCACGAAGATGATCTTCGTCGAGACCCCCACGAACCCGATGATGCACATCACCGACCTCGCAGCGGTGGCACAGCTCGCCCGCAGCCGCGGGGCGGTACTAGCAGTGGACAACACCTTCGCCACCCCGGTGTTCCAGCGACCCATCGAGTTGGGGGCCGAGCTCGTGGTGCACTCCACCACCAAGTACCTCAACGGCCACAGCGACATGGTGGGCGGCGTGGTGCTCACCACCCGCGATGACCTGGCCGAGCAGTTGGGGTTCATCCAGAACGCCGCCGGGGCGGTGCCGGGACCGCTGGACTGCTGGCTCACCCTGCGGGGGACGAAGACGCTTCCCGTGCGGATGGCCCAGCACGATCGGTCTGGCCGGCGCATCGCCCAGTGGCTCACGGAGCACCCGGCGGTGGAGCGGGTCTACTACCCCGGACTCCCGGACCACCCGCAGCACGACCTGGCGTGCCGCCAGATGAGCGGTTTCGGGGGGATGATCTCTCTGGAGCTGGGATCCCTGGAGCGGGCGAAAACCGTAGTAGAAAGGACCAGGCTATTCGCCCTGGCCGAGTCGCTGGGCGGCGTGGAGAGCCTGATCGGCCACCCGGCGACGATGACGCACGCCAGCGTGCCGCAGCAGATGCGGGAGGAAATGGGCCTCACCGACGGCCTGGTCCGGCTCTCGGTGGGCATCGAGGACACGGACGACCTAGTGGCGGACCTCGACCAGGCCCTGGCGCGGTGAAACCGCTCCTAAAGGCTCGCGTACGGTCTAGGGTTGGAACGAACCGGAGGCAGCAATGACAGATGACACAGGCCTTCCGTCGGCCCGGCCGCGGAAGGTGCTCGAGAACATCGCGGCGGTGACCTGGGAGCACCCGGCCGACCGCGCCGCCCTGCAGACCGTCCGGGCCGTGCCCGGATTCAACGAGGCGGTCAAGAAGATCGTCGGATTCTTCGGCGAGCGCGGCATCCGTCTCATCTTCCAAGCCAACGCCGTGCGGGTCGGGCCCAAGCAGTTCCCCGAGCTCCACTCGCTGATGACCGAGGTCACGGCCACGATGGATTGGACGGAGCAGCCCGAGCTCTACGTCTCCCAAACGCCCATGGTGAACGCCGGCGCCTTTGGCGTGGACCACCCGTTCATCGTGCTGAACTCGGGAGCGGTGAAGTTGCTGGACGAGGACGAGCTCCGCGTGCTGCTGGGACACGAGCTGGGCCACGTCATGAGCGGCCACGCCCTGTACCGCACTGTCACGATCCTCATCCTCACCCTCGGCTTCCAGAACCTGCCGTTCCTGGCCGGTATCGTGTTGCTGCCGATCAAGCTTGCCCTGCTGGAGTGGTACCGGAAGAGCGAGCTCTCGGCCGACCGGGCCGGGCTGCTAGCCAGCCAGGATCCGGTGGCGTCGATGCAGGTCTTCCTCAAGCTCGCCGGCGGTGGCGACATGAGTGAGATGGACCTGCAGGCGTTCATGGAGCAGGCGCGCGAGTACGAGGAAATGGGCGGCCCCATCGACGCCATCTACAAGATCCTCAACATGCTGGGACACACCCATCCATTCCATACGCTGCGGGCCGCGGAGCTGGAGCGCTGGATCGAGGACGGCTCCTACCAGCGCGTGCTGGATGGTGAGTACACCCACCGCGGCGAGGAGGAGGAGGAGCGCCCGTTGGCGAGCGACATCGGGGAGGCGGCAAAGCACTACGCCGAAGAGGCTAAGCACACGGTCTCACAGATGACCGACGCCGCCAAGCGTGCCGCCTCGGCGTTCACCGACGCGATCAAGGGCAAGGGCAAGGGCAAGAGCGAGTGAAGGTCCTCGTCGTCGGGAGCGGCGGCCGGGAGCACGTGCTCTGCTGGGCCCTATCCCGATCGACCACCATCTACTGCGCCCCGGGGAATCCGGGAACCGCCCAGCTGGGCGCCAACCTGCCGATCAAGGTGAGCGACCACGCCGGCATCGTGGACGCCGTGCGCGAGCACGGCATCGACCTCACCGTGATCGGTCCGGAGGCCCCGCTCGCCGAGGGCCTGGTGGACGACCTCGCAGACGCCGGCTTCAAGGCATTCGGGCCGACGGCGGCTGCCGCGCAGATCGAGGCCTCCAAGGCATACGCCAAAGAGGTGATGTTCGCCGCCGGCGTCCCGGCCGCGGGGAGCGAGACCTTCACCGCCGAGCGGCCGGCGCTGGACTACATCGCCGCGCACGCGGAGCCGCTGGTGGTCAAGGCATCGGGACTGGCCGCCGGGAAGGGGGCGACCGTGTGCGAGACCCGCGCCGAGGCGGCGAGCGCGGCCAGGGAGATGTTCGGCGGGAAGTTCGGCGAGGCAGGGAGCACCGTCGTGGTGGAGCAGTTCCTCACCGGCGAGGAGCTCTCCATTCTCGCCTTGACCGACGGGGAGCAGGTCATGCTGCTCCCCGCCTCCCAGGACCACAAGCGCATCGGCGAGGGGGACACCGGGCCGAACACCGGCGGCATGGGGGCGTACACGCCGGTATCAATCGCCGACCAGGCACTGCTGGAGTGCGCCGACCGGGAGATCATCCGGCCGGTGCTCGCTGAGCTCGCCAAACGGGGGACACCGTACCGCGGCGTGCTCTACGCCGGGCTCATGGTGGACGACGCGGGCCAGGCCAGGGTACTGGAGTTCAATTGCCGCTTCGGCGACCCCGAGGCGCAGGTGGTGCTGCCCGCTGCCGACCTCGACCTCACTGAGCAGCTATGGCCGATCGCCGCCGGCGAGGAGTGGCACCCGCCGACCACGTATTGCGCGGCCCGGCAGGCCGCCGTCACCACCGTCCTCGCGACCCCCGGATACCCAGCGGCGCCCGTGAAGGGCCAGGAGATCTACCTCCCCAGCCCGCTGCCCGAAGACACGATCCTGTTTCACGCCGGCACCGCCGAGGAGGCCGGCACCCTGCGCGCGGCGGGGGGCCGAGTGCTCAACGCCACAGGGCTCGGGCCGGACGTGGTCGAGGCCGCGGAGCGGAGCCGCGCCCTGGCCGAGGCCATCACGTTCGAGGGACGCCAGTACCGCAGGGACATCGGGTGGCGCGAGGTAGCGCGTGCCGGAGCTTCCTGAGGTCGAGACGATCGTTCGCGACCTGCGCCCCAGGCTCACCGGTCGAAAGCTCAGCACTCCCCATCTCCACCGCACCGACGTGCTTCGCCGGGTCAGCCGCCAGCGGCTGATCCGGACCCTGGACCGCAACCGCATCGGCACCGTGGCGCGACGGGCCAAGCACGTCGTGATCGGCCTCGCCAGCGGCCACCGGCTGGTCATCCAGCCCCGCATGACCGGCAGCCTCCTGGTGTATGAGCGCCGCCTCACCGCGGAGCAGCGCCGCTACGCAGTCCTGGACGCCGGCATCGGGGGCGGGGCACGGTTCGTGTACCGCGACGTGCGCCGCCTCGGTACCATCTGGCTCTTGGACGAACGCGGGTGGCAGACCTATACTGCGCGCATTGGTCCCGAGCCTCTGGATGACGACTTCGACGCCGACCGCTTCGCGACGCAGATGACGGGCACGCACCAGGCCATCAAGAAGGCGCTGATGGACCAGCGCCGCCTGGCGGGGGTCGGCAACATCTACGCGAACGAGGCGCTGTTCCGGGCGGGCATCGACCCCTCGCGTCCCGCCGCCCGGCTCAGGCGCACCGAGCTCGAGTGGCTGCATCACCACGTGCGCGAGGTCTTGGAGGCAGCCATCGCGGCTCGGGGCACCACGGTGCGGGACTACCGTACCGGGACGGGACAGTCCGGCTCGTACCAGGATCTGTTACAGGTGTACGGGCGCGGCGGAGAGCCGTGCCGCCGCTGCGGGGCGCGGCTCGTGACCACGCACGAGATCGACGGGCGCGCAACGACGTTCTGCTGGCGCTGCCAGGGGAAGCCGCGATGAAGATCGCCGTCGTGTTCGACACCCCCAACGACGGGTGGGAAGACGAAGATTACAAGCAGGAAGTAGCCGCGGAGGTGGACGAGCCCGAATACGAGGTGGCGGAGGCCTTGATGGCCTATGAACACGACGTACTGCTCGTGGGTGTGCACGACGACCTGCATCACATGTTCGAGCGGCTCGCGGCATTCAAGCCTGATTTGGTGTTCAACTGCTCGGAAGCATTCCACGAGCGGTCACGGCTGGACTACGTGTTCCCAGCGCTGCTGGAGGCGGAGGGGTATCACTACACCGGCTCGCCGCCCATCGCCCTCCTCACCACCCGCAACAAGGCGATGAGCAAGAAGGTCCTGGCGTGGCACGGGGTGAAGGTGCCGCGCTTCGTGACGTACCGGCGCACCGAGGAGGTCGAGACCGCTCCCGACCTCGCCTTTCCGCTCATCGTGAAGCCGCTGCAGGAGGACGCCTCGGAGGGGATCGCCCAGGCTTCGGTGGTGCAGGATCTCGACGGACTCAAAGAACGCGTGCACTTCATCCACGGGAGCTTCCATCAGCCGGCGATCGCAGAGGAGTTCATCGAGGGACGGGAGCTGTACGTCAGCATGCTGGGGAACGGGGCGGACCTCCAGATCCTCCCCATCATCGAGATGGTGTTCGACAAGGACAAGACCAAGCCCGAGGAGCGTATCGCCACGAAGGCCGCCAAGTGGGACGAACCCTACCGGGAGCGCAAGGGCATCAAGAACGTGTTCGCGCGACCACTCTCGCAGGCCGCCGAGGAGCGCATCGAGGAAACCTGCCGCACCGCCTTCCGGGCTCTGTGGCTGCGGGACTACGCCCGCATGGACGTGCGGCTCACGCCGGACGACGAGGCGTGTGTGGTGGAGGTCAACGCCAACCCGTTCATCAGCTTCGGGCACGACACCGCCAACGCCGCAGAAAAGGCCGGTCTGGACTACTACGCATTCATCGACCGCATCGTACAGGAGGCCCTCGCCCGGTATGAGTCGCACCCGTAGGCGGAAGACCCGCCACCCGACGCCGCGCCCCGAGTTACGCTGCGCCTGCGGCCACGAGCTCAGGCGGTTCTGGCCTCACTGCCCCTGGTGCGGCCGCAAGCAGGTATGGCGCGACGACCCGCCGATCACCGGGGCGGAGTGCTACAAGTGCGGCTGGGTCGTGTCGGACCACAGCAATTTCTGCCCGTGGTGCGGCACCGACATCTACGAGGAGGGCTACTCCGTCGAGGAGCCGCTCAAGGCTCCCAAGGGCTTCCGCTTCGACGGGCGCTGCGACGGGGGATGCGGTGGGGGCGTGCAGTATCCCATGCCCTATTGCCCGTGGTGCGGCGAGGAGCAGGAGTGGGACGACGAGGGCTTCGACGGCCCGTGCCCCCACTGCCACCGCGGTGTGAACGACTGGATGGAGACGTGCCCCTGGTGCGGCGGCGACCCCACCGGCCAGGACCTGATTCCGCGCGCGCTGCGGCGTGTGAGGGAGCTCTTGCGGGCTTCACGCATCAAAGACTGGAACTACCGCGTGGTGCTCCGTCCCGGCGTATCCGGCGTGGACCCCAAGTTCCCCAAGATCATCGAGATCGACTGGGATTACGTGCTGCACGCCCGCGGGCGGGACGAGATCCCGTGGACCACCCTGGTCGGTCTCATCTGTCACGAGGCGGGTCACAGCTTCCTGTACCACCACTGGGGGTGGACCAGAAGGCCCACGTTCAGGCGCGTGTTCGGCGAGGTACACCGGGCGTACCGGGTGCGCGACGAGACCTGGGTGGACATGCAGCGCCGGCGCGTGAGCGCGACGAAGCCTCAGTACGTGAGCGCCTACGCATCCAACCACCCGCTGGAGGACTTCGCGGAGACGTTTCGCTTCTACGTGATGCGGCGCGGCCGGATGCGGGAGCTCCTCGCCGAGCTGGGCCAGAAGCGCAAGGCAGTGATCGTATACGAGAAGTTCCTCGCGCTGGACCACTACCTCCGCTACATCCGTTCGCTCCGGCGATGACGGCGAGCCAGGCCCTCGCGCTACCACTCGGCGACCTCGACATGCTCAGGCGCCGGGTGGCGGCGCTGGCCGAGAACCGTCCCGGGGTTTACCGCATGCTCGACCCGTCGGGGCGTGTGGTCTACGTGGGAAAGGCAAAGCGGCTGCGCGGCCGACTCCTCTCCTACTTCCGTGCGAGCTACCCAGCAGACAAGGCGGCCCGCATTCTGCACGCCGCGGCCGACATCCGCTGGGACTACGTGCCGTCTGAATTCGCCGCGTTCCTGGGAGAGCTCAAGCAGATCCGCCGCTACCGACCTGTCTTCAACGTGCGAATGAACCGCCACCGCAGGGTCGGGTTCATCAAGATCGCCGGGGGAACGGCACCGAAGCTCTACGTGGGCGGCACCGTGGGCGGCGACGACGTGCGGCACTACGGACCGTTCGTGGGCGTGGGGCGCCTGAAGGAGAGCGTGAAGGTCCTGAACGACCTCCTGGGCTTGCGGGACTGCGCGCTCTCGATGCCGATGGCCTACTCGGATCAGCAGGATCTGTTCGTCGGCTCGGAGCGGGCTGCGTGCATGCGTCACGAGCTCGGAACCTGCGTCGCTCCCTGCGCCGGATTTGTGACGGAGCCCGAGTACCGGCGCCGCGTGCGCATGGCCATCGACTTCATCGAGGCACGCGACGTGGCGCCCCTCGACCGGATCATCGCCCAGATGACGGGGGCGAGCGAGGCTCAAGACTTCGAGCGCGCCGCCTGGTGCCGCGGCAAGTTCGACGCCCTCACCTGGTTGCTATCCGCCTGCACCCGAGCGCAGGCGGCGCTCGAGGCGCTGAGCTTCGTGTACGTCGATCCCGGCGTGTACGGCGACGACCGCGCCTACGTCGTCCGACGGGCCACCGTGCGCGCCGCGGCCCCGGCACCGCACACCCCCATCGAGATCGAGGCATTCCGCTCGCTGGTTGCCGAGCACGCCAACGGCGAGCCCCAGCCCGGCCCGATCCCGGCGGCGGCGATCGACGAGACGCTGTTGCTGCTTTCCTGGTTCCGTCGCCACCCCGGCGCGCTGCGCCGCACGGTGGGACTGGAGGAGTGGCTGGAGCGGCACGCACCGGGGTTACACACATGATCGGCCAGACAGCGCTCGCCGTCCTCGAGCTCGTTGCCGGCCTCGCGGTGCTGTTCTACGGCGGGAGTCTTCTGGTGCGCGGCGCCACGGCCGTGGCTCTCCTGGCCCGGATCTCCACCGCCGTCGTGGCACTCACGGTGGTCGCGATGGGGACGAGCCTGCCGGAACTCGCGGTGAGCGTACGAGCGGCCTGGCGGGGCTCCACCGACATCGCCTACGCCAATGTCATCGGCTCGAGCATCTTCAACATCGGAGCCATCCTGGGCTTGGCCGCAGTAATGATGGCCATTCCGGTGCGCAAGCACGCCCTTCAGGTCGAGTACTGGATCATGCTGGTGGCCACCGGCGCCGTCCTGTACTTCGCCTTCAACGGCAACGTGGGTCACCTTGAAGGCGTAGCACTGTGCGTCGGTCTCGGGCTGTTCGTGCTGTACAGCATCTACCACGCCCGGCGCGGGGTCAGCGGGAGCGAGGCGGCGGCGATGGAGAGTGAGGTGAAGCGCGCGGCGCACATGAAGGACGGTGCCGTGCGTGCCTGGGGACTCAACGTCGCGCTCATAGTGCTGGGCCTGATCGCGCTGGCCGTCGGAGCGGAGCTCTCCGTTCTGGGGGCGGTGACTGGTGCGCGCGTGCTGGGCGTGGAAGAGCGGGTCATCGGCCTTACCATCGTGGCCATGGGGACCAGCCTGCCGGAGTTCGCCACCTGCGTGGCCGCGGCGCGGCATAAGGAGCCGGACATCGCCCTGGGCAACGTGATCGGCTCCAACATCTTCAACCTGTTCGGTATCCTGGGAGTCACCGCCGCGATATTCCCCGTCCCGGTACGCGGCACGTTCCTTACGGCAGACAACTGGGTCCTGCTCACCTTCACTGTGCTGCTGTTCCCGATCATGCTGTCGCGCCGGAGTGTCTCGCGCCGCGAGGGGCTGTTCCTACTGGTGGGCTTTTCCGTCTACATCGTGTGGGTGGTGGTGGCGCGGTAGCGTCTACAACTCCACCAACCTCGCCCGGGGCGGAATTCCCGGCTCCAGCTCCATTATTCCCACCGACGGCCGCAGTCCGAAGCGGGCCGACCCCGCCGAGCCCGGGTTCATCACCGTAACCGTCTTGTCCACCAGCTGCAGCAGCGGGCGGTGCGTGTGGCCGTACACCAGGATCTCGGCCTGGGGAAACGCGGCGACCAGCGCATCGGGGGTGGGCGAGCCGAACTGGTCTCCGTGGGTCACTGTCACGCTGAACCCGTCCAGCTCCACCTCGGCCACCCGCGGGCACTTGGCGCGGACATTCATGCCGTCGGTGTTGCCATAGACCGCCGTCACCGACGCAAGCGCTTCGAGCTCGGTGAGGACGTCGAGGCGGCCGATGTCCCCGGCGTGCAGGATGTGGTCGACCTGCGCGAACACCTCGAATACCGCGGGTCGCAGATGGTTGTGGGTATCGGAGATGACTCCCAGGCGCACCCGCTCACCCCTCCCAGCGGGGCACGAGACTCGCCTCCACCCCCATGTGGTCCAGCACGCGCTGCACGATGAAGTCCACCAGGTCCCGCACCTGCTGCGGCCGGTGATAGAACCCCGGGGCAGCGGGAATCACCGTCGCACCGGCCTCGGTGACGGCCGTGAGGTTGCGCAGGTGAATCAGTGAGAGGGGCGTCTCGCGGGGCACGAGGATGAGCGGCCGCCGCTCCTTGAGCGTCACGTCAGCGGCACGCTCGATGAGTGACCGGCTGTTGCCCTGAGCGATAGCCGATACCGTCCCCATCGAGCAGGGGCAGACCACCATGCCGGCGCTCCGCGCCGAGCCCGACGCGGGGGTCGCGCCGCGGTCGGCGTTGTCGTACGCGGTGATGCTCGACCAGTCCCCCCCCGTGGCCTCCCTGAGCTCCTCCTCCGAGCCGATGCCGGTCTCGGTCTGAAGCAGTCGCCATCCGTGGCTGGAAACCACGAGCATGAGCGGTACCCGGTGCCGGGCCAGCACTTCCAGCAGGCGTACCGCATAGGGCCCGCCGGAAGCGCCGGTGATCCCGAGGACCCAAGGGACGGTCTTCACTGGCCTCTCCTGTTGGGGGTAGGGACCTTGTGCGGGTGCCGGGGAGGGCCGGGAGGGGCGGGTCCCTTGGGGCCCTTGGGGAACGGGGAACGGGGAACCGGGAACGTGCCGCCCTTCCCTTTCCCCGACTTGCGCACCGGCTCGCTGCGGCCCCGCCTCGAACGCCGACCGGTCTTACCGTTCCCCGTTCCCCGTTCCCTGTTCCCCTTCATGATAGTCTATCCCCCAAAGCAAAGAGGAAGACAACTATGCTCATGATCCCGTTCATTCGAAAGAAGGCCGCGTCGAGCCGACGCAGGTCACCCGGCCTCACGAGTTGATGCTCCCAGGCGAGGATGGCCGCCGCCAGCGCCACGCCGACGTAGTACAGCGTCCCAAACGGCGTCCCCACCGCGAACGCCACCAGCATCACAATGGTCACGCCGTGGAGCAGCTTGGCCGCGAGAATGGCGCGACGCTGGCCCAGCAATACCACCGCGCTCTTGAGGCCATGCTCCCGGTCGAACGACTCATCGGGCAGTGCGTAGAAGATGTCGAACCCGCCGACCCAGGTAAGCACGGCCAGCGCGATCACCGGCAGCGTCCACCACGGCTCGCTCCAGGTGCCCGTCACCGCGATGTAGCCGGCACCGGGCGCGATCCCCAGACCCATGCCGAGCCACAGGTGGCTCAGCGGAGTGATGCGCTTTGTGTAGCTGTAGAACAGGATCCATGCCAGCGCCATGGGGCTCAGCAGCAGGCACAGGCGGTTGAGCAGCGCCGCCGCGGCCACGAACACCGCGCAGGCCACGACCACCGACACGACCGCCTGGGCAAGCGTCAACCGGCCGGTGGGAAGCTCCCGGTACCTGGTCCGGGGATTCAGGGCGTCGTAGCGCCGGTCCACGATCCGATTGAAGCCCATCGCCGCAAACCGGGCCGCCGTGAAGGCCACCAGCACGAGCGCCACCTGCCGCAGCGTGATGGGCGCGTAGAAGGACGCGTACACGGCACCCACGAACGCGAACGGCAGCGCGAAGACAGTGTGCGGCAGCTTGACGAAGCTGACGTACCGCAGGATCAGCGACCCCCCGGCGAAGGTCTGCCCTTCGAGTCGCTGCACGGTCACGGGAGGCTGCGGGGTGTGAGCCGAATCGCCAATTCCTGCCACATGGCATCGACCTTGGCCTTTGTATCCGGGTCCATCTCGATCCGATCGGGCCAGTCGCGCTCGAATCCCTCTTCCTTCCACTTGGTGGTCGCGTCGATTCCCATCTTCGAGCCGTAGGTGAACGCCCGGGAGGCGTGGTCCAGCACGTCCACCGGGCCCATGGTGAAGCGGATGTCGCGCTCCGGATCGATGTGGTTGAGCGTGACCCACCACGCTTCCTCCGGATCGCGCACGTTCACGTCCTTGTCCAGCACCACGATCAGCTTGGCCAGGGACATGAGCCCCATGCCCCAGAGGGCGTTCATCACCTTCCACGCCTGGCCCGGGTACTGTTTGTCGATGCTCACGAACACGAGGTTGTGGAAGATCCCCGCCGCCGGCATGTGATAGTCCACGATCTCCGGAACGTTCATGCGGAGCAGCGGGAGGAAGATCCGCTCGGTCGCGTGCCCCAGGTAGTAGTCCTCCATGGGCGGGCGACCCACGATGGTGGCGGGATAGACGGGGTCCTGGCGCAGCGTCACCGCCGTGACGTGCACCGCCGGGTAGTAGTCGGCGAGCGAGTAGAATCCCGTGTGATCGCCGAAGGGGCCCTCCAGCACCAGCGGCTCGGCGGGATCGATGATACCCTCGATCACGATGTCGGCCTCCGCCGGCACCAGCAGATCGCTCGTCACCGCCCTGGCCAACCTGACTGGCTTGCGCCGCAGGAAACCGGCAAAGATGTACTCGTCGATGTTGGGCGGCAGCGGCGCCGAGGCGGAGTAGATCGACGCCGGGTCGCCGCCCAGCGCGATCGCCACCGGCATCGTCTCGCCGCGCGCGGCCATCTCCCGCCAGTGGGCGGCGCCTACCTTGTGACGCTGCCAGTGCATGGCGAGGAGGTCCTTCTCCAGGACCTGCACCCGGTACATCCCGACGTTGCGCACGCCGGTCTTGGGATCGCGCGTGACCACCTGCGGCAGCGTGATGTAGGGCCCGCCGTCATCCGGCCAGCACGTGGTGATGGGCAGCCGACCGAGATCGATCTCCCTCTCCCGCAGGATCACCTGCTGGCAGGCCGGCTTGCCCGACACCGTGCGCGGCGGGTACTTGGCGATCTCGGCCACCTTGGGGAGCATGGCGAGCTTTTCGCGCCATCCCTCGGGCACCTTGAGCTTGATCAGCTCCTCGATGCGCCGCCCGATCTCGTCCAGGTCGTCCACGCCCAGCGCCATGCCCATCCGCCGCATCGAGCCGAACAGGTTGATCCCCACCGGGATGTCCGACGTGGTGCCGTCGGCCAGCACCGGCTGCTCGAACAGCAGGGCCGGCCCGCCACCCGCGCTCTTCATGCAACGATCGGCAACCTCGGTGATCTCGAGCCGCACGGAGACGGGCCGCTGAACGCGGACCAGCTCGCCCGCCTGCTCCAGCGCCGCGATGAAGTCACGCAGGTTGTCCGCCGTCATCGCCGAGTCCCCCAATGCAGCGTGGCGATGCCGAGGGTCAGTGGCTCCTGTCTCACCTCCTCGAAGCCTCGTTGCTGCATCGTCTCACGCAGCGCCGCCGGCTCGGCGAACTCCTGCACCGAGCCCGGCAGGTAGGTGTACGCCGTCGGGTGCCGCGAGACCACCCGGCCGACCCGCGGCAGGACGTGACGAAAGTAGAACAGGTACAGAGGACGGATCGGCCATGCCGCAGGCGTGGAGAACTCCAGAATCACGAGCCGCGCCCCCGGCTTGAGCACCCGGGCCATCTCGCACACGCCGGCATCGATGTCTACCAGGTTCCTGATCCCGAACCCGATGGTGCAGCCGTCGAAGCTGGCGTCGCCGAACGGCAGCTCCAGGGCGTCGGCCCCCACCGGTCGGAGCGCCTCCGCCTTGCTGCGCCCCAGCTCGAGCATCGGCACCACGAAGTCAGCGCCCACCACCCGGCCGCGAAACTCGGGCCGCCGTGCAAGCTCCGTCGCCAGGTCGAGCGTGCCGGCGCAGAGGTCCAGGTAAGTTCCTTGCGGGGCCGCCGTCCACCCGAGCCGGTCGATGGCCCGGCGGCGCCAGGCTCGATCGATGTTGAGGCTGAGCAGGTGATTGAGCAGATCGTAGCGCGGCGCAATGGCGGTGAACATGCTCCGCACATACGACCGCTTCGTCTCGCTACCAGGGGAGGCTACGTCCGGCGGGCTGAGGGTCATAGGCGCGAAAGGTACTGGTACGCTTGAACTTGCCGCAAGAACGGTGCAATCTGAAACCTCTCGCGGCTCTCAGGCGTATTGCTATAGGCACCGATGCACTACTCCCCTGACCTCTCCACCGCCACCGACCAACAGGTGGTGGAGTGGGCGACCGACGGCGCCGAGGCTGCCTACCGCGAGCTGCTGCGCCGGTACCAGCGTCCCGTGTTCTCGCTCATCTACCGGATGGTGCGCGACCGGGAGCTGGCGGAGGATCTCACCCAAGAGACCTTCGTGAAGGTCCTGAACGCCATCGGCCGCTACCGGCCGGAATTCAAGTTCTCCTCCTGGATATTCAAGATCGCCAACAACGCCGCCATCGATCACCTGCGGCGCAAGGAGCTGGACACCCTCTCTCTCGAGGGACGCCCCGACGCGACCACCCCCGATCGGGTGGAGGCCACCGCGCTGCAGCTGGGGGACTCCTCTGAGTCACCGCTGGAGGAGCTGGAAGCCCGCGAGCTGGGTACCCAGATCGAGCAGGCTATTGGCCGCCTGCGACCCGAGTACCGCGCCTGTATCATCATGCGACACGTCGAGGGGCGCCCGTACGATGAGATCGCCGAGACACTCGACCTGCCGCTGGGAACCGTGAAGACCTACATCCACCGTGCCAGGGCCGAGTTGAAGGAGGCTCTGGCCCCCCTGAAGGAGTGAAACCCAAGCCCCACCGTTCCGTAAGGGAGGGTGAGATGGACGACCGCACGATGAATGAACTGACGCCAGCACAAGAGGATCCGCTCGTCCACCGGATGCTCGCCACGTTGCCGGCCTGGTCGCCTGGAGTGGGGTTCGATAACCGGGTGCTGGCCCGCGTGTGGCGGCCGCATCCCTGGTGGCTCAGGCGGATCGAGGCGCAGTGGGACGACCTGGTGGAAACCGGCCAAGTATGGCTCATCGTCGGTGCCTTCGCGCTGGGAAGCCTGATTCCCATCATCGCCCTGACCACGCTGGTGGCCGCCCATACGGCCGAGATCGGCTGGTTCCTCGCGTGGCTCGTGGCCGAAGGCATTCCGGTGGCCTGGGCGGCGGTGTGGGCCTTCATCTCGGGAATCGTTTCAACCGTGAACGCCATGGCGAGCGCTCTGCTCCCCGACGCCCGCGCCGTGCTGGCAGCGATCGTCGCCTACCTGGTGCTCCTCGCCGCCTGTGCGTGGGGCCTGTACCGCACCATGGGTGCCGCGAGTGCTACGAGGTTGTCGCTCCATGAGAGGCATTAGTCGCTGGACCGGGCTGCTGCGTGCTGGGATCGTCGCGGGATTGTTCCTGACGGCCCCCGCGCTCAAGGCGCAAGATGTGGTGGGACACTCCTCGACGCGCTCGGGCGAGGGGGTGACCCTAAACTTCGAGCTCGCCAACGGTGAGACACTCACCCTTACCCTGATCCACGGCCGGGTGCTGCTCAACGGCGTGGAGGTGGGACGCTACGAGAGCGGTGGCCACTTCGAGCTGGCAGTTCGAGAGGCCGTGAGCGGCTCGGGCACACAGGATACTGAAGTCCTGCTGGAGGAGCTGCAGGCGCTCGACGCCGACGAGCTGCGGGGAATGGAACAGACGGCGTACGTGGCGATGGCGAAGGCCCTGGCTGCCCTGGAGGTGGTCGAGGCCGTCCTGCCCGAGGACTTCACCATCGAGGTCGAGCCCGAGGCGGCGCCCGAGGAGTGCGAGAGCTGCGCTGAGATCGCGGTCGCGCCCTCGGGGGTCACCATCATCGAGGCGCCTCGGGCGCGTGCCGCGCCTCGCCCGGCTCCGGCTCCCCGCCCGTCGCGCTACGTCCTGGTGCAAGACTCGCCGTCGCTGGTGGGGGGCATCGCCAGCGGCGCGCTGAGCCTGGCGGCCACGTTCGTCGCGCTGGCGTTCCTCGGCCTGGGGATGCTGTTCTTCGCCCCGCGGCAGCTCGAGACAGTGGCCGACACGGTGTGGAACTCCTTCGGTCGCTCATTCCTCGCGGGGCTGTTCGCCCAGCCGCTGATCCTGCCGGCGTTCGGGATGATGGTGGCCGGGTTGGCCCTCACGGTGGTCGGGCTCGTGGTGATTCCCTTCGCCGTGGTCGGCTTCGTCCTCGCGCTGTTCCTGGCCGTGATCGGCGGCTACCTCGCCGTCGCGCGCACAGTGGGTGAGATCTACCTGCGTCGGAAGATGGCCCGGGGCGAGGCAATTCAGACGTGGGGGACCTACCGTTACATCGTCTACGGGCTGCTGGGTCTGATGGCGATCTGGCTGCCCGCGGTCCTGCTCGGATGGGTGCCGGTGGCCGGCCCCATCGCCGTGGTGAGCGCGGCGGTGATCACCTGGGTCATCGCCACCGCCGGGTTCGGCGCCACCATCCTCACGCGGGGCGGCGTCCGCGGTACGTTCGTGCGGCGCCTCGATCTGGCACTGACCGACGAGCAGTTCTGGACTTCAGACACCGTCCCGTCGGCACCGCAGCGCCGACGCGTCCCGCGCACCGACGCATGAGCCTCCGGCGCCTGCTCCCAGTTGCTGCGGTCGGAGCGCTAGCGCTCCTGCCCAGCCTCGCCGCAGCGCAGACGTGGCAGACCGTTACCGCATCGCGCCGGGTGCAGGGCGAGCAGCGCCTGCGGGTCGAGGTCATGTTCGCGGTGGGTACCTTCCGCCTGGGCCCGGCCGCCGGAGCCGCGCTCTATCAGGCGGACATCATGTACGATGCCGAGTGGTTCGAGCCCCAAGCCGACTACAATGCGCAGCGGCAACGGCTGGAGCTTGCGGTCGTGCCCGACCTCGAGAGGGGCCTCGACATACATGACTACCACGACACCAGGCAGCACCTGACCGTTGAGATCTCGCGCGCCGTGCCGACGGCGCTCGAGCTCGAGTTCGGCGCGGCCACGGCGGAGATCGACCTCGGGGGGATCCGCCTCCAGCGGGCCGAGATCAAGACCGGCGCGAGCGAGAGCGTCGTCACCTTCGACTCCCCTAACCCCATCGTGTGCGCCCGCCTCGAAGTGGGCGTGGGGGCCGCCGAGTTCACGGTGGCGGGCCTGGGCAACGCCCGCTGTCGCAGGGTCGAAGTGGCCGGCGGCATAGGCGAGATCACGCTCGACTTCACCGGCGAGTGGGACCCCGGCGTAAACACGCGCGCGGAGATCGTGACGGGGCTCGGGACCTTGAACCTGCGGCTGCCGGTTGGGCTGGGGGTCGAGGTGGACATCGACCGGCTGTTCGCCGGCTTCGAGGCCTCCGGCTTCGTGAAGCGGGGCTCGCGCTACTTCAGCCATGACTACGATGCGGCCGAGCAGAAGCTCCGCCTCGACATCAAGGCTGCGCTGGGCGACGTGAACGTGGAGTGGGTGGAGGGGAGCTTCTAGCCCCCGACCTCGCCACGCCGCTCGGCCGCCCCGAGCCGTACTTCCGCACCCACACCAACTCCCAGGGCCTGCGCCGCCGACCGCTCTCGTGCGGCGATCTCGACCGTTCCTCCCGACCCGGCGAACGCCACCAGCGATCCGAGCTCCACGTCCCCGAAGGTGCGTCCCACCGGCGCCCCGAACTCGCCACCGACGGTGACGAACCCCACCCCCTGCAACGCCGCTGCCGGGATGTTGGTGACGAGGGTGCCGAACCGATCCACGTAAATGACCTCGCCGACCACAGCGTCCCCCTCCGTTCGATGATCGGGGAGCGGGGAGCGGGTGGCGTCGGTTACGGCCGAGCCGAGCGCGCTCAACTCCTCTCCCAGGGCGAGGCGGGCCGCCGCAGGAGCGAACACGTCCCGCCCGTGAAACGTCGCTGCGGCGTCGGCCGGGACCGCCAGCTCGACCACGGTCGCCGCCTCCAGCACCGGCGTGAGCAGACCGTTGTCCGGGGCCACGAAGCGGTGACCGCGGGCGACCGCGGCCAGGGCACGCCGGGCGGTACCCACTCCCGGATCCACCACGGCCAGATGAACCGTGCCCTCAGGGTATCGGTGCCAGGTGCGGGCGAGCAGGTACTGAGCGGCCGGCACGCTGCCAAAGGGAACGTCGTGGCTCACGTCGATGAGCGTGGCGTCGGGAACCGCCGAGAGCAGCGCACCCTTTACCTCGGCGACATAGCTGTCGCTCTGGCCGAAGTCGGTGAGGAGCGTGATGATTTGTGGCATCGGATCTCGAGTCACCCGCGCCGTGGCCCGGGGCGCCGGCTAGCCGGTCACGACAGGCAGCGAGATGCTCCTTCCGCCGGCGCGGTCGGCGACCGCCCTCGCGATCTCGGTCAGCGCCTTGCCCGCCGCCGAGTCGGGCTGCCCCACCACCACCAGCTTCCCCGCGTCCTGTTCCGCGGTCATCCCCGGCTGCAGGGGCACCTGCCCCAGGAGCGGCACCCCCAGCTCGTCGGCCAGACGCTGTCCGCCGCCGCCTGAGAACACCTCGCTCCGCTCGCCGCAGTGGGGGCACTCGAAGTAGCTCATGTTCTCCACTACGCCGAGCACCGGCACGCCCACTCGCTCGAACATCTTGGCTCCGCGCAGCGCGTCGCCGGCCGCCATCTCCTGTGGTGTGGTGACGATGATCCCGCCCTTCATGAACACTGCCTGCGCCAGCGAGAGCTGCGCGTCGCCCGTCCCCGGGGGCAGATCCACGAGGAAGTAGTCGAGCTCGCCCCACTCCACGTCACGCAGGAACTGGTGGATGATCTTGGTGACGATGGGGCCGCGCCAGATGGCTGGCATGTCACGCTCCACCAGGAGACCGAGTGAGATGAGCTTCACGCCGTGCTTCTCGAGCGGCAGGATGCGCTGGTCGCGCACCGGGGGGCGCTCGTTGATGCCGAATAGGCGGGGAATGTTGGGCCCGTAGATGTCGGCATCCATGATGCCGACGCGGTGGCCCGCGCGCGCCAGCTCGGCCGCGATGTTGGCGGCCACGGTTGACTTGCCCACGCCACCCTTGCCGCTGGATATCGCGATCACGGAGCCCAGCGACGGGATCTCCACCGCCGGCGGAGGTGCCGCCGGTGCGGCCGCTGGCGCCGTTCCGGAGGGGGCACCGCCGGCCGACGCCCCGCTCTTGGCGGGCTCCACCACCTCGATATGGACATCCGTCACGCCGTCCACGTCCTTCACGGCGCGCCGTGCCTCGCGCACCAGGCTCGCGGGGTCGTCCTGAGACAGCAGGAACGTGAGCGCGACCCGGCCTTCCCTGTCAATCACGAGATCCCGCACCATCCCCGCAGAGATCACGTCATTGTCGACGCGGGGATTGCGAACGTTGGTCAACGCGCCCGCGACGAGCGCTTCGAGCTGCTTGGACATAGTCGTGGAATGATAGAGGGGCCCTCAGGGCCGAGCAACCGAGCGTGCGGCCTCGAGCACGCGGGCCTGCACCTCCGCGAGCGAGCCCTCGAGGGAGGCGCCCGCCGCCTTGCGGTGCCCGCCCCCGCCGAACGACTCGGCCATGCGTGCGACGTCCACGTCCCCCACCGAGCGGAGCGAGACCTTGATGCGGCCGCTGGCGAGCTCGCGGAACAGGATGGCGAGGGACACGCCGCGCACGGCGCGCGCGAACTCCACGATCCCGTCCAGATCGGACGCTTCGACACCGTACCGCTCCATGGCACCGGGGGGCACCGTGACCCAGGCCAGTCGGTGCTGCGGCTCCACCACCAGCGTCTCAAGCACCTCTGCCAGCAGGCGGATCTTCCCTTCGGGCTCGCTGGCGTAGACCTCGCGGTAGATCTCCTCCGGGTGCAGCCCGTGTTCCAGCAGGTGCGCCGCCACCTGCAGGGTGCGGGGCGACGTGTTGCCGAAGCGGAACCCTCCGGTGTCGGTGACGATCGCCACGTAGAGCGCACGGGCCGCCTCCGGCATCAGGTCCCAGCGGGCCGACCGGGCGAGATCGTACACCAGCTCGCCCGTGGCGCATGCGCTCGCATCTACGAGGCGCGGCCCGGGCGGCAGGGTCCCGTCGCTCACATGGTGATCGATGCACGCCACCGGGACCGACACCTTCTCCACCGCCCGGGCCAGGTGCCCCAGGCGATCGAGGTCAGCGATGTCGAGCACCACGACCGCGTCGGCTCGCTCGATGTACTTCACACCCGAGGCGGATTTGTCCGCGCCCTCGAGCCCCGCCAGGAGGAACTGGAACCGCGCCGGAAATGGTGTGGGATTGGTGATCGCTGCCCGCAGGCCGTGCCGGGTGAGCAGGTGCCACAGGGCCACGGCGCTCCCGGCCCCGTCGCCGTCGGCATTGACGTGGGTGGTCAGGGCCACTCGCATGCCCGGCTCGAACAGCTTCAGTACCCGCTTCGCCGCCCGGCGCCGCTCCTGGGGGACGGTAGCGCCGCGCGAAGGGGGCGGAGTGGACTTATCGGCTGATGCCATCGCCTCTGCTGATCCCGCTGCCGGTGGGCCGAACAAACGCTGCTGCCGCGCGTATCAATGTAATCGAAGCCGCCGCCGCGGGCCTTGCCGGGTAGGCACCGCCGTGCCCATCTTGTCAGCCTTCAACCCACCAGTGGACGCGTATGGAAACGCTCGAGAGAATCGTCACGGCGGCTGCGTCGTACGTCTGGGACCGCGGGATCCCGTTCCGGGGGGAGGAGATCCCCTGGGTGGTGGTAGCGCTGCTGGGCACCGGGATTTTCCTGACGGTACGGCTCGGGTTCCTGCAGCTGCGCAAGTTGGGGCACGGCTTCCAGGTCACCTCGGGCTACTACGACGACCCGGCCGAGCCGGGCGACGTATCCCACTTCCAGGCCCTGACCACCGCCCTCTCCGCCACTGTGGGCATCGGCAACATCGCCGGCGTGGCGCTGGCGATCCACTGGGGCGGCCCTGGCGCGCTGTTCTGGATGTGGATGACCGCGCTGGTGGGTATGGCAACCAAATACTCTGAGGTCACGCTCGCGCAGCACTACCGGACCGTCGAGAAGGTCGATATCGACCCACACAAGTGGGAGGGCTCGGTGTCCGGCGGACCGATGTACTACATCGAGCGCGGGCTGGGACCGGCGTTCAAGCCCCTGGCGGTGTTCTTCGCGGCGATGCTGGGGACGACGGCGTTCCTCACCGGCAACGCGATCCAGGCCAACACCGTGGCCGACACGATGAACACCATACTGGGCCTCCCGGTGTGGATCACCGGCCTGTTAACGGCGACCGTCGTGGCCCTGGTGATCATCGGGGGCATCACCCGGATCGGTAAGGTGACGGGCGTCCTCGCCCCGGTCATGGCAGCGATCTACGTCACGGGGGCGCTCGTCATCATCCTGCTCAACGCCGATCAGATCGCTCCCACCTTTGCCCTCATCTTCCGCGAGGCCTTCAGCCCGACCGCCGGCGTGGCCGGCACCGGGGTGGGCGTCTTCCTGCTCACCATGATGTGGGGCGTGAAGCGGGGGCTGTTCTCCAACGAGGCAGGCCAGGGCTCGGCACCAATCGCGCACGCGGCCGCCAAAACCGACGAGCCGGTCTCTGAGGGTGTCGTCGCGCTGGTGGAGCCGTTCATTGACACGATCGTGATCTGCACCATGACGGGCCTGGTCATCATCATGACCGGAGTCTGGTCGGCGCGAGTCCCCACCGAGATCACCCTCGGCGGCGGCGACATCTCGTACGTGGTGCAGGAAGACAACGGCAACTACAATGGCGTACAGCAGGCCGGGACAATCTCCGTCGAGGACGGGCGCTACGTGGAAAGGGCACCCGGCACGGCCCAGGTCGCGTGGCACGAGGTCGCGGTCGAGCCGCTGTACGTCGACGCCGACCGGACGCAGCCGTTCACGGGCGTGGTCTACGCCGACAGCGGGCTAGCGATCGGTTCCGACGGCACGACCCACGCCTCGCTGTATGCCGACGCCGTGGAGAGCGGCGCGCCCCTCACGATGCTCGCGTTCGACCGGGGGCTGCCTGGGAACTTCGGCCGCTACATCGTGGTCCTGAGCGTGCTGTTGTTCGCGGTCTCCACCGCCATCGCATGGAGCTACTACGGCGACCGCTGCGCCAACTACCTGTTCGGCCACGCAGCCGTGCTGCCCTACAAGTTCGCCTTCGTCACGATGCACTTCGTGGGGTCGATCCTGACCCTGGCCGTAGTGTGGACGCTGGGCGACCTCTTCCTGGGGATAGTGATCCTGCCCAACCTGCTCGCGCTGCTGCTGCTCTCGCCCAAGGTGGTGGAACTCACCAAGAGCTACTTCCAGCGCAAGCCGTGGGTCGAGAATCGCGAGGCGCGGCTGCGGTATCTCGAAGACAGGAGATCGGGAAGGGCCTGGAGAGGGGAACGGGGAAGGGGGAACGGGGAACGGTAAGACAGGCGGCCTCTGGGGGGCTCGCGGGTCCCTGCTCGGGGGAAGCACGTCGTGCCGTTCCCCGTTCCCCGTTCCCTGTTCCCGGAGGTGCGGCGGGGTGGGGCGGCTAGATGGAGTAGTTCGGCGCTTCCCTGGTGATCACCACGTCGTGCGGGTGGGACTCCCTGAGCCCCGCCGCGGTGACCTGCGTAAACTCGGTGTCGCAGCGGAGCTCCTCCAGCGTGGCGCAGCCGCAATACCCCATCCCGCTGCGCACCCCGCCGACGACCTGGAACAGCACATCGCCCACCGGCCCGCGATACGGCACGCGCCCTTCGATTCCCTCGGGCACTAACTTCTGGGGCGAGACTTCGCCCTCCTGGAAGTAGCGATCGGCCGAGCCCTCCTGCATGGCGGTGAGGGAGCCCATCCCCCGCACTGTCTTGAACCGCCGCCCCTCGAGCAGGAAGCTCTCGCCCGGACTCTCCTCGGTTCCGGCCAGCATCGAGCCGAGCATCACGCACGCCGCGCCGGCCGCCAGCGCCTTCACGGCGTCACCCGAATACTTGATGCCACCGTCGGCGATGATGGGGATGTCCCCGGCGCCCCGTACCGAATCCACTATGGCAGTGATCTGCGGGACGCCCACCCCCGTGACGACACGCGTCGTGCAGATCG
>CAYGBV010000018.1:0-43440 GCA_964348295.1 uncultured Gemmatimonadaceae bacterium
TCGGATTCCTACTCAAAGAGGTCTTTCTCCCCTCTGGCGATCCGGCTGCGGCGGCTGTTCCCGAGCAGGCACGTCAGTCTGGCAATGTCGCGATTCTTCTCTTCGGCCTAAGCGCCTTCGCTGCGCTGACCTTTCGCTATTGGTCGGCCGAGTCGTTGCGGCTCTACATCGAGGCTCTACGGTACGAGAAGGCAAGTGACGGTGAGACTGCGTCGCTCAAGTTACGACGCCGCGCTTCCGCAGTCCGGGTCTGCATTGTGGCGAAGGCCGTAGCGGCCTTCGCACTTGCGCTCGGATCTGTGTTCATTGCCTTGGCGCTAACGAAACTCTGATTGGCCCGCTGCCAGGGCCACGAGTCGAAGCTCACTGGGGAGGTAGTGAACCAGCTCCGTGCTGAAGTGAGACGGCTCAAGGTCGAACTTCAGTGAACTACGCCATCTCTCTTTTCACAACAGCATATGCTTCCTTATAAACCTCCAGCGCAGCCTCTGCCGCACGCTCGATCTGTGTTTCTGTCGGTCGACTACCGTCTGGTCGGCGAGCGAGCGAGGCGGCGATGAGGGCAACCAGTTGGTCTCTGGGAAGCGCGATAGCTTGTGTCGGCACGGCAACCTCCAGTTGGGGGAATCCACAGCGGTAATCTGGTACTCGTTACGACTGCCTGACAGATGCGTGCCATCTGAGGACTTGGTGGAACCGTGAGCCGCCAACTCACCCGCTTGGTACGGGAACTCCGGGACACCGTAGCCAAGCTGGAGGTGCCCCAAGAGGTCGAGGATCGTTTCGGTCGCTACCGCGACGACCCCGTGGGCTTCTGCCGCGAGCAACTCGGGGTGGACCGGCAATGTGGGCATCGGCACCACGAGGCCGAGTGCCCGGCTGACCGTCGTCGACAGCGCTCCGTACAGCGACGAAGCCGTGGTGTTCCACATCAGAGACGCCCAGGGAGACCAGCTCGGTAGCGTATCCGCGGACAGGATCAATTTCCGAACCCTGGGCGATCAGAACGGCGAAGCGATTCTCTCGCTTGGCGGCTCCATCTCGGTCACACCGAGCCGCTGGAGGGGGCGGAGCGTGAAGCAGGCGCGCGCTGTAACTCGTTGTCGTGCAACGATGCCCGAGGTGAGAGTCGAACTCACACGCCGTTGCCGGCACGGGATTTTGAGTCCCGCGTGTCTGCCATTCCACCACTCGGGCCGGGAATCATAACTTCACTGCTACCAACAAGTTGCGCAAGTACGCTTCGGCGGACCTCCGGCGCAAAACCCCGACTACGCCCTAACTTCGACCTACCGCCCCAAACGCGAAGCTCTGCCGTTCCTTCTTCGGCAGCCAGGCAGCAGCGAGCTTGCGGACGCCGTCGCGCAGATCGGCCTCGTTCACACTATCGTAACGGCGGTAGACCGCTTCTGTCAGGTGCCCCGTGAACTCCATCGCCACGCTGCGGTGTCTTCGCCGCGGATGTGCCGACCCCGGCCGTGGCCAGGGAACGTCAGAGTTCCGACTCAAGACGTCGTTTCGAAGCTTCAAATAGGCATTTCCAAGCTTCAAGAGGACGATTCGAAGCTTGAAAACGACGAGTCGAAGCCTCGGAACGCCCCTTCGAAGCTTCAGAATGCCTCATCCAACCTTCAAAACGGCAAGTTGAAGCTTCAAAACGGCAACTCGAAGCTTCGAAACGGCAACTCGAAGCTTCGAAACGGCGATTTGAAGCTTCGAGATCGCCATATGAAGCGGTCCTGTGCGCGCTCGCAGCTCACTGTGCGCGATCAGACTGCCCTCTCCCCCGTGCCATAGGGCCGGACGAGGAGTGAATCCGTGACCCGGCCGCTTGCCCTTTCCCGCCCCAGCCATGGGGAGTAGATTGGTCGGAATCCGTCGAACCACCAGCGGGCTCGACGGCCCGCTGCCAGAGCGCCGCTTTCCAACCTGGACGCCGCACTGACGACGAGACCGCCAGAGTATCAGCCAGCCACCAGAAACGGGGAGCACTATGCGACTGGGATCGAGTACCTCACTACTGGTCTTCACGGCCTTGTTAGCTGGCTGCCAGGAGCGGCCGATCACCACTACAGCCCCCGATGCTCTGCTCAATGCAACGTCAACTAGCGCGGTCTTTGTCGTCTCTCCAAGCGGCGATCCGAGTGGCGTCACTGACGCAAACAACATTCAAGACGCCCTCAATGCAGCCAAGGCCAATGGCGATGCCGTCTACCTGACTGACGGCGATGCTGCGACCGTGGACCATTACTACGTGAGCAGGAACATCGTCGTTGGAGGGTTTTGGGGAACGCTGATGGGCGAGGGCATGGACAAGACAATCATCGAAGCCGTAAGGATGTCGGAAGCACTCGGTGACGGTTTCTCACCTGCGGCATCTCCGTATTGGCCGGAGACATTTCCCGATCTGCCAACCGTACTGCAGCTCGACTACTCAGCCGGCGATGTGACCATTAGAGACCTGACCGTCCAGGTGGGACACCCCAACCCTGTGGACCCCTACCTCCACCCATGGCTGTCTGGCGCCCCTCCAACCACCGCCATTTCAACGCTCATCGAGATTCTCGGAGGAGACCACAATACAACGGTGGAGAATGTCAGATTGAAGGGTGCTCCAGGGGATGCTCGAGGAACGAATCTCCTAGCGGGCATTCACGTCATGTTGGGCGACGCACCGACACCGGGGGACGTCGGAACGGGAGATCTGACGTTCAAGAACGTCGTCGCGGAGGATATGATCTACGGGTTAAACGTCATGCGGTTCGAGTGGTCCGCGATCAAGATCGAGGACGCGACAGCGACGAATGTTGGCACTGGGGTCGACGTCGAGGGGGTCTTCGATTCATCGGTGGAGATCTCGAATGCGGAAATCGCGGTGCGTCCACAGGGGCGGGCAGGAATCTATCTGTGGGTTATACCGTCCGGCCTCGCGGTCACGGGCAACACCGTGACGGGGAGCCCGGCCGTCGGCGCCGTGTATATGAATAACACAAGTAACGCCACCATTGCCGGCAACACCATCAAGGATGTCGAAGTCGGCCAATGGTGGCGTGCACCGATGTACCTCTGGCGATCCGACGACAACACAATCTCTGGCAACCACTTCGAAGCTGTGAGCGGCGGTATGGCGGGAATCAGGCTTCGAGCGGGAAGCAGTGGGAACGCTCTTGAGCAGAACCACTTTGTGCTGAGCGGTTTGCCGGGGTGGACAGCTACTACTCCTTACGGCCCCGGTGCAGTCATGCTTGACGCGTCCACATATGGTAATGCTGTATTTGAGATGATGTTCCCGCCTCGTGAAGGCATAGCTCGCTGCCAAATGATATGGGATATGACTGACGATCCCGGGACCACGGAATACGACGGTGCCAATGAGATTCACAACTGGCAGCCGTGCGAAAACCTGGCCGAGCGAGTTGCACGCAAGGCTGAAGCCGACTCCGAACCCGAACCTGGGTTTCCCCACTGGCACTAGAGACTCCTAGCGCGGTGCCAAGCGTTCTCTGAGATCAGCCCCGAGCGTCCCAGCGGCGTTCGGGGCTTTCGCGTGCTTGGCCTTGGGGTCGGGCGGTTCTTCATCGCCGCGCTCTTATGCCACACCCCTAGCCGCAGCTTGGCCTCGTGCCGTCTCAGGGCCGCGACACGGTGGGCTGGAGGGGCCTGGAACGCAGGCCCTAACGCGACAACGCAATGCGCGGCTGCGATCGCAAGCGTCTACTAATAGCTGAGTTAGGGAGCATTAGCGCGAGACCGCAACCGCGACCACGCACAAGCGCAACGGACCCCGAAGCTGGTGCTCCGGGGTCCGGCGGTGTCTGAGCTGTCACCCTGCCTGCTGGCTGGCCGCCCGGTCAGTCCATTCCCGGCTGCCGGCCCCTCTGCTGCATGCGCCGGCGCACCCCCTCGATCTGGAACATGAAGCGGCGCATGGTGAGAACCAGCTGGGCCTGCTGGACCGGCGTGAGGAAGGCAGCATACTCGGCGAGCTCTGTGCGCCCCTGCTCCACCCGCTGCGTCTGCAGCTCCACCAGAGCGTCCATCAGCACCACGAGGCTGTCCTCGTCGGCTGCCACTCCGGGGCGCATCTGCCCCTCCAGAGCCTGGATGATCTCCCGCTCGCGGCGCTGGAACTCCCCCCGGGCGCGGAACGAGCGCTCGGCGACCTGGCTGAACTGCTCGAACTGCTCATCGGTGAGGCCCGCGCTGGTCCGGTAGTTCATCAAGAAGCGCTGCATGATCTGCTGCCGCAGCTGCTCGGGTCCCATTCCCGGTTCCTGGGCCAGCGCGGGCACCCCCAGGATGCTCAGGGCCATTGGAATCAGCCAGAGTCTACGCATCATCCCTCCAGGTCTTCGAGCAGCGCGCTCAGCTCGCTCTCACTGAGGTCGTACAGGCTCACCGACACCAGCTCGTGGACGGGCATCTCCGCCTCGAGTGAGTCCAGCACCTCGGCTAGCTCGGTGGTCGCCAGGTCTTGGAGCTCGGGCGGGGCCGCTAAGGGCCTCTGAGCCGCCCCCGGGCCGGCAAGCTGCCTGATCCCCAGGACCGCCACGACGATGATCACCGCCGCGCCGGCGAACTGCACCACCTGATGCCTGGGCCGACTCGCCAGGCGCCGCCACCACGGGCTCGGCAGCGGCTCGGTGCGCAGCCGGTGCAGCACGGCCCGGGCCGTGGCCTCGGGGTCGACCGCCTCGGCCCGCCGCCGGCCCAGCTCCTGCGCCACGCGTTCCAGCTGCTGCTCGTCCATCTCTCGCTCTCCCGCGGTCCCTACTCCAGGATCGCCTTCAGGCGTTTGACCGCCTGGTGATAATGGACCCGCGCCGCCCCTACCGATGTCTCCAAGGCCTCCGCGATCTCCCGGTACTCGGAGCCCTGCTGCGCCCGCATCAGGAACACGTCTCGCTGCATGGGCGGCAGCTGCTGCACCGCTGCCTCCAGCTGCCCCACCAGATCCCGCTCCACGGCGACAGCGTGGGGGTCGTCGCGCTCGTCGCTCAGTTCGCGGTCCTCCAGCGGCAGTATCGTTCGCCCCCGGCCGCGGCGCCGCAAGTCCTTGAGCGCGTTCGCGGCGATCGCGATCAGCCAGGTGCGGAAGCTGGCCGAGCCCCGGTAGCTCCCGATCTTGCGAAAGGCCCGGAAGAAGGTCTCCTGTACCAGGTCGTCCAGGTCCTCGCGGGCCCCGGCCGCGGCCAGATACCGGGCGACGGCCCGGGTGTGCCGTCGCACCAGCTCCGCTGCCGCCGCCTCGTCCCCGCTCCGCCACCCCGTAATCAGCTCGGCGTCGGAGGGACGCTCGAGCGCCTCAGGCACGGTCACACCCAGTTGGACGGCTCACGGTGGCCAAAGTTAACGGTTGACCCATCACGAGTGTTCTGGTAGGTTTTCTCTTTTCCGAACGTCCGTTCGAATGGCTCAGATCACCTACGATGAGCGCCTCGAGCGCCTGCTCTCCACCGCGGCCGAGGTCTTCGCGGCCAAGGGCTATCACTCCACGACGATGCGCGATCTGTCGCGCGCGACGGGGATGAGCCTGGCCGGGATGTACTACTACGTGCAGGGGAAGGACGAGCTGCTGGCGATGATTCAGGAGCGCTGCTTCCAGCAGGTCCTGGACGGCTCCCAGCAGGCCGTGGCCGCCGGAACGGATCCCGTGGATAGCCTGCGGCGCTTCATCCGGCACCACGTGACCTTCTTCACCGAGCACATGTCCGAGATGAAGGTGCTATCGCACGAGGCCGACAGCCTGAGCACCGATCGCCAGCGCTCCATTGACCAGCTCAAGCGGCACTACGTGAACCTGCTGCTCGAGCTGCTCGAGAAGGCCGTCCCGGAGGGGTCGCAGCGGATGGATCCCCGGGTGGCCGGATTCGCGTTGTTCGGGATGATGAACTGGATCTACACCTGGTACAGACCCGACGGCGCGGTCGGCCCGGACGCGCTGGCCGAGCAGCTGACCGAGCTCTACCTCCACGGGGTGTTGCCCCAGGGAGGCCCACCCGGTGCGTCGCGCCCCGGGACCTGAGCGGCGTGTATCCAACCTTTCAACGCTGAACGAGGAAGCGCTGGTGCCCCAGGCGACTCATCCGGATCCGGTAGAACAGCAGTTGATCGACAAGATCAACGGCGGCTTCATGGTGGAGTCCGAGGAAGACATGACGCCGGGCTACAAGAAGGCGTTGCTCACCCAGCTCACCGTGCAGGGCGACACCGAGCTCATGAGCGCGCCGGCCTACTACCTGGCAACCCGCGACGCCCCCACCATCAACAGCCGCATCGCGGTGACCGCCATCGTCCACGACGAGTTGGGGCACGCCAACATCGCATACCGGATCATGGAAGATCTGGGGGTCGACAAGCGGCACCTCGTCTTCGGACGGGAGCCACACGAGTTCAAGCATCCGTACGGCTTCGACCAGCCGCTGGAGAACTGGGCAGAGATGGTGGTGGCCAACGGCTTCTTCGACCGTGCTGGCATCACCCTGTTGGGCGACGTGCACCAGAACACGAGCTACGGGCCGCTCAAGCGGGCGCTGGTGAAGGTCGACCGAGAGGAAGTGCTGCACCTGCGGCACGGAGAGTCGTGGATGAAGCGGCTCGCCAGGGCCGGCGGCGCGGCCAAGGAGGCGCTGCAGCGGGCGGTGGACTGGATGTTCCCCATGACGCTGGAGTGGTTCGGTCTGCCCGACGAGCTCAAGCGCCACAGCGGTCAGCTCGCCTACCGACTCAAGGGGAAGACCAACGACCAGCTGCGGCAGACGTGGATGGCTGCCACGGTTCCGCTGTGTGAGGGCATCGGCATCGACGTGCCGGCGCACTGGGACGAAGCACGGCAGGAATACGTGATCGATTGTCCCTTCCCGTGCCAATACGACCCCGCGGCCAAGCGCTGGCTGCATGACGAGCCGCTGACGTGGGACCAAGTGTTCGAGCGCTGGAAGGCCCGCGGACCCATGAACCAGCGGTACGTGGAGATGGTCCAGGGGAACGGCGGGCTCTTCGGGGGGCGGCAGTGGTAACGGCCGCGCAGGTGTGGGAGGCGCTGGGCGGGGTCAGCGATCCCGAGTATCCCTTGAGCATCGTGGACCTGGGCATGGTCTATGGCGTGAGAGTGGACGAGGGCGCGGTGCACGTGGACGTGACGTTCACCTCCATCGGCTGTCCCGCGATCGACATGATCACGGCGGACATCCGACAGGCTGTGGCGGCCCTGCCCGGCGTGCGCGGCGTGGGGGTCGAGATCGTATGGAGCCCGCCCTGGACCAAGGACCGGATCAGCGAGCGCGGCTGGAAGATCCTCGCGATGTACGGCGTGGCCAACTGACCAGGGAGCTAGTGATGGCGCGCGATCAGGTGTACGAGGTGTTCGCCCGGAAGGCGCATGACGAGGAGCTCAAGCACGTCGGCAGCGTGAACGCCACCGACGATGAGCTGGCGAAAGCCTACGCCTGGACGCTGTACGACGAGGAGAGCTGGATCGAGATGTGCGTTGTGCCGCGCAGCGCGGTCATTCCCATCACGCACCACGGACAGCTGCCGCTGTGGGGCAACTGAGCTGACGGAGGACGGCGAACCGAGTATGACGACGCAAACCGCCAGGGAGTTCGAGTCGACCGAGGGGATGAGCGAGGCCTGCAGGGAGGGCTTGCGGAACCTCATCGTTGCCTGCGCCGACACCAAGCTGTTATTGGGCTACCACTATGGCGAGTGGACGTTCGGGCCGCCGCAGCTCGAGGCGGCGATCGCCTGCTGCTCGCTGTCGCAGAGCGAGTTGGGCCACGTGCGGCTGCTGCACGCAGTGCTAAGGAACCACTTTGGGGATGATCCGGACGAACTCGTCGAGCGGCGTCCGGCGGCGCAGTTCGCCAACATCGCCTACCTCGATAGCGAGATCGCTGACTGGGCCGGCTGCGTCGCGGCCAACTACGTGGTGGACCTGGCCGTGACCCGTGTGCTGCACGCGATGCGCGATTCGACCTTCGCGCCGCTGCGCGTGAACGTCGAGAAGATGCTGGATGAGGAGCGCTACCACGCGCATCACGGTCAGGGCTGGTTCCGCACCCTGTGCAACAAGAACGAGGCGTCCCGGCAGGCGGCCCAAGGGAGCCTCCAGCAGGCGCTTCTGTCGGTGGCCGAATGGTTCGGGCCCATGGGAGACGAGCAGGACGAGGCTCTGGTGGCAGCCGGCGTGAAGGCCAAGGCGAATCCCGCGCTGCTGCAGGATCTGGTCAACGATGTCGCCGAGACGGCGGCCGCGCTCGGGGTCCAACTCGAGGTCGAGACTCCAACGTTCGAGGGGTGGAGCCCCAGCACGCGGCGCGTGAGCGCGACGGGCCCTGACGAGGAGATTCTGCACCACCTGCGGGGCAGCAAGAACGCCGTGTTCAAGTTGAACTGATGGAACACCCGCCCAAACAGTGCCCGTTCTGTCACTCGACGGATACGGAGAAGCAGGCGGACTTCAGCACGTCGCTGATGGTTAGCCTGTACTACTGCCGGCGGTGTCGGTCGTCGTTCGAGGCAATCAAGTGGGGAGACAGGACGGTCGAGCTCGATCTGCCCGGGTTCCTCGATGAGCGGACCGGATAGCGGGTTCGAACGTCTAGAGATACAGGCGCGCGCCGTGATCCGATGGAGACGGCGCTCCATACCGTCACATCGGTGACACAAGGAGGAAGGACGAGCATGGCAACCACTGCAGCAGAGACGCAGACCCTGGTCGAGTATCGCGTGGAGGACGGGATCGCGATCCTGGAGCTGAATGATCCCCCCGCCAACACCTACACCTACCAGATGATGCGGCAGCTGGATGAGTGCGTCCTGACGGCCCGGATGGACGACTCGGTCCAGGTCATCGTCTTGCGGGGCAAGGGCGACAAGTTCTTTTCGGCGGGTGCCAACATCAGGATGCTGTCGGAGGTCACCCCCCGGTTCAAGTACTTCTTCTGTCTCCACGCCAATGAGACGCTGAACCGGCTGGAGCACACGCCCAAGCTGGTGATCGGGGCCCTGAACGGCCACACGGTCGGCGGCGGGCTGGAGATCGCCATGGCGACCGATATCCGGTTGGCGTGCAAGGACAACGGCAAGATCGGCTTGCCCGAGGTGAACCTCGGGGTGCTCCCCGGCACCGGCGGCACGCAGCGGCTGTCGCGCCTGGTAGGCAAGTCCCGGGCAATGGAGATGATGGTGACGGGCCGCACCTTCTCGTTCGAAGAGGCCAAGGAGATCGGCCTGGTCAGCGAGGTGTTCCCCAAGGAGAGCTTCTGGGACGACGTCATCGCCTACGCCAAGCAGTTCACCACGCCGAACAAGGCGGCGAAGGCGGTGGGCAGCATCAAGCGGGCCGTCTGCTCCGGCCTGGAGGTGCCGTTCGAGAGCGGGCTGGCCATCGAGCGCGAGCTGCAGCAGCAGCTGTTCCAGAGCGCCGACGCCACCGAGGGTCTGGCGGCGTACGTCGAGAAGCGAGCGGCCGAGTTCACGGGTCAGTAGGTGCGGACCCAGCTCTTCATCGACAACGAGTGGCGGGACGCCGCCTCGGGCCAGGCGCTCGAGGTGGTGAACCCCGCCACCGAAGAGGTGCTTGCCGCCGTGCACGCCGCGGGAGACGCGGACGTGGACGCTGCGGTCGGCGCGGCGCGGGGCCGCTTCGAGAGCGACGAATGGCGCTCCCTCTCGGCCCGTCAGCGCGGCGCCCTGCTCCACCGTGCCGGCGAGCTGTTACACGAGCGCCGCAGGGAGATGGCGGAGCTCGAGACGCGGCAGAACGGGAAGACGCTGTTCGAGTCCAAGATCGACGTGGCGTCCACGGTCGAGACGCTCAAGTACTACGGTGGCTGGGCCGACAAGGTCGATGGCGCGGTTCTGCCGGTGAACGGTGAGGACTTCGTCTACACCGTGCGCGAGCCGCTCGGCGTGGTGGGCGCCATCGTGCCGTGGAACTTCCCCCTCAACCTGGCCAGCTGGAAGTTTGCCCCGGCGCTGGCCGCCGGCTGCACGGTCGTGCTCAAGCCGGCACCGGAGACCCCTCTCACCGCCTTGGCGATGGCCGAGATCATGCAGGACGCGGGGTTTCCCGCTGGGGCCTTCAACGTGGTGCCGGGTGACGGTCCCACCACCGGTGCGGCCCTGGTGCGGCACCCCGACGTCGACAAGATCGCCTTCACGGGATCGACGGCCGTCGGCAAGCAAGTGATGCGACAGGCCGCCGAGACTGTGAAGCGCGTGACCCTCGAGCTCGGCGGCAAGAGCCCCAACGTGATCTTCGCCGATGCCGATCTCAAGGCTGCCGTGAAGGGAGCGCTCAACGGGATCTTCTATGGCAAGGGAGAGGTGTGCGCCGCCGGCTCGCGTCTGCTGGTGGAGCGCTCGGTGCATGACCAGGTGGTCGAACAGCTGGTGGCTCGCGCCCAGCGGCTGGTGCCCGGCGATCCCTTCGACGAGAGCACGCGTCTCGGCGCCATCGCCTCGAAGCGGCAGCACGCCAAGGTGATGTCCTATATCGCCGCCGGGCGGGAGGAGGCCACTCTCGTGACCGGTGGCAACGCCGCCCAGGTTGACGGTAAGGGGTACTTCGTCGAAGCGACCGTGTTCGACGATGCCAAGCCCGGCATGAAGATCGTGGACGAGGAGATCTTCGGCCCCGTGCTGTCCGTCGTAAGCTTCGAGCACGTGGACGAGGCCCTGCAGCTCGCCAACCAGACGATCTACGGCCTGGCGGCCGGTATCTGGACCAAGGATATTCAGAAGGCGTTTCGCGTCGCGCGCGCGGTCCGCGCCGGCACCGTGTGGGTCAACACGTACAACTTGTACGATTCCGCGGCGCCCTTCGGCGGGTTCAAGGCCAGTGGCTTCGGGCGTGACCTGGGACGTGAGGCGCTGGACGGGTATTGCGCGACCAAGACCGTGTGGATGGGACTCGGGTGACCCGATACGAGTTCGAGCACGTCCTCGTCTCGCTTGCCGACGGGATCGGGACGATCACCCTCAATCGCCCCGCCAAGCTCAACGCCTTCGCCGGCCGCATGCGGCAGGAGGTGGCCGAGGCCGTGCGGCAGGTCGCGCAAGACGACGAGGTGCGGGTGCTGGTCGTGACCGGCGCAGGCCGCGCCTTCTGCGCCGGTGCCGACATCGACTACCTGCGCGGCCTGCTGGAGGACGAGGACTGGGAGGCCGCCAAGGGCCTGGTGGAGGCGGGCCGGGCCGTCGTCACCACGATCCGTGCGGTCCCCAAGCCGGTCATCGCCAGCGTGAATGGCCCCGCAGCGGGGGGCGGTGCCAACCTCGCACTCGCGTGCGATGTGCGCATCGCCTCCGACAGGGCCTCGATCGGCCAGACCTTCAATCGCATCGGGCTCCATCCCGACTGGGGCGGCGCCTACTTCCTGCCCCGGTTGGTAGGCTCCTCCAAGGCGCTACAACTGGTCTACTCGGCCGATATGATCGATGCCGAGGAGGCGTCCCGCATCGGCCTGTTCGACCGGGTCGTGCCGCACGAGCGGCTCGTTGAGGAGACCGCGGCCTACGCGCGGATGCTCGCGAACAAGCCGCCCATCGCCCTCGCGCTGGCCAAGCGCGCCATCTACGAGAGCGAGCGGCTCGGCCTCGACGAGATGTTGGATCTGGAGTTGGAGCACCAGATGCGCTGCTTCAAGAGCGAAGACGCCAAGGAGGGGCTCCAGGCATTCCTGGAGAAGCGCTCACCGTCGTTCCGCGGCAGGTGATTCCCCGCCGCGGCGATCTGTGACCGTGACCCTGGTCGTCGCGCATCGCGGCGCGTCGGCGTACGAGGTCGAGAACTCCCTGGCCGCGTTCCGGGCGGCCCGGGCTCTGGGAGCCGACGGCGTCGAGCTGGACGTGCACGTGACCGCCGACGGTGCTCCCGTCGTGCACCACGATCCGGTAGCCGGCGACCGGTCGATCGCCCAGGTGCCGCTCGCCGAGTTGGCGGCCCACCGGCTGCCCAACGGTGAGCCGCTCCCCACGCTGGCACGGGCACTGGATGCAATGGGTACGGGCTTCCACGTGTTCGTCGAGGTGAAGCACCTCCCGGTCGAGCACGACGCCGCGCTGCTCGCGACGCTCGAAGCTGGGCCCGACCCGGCCCGGTATCAGGTGCACTCCTTCGATCATCGGATCATCAAGCGGCTGCGGCAGACCCGCCCCGCCCTTCCGTGTGGAGTGCTGGCCACCGCGCGGCCGGTGCGTCCCCTGGCTCTGCTGGAGGATTCCGGGGCGGGCGTGCTGTGGCAGCAGCAGGATCTGATCGACGAGGCGCTGGTGCGTGAGGTGCACCAGCCAGGCTGCCGGCTCTTCGCCTGGACAGTGGACGACGCGGCGCGCATGCGCGAGCTTCTGGCCATGGGTGTGGACGCCCTGTGCACCAACCAGCCCGACGTGGCTCGGAGGGTCGTGGGATGAAGCTGACCGTCATCGGCGCCGGCACGATGGGACACGGAATCGCGCAGGTGGCAGCGCTGGCCGGCTACGATACGGCGCTCACGGATGCGCAACCGGAGGCGCTCGGCGTTGCCCTTGCGAAGATCGCGGCGAACCTCGAGGGCGGCATAGAGCGGGGGAAGCTCACTCGGGAGCAGGCCGACCAGGCCCTGGCGCGCATCTCGGTGCGGGAGACTGCTGAGGATGCAGCCAGGGATGCCGGCCTGGTCGTGGAGGCGATCGTCGAGGACCTCGCCGTGAAGCAGGAGCTGTTCCGCCGGCTGGACACGGTCGTCGGATCGCAGGCGGTGCTCGCGACCAACACGTCCTCCCTGTCCGTGGCCAAGATCGCCCAGGCCACCACCCGACCGGAGCGCGTCCTGGGGATGCACTTCTTCAACCCCGTGCACATCATGAAGCTCGTCGAGCTCGTGGTGCACGAGGGCACGGCCGAGTCAGCGCTGGGCCGGGCACGCGACGCCGCGCGGAAGATGGGTAAGGAACCCATCGTGGTGCAGGACAGCCCCGGATTCGCGTCGTCTCGCCTCGGCATCGCGCTCGGGCTCGAAGCGATGCGCATGGTGGAGGCGGGGGTCGCGAGCACCGAGGACATAGACAAGGCCATGGCCCTCGGATACGGCCATCCCATGGGCCCCCTCCGCGTGAGCGACCTGGTCGGCCTCGACGTACGGCTGGCGATTGCCGATTATTTGCACCGGGAGCTCGGAGGGAATCGCTTCGAGGCTCCCGAGATCTTGCGCCGCAAGGTGCAGGCTGGCGAGCTGGGGAAGAAAACCGGGAAGGGGTTCTACGAATGGCCAAGGAACGAGCCGTCTTAGTCGATATCGCCGACAACATTGCCACCGTCACCATCAACCGGCCCGACAAGCTGAACGCGCTGAGCGCCGACGTGCGTCGTGAGTTCGTGGAGATCCTCGAGGACCTCAGCGACAACGACGACGTGCGAGTCGTGATCGTCACCGGGGCGGGCGACAAGGCCTTCGTCGCCGGCGCCGACATCGGGGAGTTCGAGGGGCGCAGTGGCGTGGACCAGTTCCACGTCACCAAGAGCTTCGGGATATTCGAGGCCCCGGACAAGTTCCCCAAGCCGATCATAGCGGCGGTCAACGGGTTCGCGCTCGGCGGGGGGTGCGAGCTGGCCATGGCCTGCGACATCCGCATCGCCTCCGACAAGGCGAAGCTCGGCCAGCCGGAGGTGAACCTCGGGATTCTCCCAGGCGGGGGCGGCACCCAGCGGTTGCCGCGCCTCGTCGGTCTGGGCAACGCGTTCAAGCTGCTCTACACCGGGCAGATGGTCAAAGCCGACGAGGCCCTGCGCATCGGCCTGGTCGACGAGGTGGTGCCGCACGACCAGCTCCAGCAGCGGGCTCGGGAGCTGGCCGCCGAGATCGCCAAGAAGAGTCCGGTGGCCCTCGAGTTCATCAAGGACAGCGTGCGGGCCAGCGTCCGCGTGCCGCTCGATGAGGGCGTGCGGCTCGAGACGACCTACTTCGGCCTCGCGTTTTCCTCGGAGGACAAGGAAGAGGGCGTCACGGCGTTCCTGGAGAAGCGGGAACCCGACTTCAAGGGCCGGTGAGCGGGGGCGGGGCGGCCGCGCGGGGCGCCGAACGTCCCGGCGTCACGGACATCCACGTCCACATCCAGCCATGGCGCGATCTCAAGGCGTCGGTGGCCGCCGTGATGCGTCGCGGCAAGGAGGATCACTGGGACTGGCTCCTGGCGCTGATGGACGACCCCCAGGCGTTGCTCGAGATCCTCGACCGGTCGGGGATCTGGCGGGTCGGGCTGATCAACTACCCTAGCCCCGACCTCATGGGGTTCACCGACTCCACCAACGAGTTCGCCGCGCGCTACGCCGAGGCCGCCCCCGAGCGGCTGCTCCCCTTCGGGGGGGTTCACCCGCGGTTCACGACGGACCCCGAGGGGCAGGTGGAGGAGCTGCTACGGCTCGGCATCCGCTGCCTCAAGATCCACCCGCCGCACCAGGTCTTCCCGGCCAACGCCTACACCATGGGGCTCGAGGCCTTGGGCCGCATCTACCGGCGCTGCGAGGAGCGTGGGCTGCCAGTGATGGTTCACACCGGCACCAGCATCTTCCCTGGTGCCCGCTGCAAGTACGGCCGGCCCATGGAGCTGGATGATGTTGCCCTCGACTTTCCCGAGCTCACCATCATCATGGCGCACGGGGGAAGGCCGCTGTGGATGGACGAGGCGTTCTTCATCCTGCGGCGGCACCGCAACGTGCACCTGGAGCTGTCCGGCATCCCGCCCAAGAAGCTGCTGCAGTACTTCCCGCGGCTCACCGAGGTGGGTGACCGCGTGATCTGGGGGACCGACTGGCCGAGCCCGGGCGTCGACGACCTGCGCCAGAACCTGGATCAGTTCCTGGCCCTGTCGCTCCCCGAGGAGCTGAAAGACGCGATCACGCGCCATACTCCGCTGGCGCTGTTCCCGCAGCGATGAAGCGCCGCACCGTCCTGGTCCTCGGACCGATCCTCTTCCTGCTCACGCTGCTGCTCCCGGCGCCGGGCGCCCTACCCGAGAGCGCTTGGCGGGTGGCGGGCCTGGCGGCCTGGATGGCCACCTGGTGGCTCACCGCCGTGGTGCCGCTCGAGGCCACAGCCCTGTTGCCGATCATGATCATGCCGCTGGTGGGCGTGCGGCCCATCGGCGAGGTCACGCGATCGTACGCCGACCCCATCATCTTCCTGTTTCTCGGCGGGTTCTTCATGGCTGCCACCGCGGAGCGCTGGAACCTGCACAAGCGCTTCGCACTGGCCACGGTGCGGACGGTGGGGACCGACGCGCCCAGGGTGGTGGCGGCCTTCATGCTGGCGTCGGCAGTGGCCAGCATGTGGGTATCCAACACCGCTACCACCATCATGATGCTGCCCATCGCGATGGCGGTCGTGGGGCACCCGCGGCAGGTGGGGGACCAGAGCGCGAGCGGGTTCTCCGTGGCCCTGATGCTGGGTATCGCCTACGCCGCCTCCATTGGGGGCGTGGCGACGCTGATCGGCACCCCACCCAACGCCATCTTCGCCGGAGCCGCGCGGGAGCTCCTCGGCGAGGACGTGAGCTTCGCCCGCTGGATGACCATCGGCCTGCCGATCTCCTGCGTCATGCTTTGCGGGTGCTGGCTGTTGCTGGTCCGCATGTTCCGGGTCAGGGGCTCGGTGGCGGGCCTCGCGGACGCGCTGGAGCACGAAGAGCGAGCGCTGGGGCGCCTCACCGGCGCCGAGCGGTTCGTGCTCGGGGTGTTCGTGCTCACCGCCCTGGCCTGGGTGATGCGCGCCCCCAAGACCATCGGCAGCGTGCGGATTCCGGGGCTCACGGACGTGCTCCCCGGGATCTCCGATGCTGGCATAGCCATCGCGGCGGCACTGATCCTGTTCGTCGTGCCGCTGCGGAACAGCAGGCACCGTGTGGCCCTCGATTGGGAGTCGGCGAGCAAGGTGCCCTGGGGCATCTTGCTCCTGTTTGGGGGCGGTCTCGCATTGGCGGGAGCGTTCCAATCCAGCGGGCTCTCGGAGTGGATCGGCGGTCGGCTCGCTTCCCTCCGCGGGGTGCCCCTGCCGCTCGTGGTCATGATCACGGCTGCCGTGTTCGTGTTCCTCACCGAGCTCACCAGCAACACGGCCACGTCGGCCCTGGGAATGCCCCTCATGGCGGGTGTGGCCGACGGCCTTGGCCTGCCGGCGCTGACCCTCATGGCGACCGTGGCCATCGCGGCGTCGATGGCGTTCATGCTCCCCGTCGCGACCCCGCCGAACGCCATTGTGTACGGCAGCGGCTGGATCCGTCCCGCGCAGATGGCCCGCGCGGGTATTGGCCTGAACCTGCTGTCGGTGGCTATTACTACGATTGCGGTGCTGATCTGGACCCTGTGAACCTCGGAACTCGTGACGAGATCATGACACGCGAAGAAGAGAAGCTGGTAGCAGTGGCGAACTACCGAACCAAGGTGGAGGCCGAAACGGCGTCCGGTCTCCTCCTCGGCGCGGACATCCCGTACGTCATCCAGTCCCGGGAGGGCATGCAGATGGGCCCCGGCCCGGCCGGCTCCACGATCCTCGTGCGTCCCGAGGACGAGGAGAAGGCCCGGCAGGTCCTGCAGGATGCGGGTGCGCTGCCGGACGACTAGGCGTGATGTCGGAGCGCCTGCTCGCGGCGGTGGGCGGGCTCTGCTTCCTCATGGGTTGGATCGCGTTCATCTGGGGCGCTCTCGCCGCCACCCGCTGAGCGCAGGACCGGAGCCGACGGACGGCTCGTGAGTGGGGACCGGCGTCTCACGCCCGCAGAGCGGGGCGTCGTGGCCCGCTGCCGGACTCCCCTGCTCACGCAGCGCTGGATCAGGTCACTCGCCTACAATTGGGAGCGGGACGGCGACACCCTGCGCTCGTTTCGCGGCGTGGTGCGGCACGGCGAAGCGCACTGCCTAGAGGCGGCGCTCGCCGCCGCGGCGGTGATGGAGCAGCACGGCTACCCTCCCCTGCTGCTGGACCTCGAGTCGCAGGACCACCTCGACCACGTGCTCTTCGCGTTCCGCACGAACGGGCGTTGGGGGAGCGTGGCCGGCTCGCGCGACGTGGGCCTGTGGGGCCGCCGGCCGGTGTTCCGCACGATCGCAGCCCTCGCGCGGAGCTACTACGATCCCTACATCGACCTCACGGGGCGGATCACCGGCTTCGCCCTGGTGGACCTGCGGGACCTGGGGTCGTACGACTGGCGCTTCTCCGGCCGCAACGTCTGGAAGGTGGAGCGCTTCCTGATCGACGCGCCGCACCGACCGCTGCCGACCGATGACCGGCGTTATATTCGGATGCGAGAGCGGTACCGGGAGTTCATCAAGACCAACGATCCTCGTGACACACCGTTCAAGCGGGGGCGCAAGCACTGGATGTGAGGCACGATGAACCAGACGGCGTATCTCAACGGCTCGTATCTTCCGAAGGACCAAGCACACATTTCCCCCGACGACCGAGGCTTTCTGTTCGCCGACGGGGTCTACGAAGTCGTTCGGGCGTACGGGGGCCGGTTCTTCGCCCTGGATCCCCACCTCGACCGCATGGCGAACGGTCTCCGCGCCCTGCGCATCGAGGGAGTGGACGTCGCCGGCATGGCCGCCGTCAGTGAGGAGCTGTTGCGGCGAAATGGTCTGGAGGGAGCGGATGCGCTGCTGTACATCCAGGTGACACGTGGCGCGGCCCCCCGCGGGCACGGTTTCCCCGACCCGCCCGTGCCACCCACCGTGTACGCGACGACGATGCCGTTCAAGCCGAAGGGCGATCCGGACAAGGGGGTGGCGGTGATCACGGTGCCCGACCAACGCTGGACCCGCTGTGACATAAAGTCGGTGGCCCTGCTCCCCAACTGCATGGCGTTTCAGGAGGCCCGCGACGCTGGGGCCACGGAAGCGGTGCTGGTGCGTGACGGGGTCGCTCTCGAGGGCACACACACGGCCTTCCTCGGCGTGATCGGCGGCGTGGTACGAGCGGCCCCCCGGAGCACCTACATCCTCGGCAGCATCACGCGGCAGGTCGCCCTCGACATCTGCCGCGAGCACGACATCCCCACGGCCGAGGAGCCGATCCTGTTGCACGAGCTCAAGACGGCGGAGGAGCTGTTCCTGGCGGGGACCACGACGGAGATCATGCCCATCGTGCAGGTAGATGGCCGGCCCGTGGGAGACGGCACGCCCGGCCCCGTCACGCGAAGGCTGGTAAAGCTGTTCCGCGACCGCACGCAGTGACGGTGTAACCGAGACCGGCGGCGGCGCGTAGGATCACGGTGATGGCCAGGCTCGAGCGGTGCGATCGGTGCGGACACGCCCTGGAAGTCCTGCGCAAGCCGGTGCGCCAGCTGCGGTGGACGCGCTACTGGTGGCAGGGGGTGCGCAGCCTGTTCATGGGCCCCCTCAGCGTGTGTCCCCAGTGCGGCGCGATGTACACCACCGACGGCACCCTGCTGGCCGCCGGCGCGATCGAGACAGATGCGGAGCGCCGTCTCAACGTGTACCGCCGGGACATGGCCTACCTGCGCGACAGCTTCGGCGGCGTGTTCATCGCGGCCGGGCTGGTGGTGGTCTGGTTGACGACGGGGGCGGACACGTTCGAGCTCGGCAAGGTGATCGCGGCCGGCTCGGCTGGGGCGTTGTCTCTCGTCCCCTGCTTCTATTTCGGCCGCAAGGCACGCCTTGCCAATAAGGACCTACGGAAGCTGCGTCAGGCGCGGCAGTCGGGCAGCATTCTTAGGGCACCCGATACGGGAAAGGCGGAGCGGTAGGTCAGCTGCACCACGGGACACTAAGCAGGGAGCGCAAGTCGGCCGGGTGCACTGCCCGGCCGCCGTCATTGAGGAACGGTCCGCGTGACCTAGCGCGCCCCGCAAAGCGCAGCCGACATGTTTCATCGGGATCATTTCCTACGTTAGGCCGGTGCGTGAGTTGCGGTGCGCCGTGCGAGAGTGAGCGTGCAGGGAACGCTCAAATACGAGAAGGTTACTCGTGTTTTGCATTGACGACGCTCTCGGAACGCCTCAAGTTCGGACGGCAGGTCCCGCGCAGGACCGCTCTCCACGTGGTGACGCTGGGGGAAGAAGGGGCGCAGCATGCAGTGCGCTTTCTGCTCCACGCCGGTACCAGATACGGCGAGGTTTTGCCCAAACTGCGGCTCACAGGTCTCGGACGCTGAGGGCCAAGCCGCGGCGACGGCATCGATGGACGATGCCGCCTTCCTCCACCTCGAGTCCCTGCTGCACGAAGACACCGAAGGCGAGTTCGAGATCGAGCGGCCCATCGGGCGCGGTGGGATGGCGGTGGTGTACCTCGCCAAGGAGGTGCACCTCGCCCGCAAGGTCGCCATCAAGGTCCTTCCCCCCGAGCTGACCTTCGGACACGGCGTCGAGCGGTTCAAGCGCGAGGCGCGGACAGCGGCTGCCCTCGATCATCCCAACATCATCCCGATTTACCGCATCGCGTCGGGCGGCAAGATCTTCTGGTACGCGATGAAGTACCTCGAAGGACGCTCGCTGGATGACTACCTGAAAGAGAAAGAGCGGCTCTCCGTCGAGGAGACCATCGCGATACTGGAACAGGTGGCGGAAGCCCTCGACTACGCGCACGAGCATGGCGTGGTTCACCGCGACATGAAGCCGGCCAACGTCATGCTCGACGCGCGCGGCCGGGTGACCGTCACGGACTTCGGGATCGCGAAGGCGTTCTCCGAGGGCACGCTCACGGCGTCGGGCCCGGTGGTCGGCACTCCGTACTACATGTCCCCCGAGCAGGGGATGGGGCGGCCGGTGAGTGGCGCGTCGGATCAGTATTCGGTGGGCGTGATGGCCTACCGCATGCTCTCGGGACAGGTGCCGTTCGAGGGCGAGTCGTCCATCGAGATCCTGCACAAGCACTGCATGGTGGCGCCGCCGCCCCTTGACGCCGCCCTGCCGGGGCTCCCGCGCCACGTGTACTGGGCGGTGCACAAGGTGCTGGAGAAAAAGCCCGAGCGGCGTCTCCCGTCGGTCAGGGCGTTCGTGGAGGCGCTGAAGCAGCCGACGCCGGAGGCCGAGATCAGCGAAGTGGCGACAATGGTGGTGCCAGCCGAGCCCTCCGCGGCGCCGATGCCGTTCCCGCCGGTCGATACCGAGCTCGCCACCACACCGATCCCGGCACATCCCGCGCCCGCGCGCCCCGGCACACCCCCACGCCCGGCGAGGAAGCGCCGCAGGCTCGTGCCGGTTCTGCTGGGCGGGGGGCTGGGCCTGGCGATCGTCGCCGGGGGAGCCGGCGGGCTGTACTGGCTGAGCCAGCAAAGCGGGAGGACCCAGGCCACGGAGCCGACGGCGGACACGACGGTGACAGGCCGGCCCCCGCCCGGTGAGCAGCCCGCGGAGGGCGCGGTACCGGTTCTGCCGGGCACTACGACGGTCGTCGCCGCTGAGAGCCTGCCCGCACGGGACACCGTTGCGGTCCAAGAGGAGGCCGCCCCGGCACCGGTGACGCCGCCGCCCCCCACCACCGGGCGCGTCACCGTCAGCGGACTGCCGCGCGGCGGCTCCGTTAGGGTCGACGGCCGGCGGCGCAGCGGTACGACTTTCGAGCTGTCTGCCGGCTCTCACGAGATCCGCATGAGCGCGGGTGGCTACGAGCCCGTCACGCTCACGGTGGACGTGACGGCGGGCGAGCGGATGACGGTCCCCTACACCGGTCGCCGCCTGCCGCCCCCCGAGCCCGCGCGGCCGGCGCCCGCACCGGAGCGACCCGGTGTGCTTCAGGTCCTGATCCGCCCGTGGGCCAACGTGTTCATCGATGGGACGGCCCACGGCTCCAACACCCGCTTCATCGATACGCTCGCCGCAGGGAGCTACCGCCTGCGGTTCGAGCGCGAGGGATACATCACCGTAGATACCATTATCACGCTGCGGCCGGGCCAGGAGCTGCAGCTGCGAATTCGGATGAGGCGGGGGAACTGACGATGCGCCTACTGTCAGCCACCACACGAGGTGGCTTCTTCGTCCTGCTCGTGCTGTGCCTCGCCGTGCCCACCGCCCTGCGGGGCCAGGTCACGCGCGCCGGCATGATCGAGCAGGCGATGGCTGCCTATGACGATTTCGAGACCGAGCGCGCCCGAACATTGCTGTGGACGGCGCTCGACCCGGCCACCGGGGCCCCGGACGCCCCCTGGGCGAACGGGGTGCAGCTGATGGCCCAGATTCTCATCGAAGAGGGCGAGGAGACCCTGGCCGAGGCATGGCTCCGCTGGGCGGTGCGGCAGTGGCCGGACATGCCGGTCGACCGCCAGACGTTCCTGCCGGAGGTGATCGCCGCGGTCGAGGTTGCCCGCAGCTTTGTGGGCAGCGCTACGCCCGGCGACCAGGTCACCCGCACCAGGTGGGACTGGCCCGACCGCGCGACCACCGAGAGGCGTGGCAGCCTCAGGATCGAGCCGGGTGCTCTGCCGATCCGCGGACAGATCGAGGGGGTCGGCACCTTCCCGGCCGGGCGGACGCTCACCCTGGCGCCCGGCAGCTACCGCATCGAGGCGTTCGCCGAGGGCTACGAGGGCGCGGTGGTGACCCGGGAGGTGCTGCCGGGCGTCACGACGTCGCTCGTGTTCGATCTCGCGGCGACTGTAGTGGCGGAGGCCGAGCTCGCGGACTCGGTGCTTCCCGAGGGCGTCCGGACCCACGCGCTGCAGCGCGTGGCACGGCTGTCGGTGCACCGCTTCGGCAGCGAGGCGGCGTGCGCCGCGGGCGCCGTGGTCAGCACCGACGGGTTGCTGCTCACGACCTACCGGGCCATTCGAGGCGCAGAGCGGATCGAGGTGACACTGCCCGACGGACGGCGCCTGGAGCGCGACGTCTCGGTGGCGGCGTACGACGTGGGCGACGACGTGGCGCTGCTCAAGCTGCCGGCCACCTTCGCCTCCCCGCTCCAGGTGGGCGAGGACATCGAGGAGGGCCAGTTCGTATGGGCCCTCGGGTACCCCGGCTGCGGCGCGGCCGCCGTGGAGGGCTTGCGGGTGGCGGCGCAGCAGGACGGGCTGCTGCAGTTGAGCGACACCTTACCGGGCGAGGGGCACGGCGGGCCCGTGATCGATCAAACCGGGCGCGTGGTTGGACTCGGCGTGGGTCCGCTCTCGGCGCTCCTGGCGGCGCGGGCGAGCGATCAGGTCGCAACCGCCCAGGCCAATGTGCAGAGCGGCGCGCTGCTCACGGCCATCGAGGTCGCGCGCAGCGAGCGCCACCTCTATGGGTCCATCGAGGTCACCTCCGACGTCACCGGGGTCGTCGCCCGCATCACCCCGATAGACGCGTGGCTCTGGGTCGAGACGGCCCGGATGGGCACCCTGCCCCTCACCTTCACCGCTCCAATGGGGCGCTACCAGGTGGAGATCCTGGTGCAGGGAGAGGTACAGCGCCGGGTGGACTTCGCCGTGCAACCTGATCTGGTTGGGCGGCTCGAGGTGCCGGCGGCCCCCGAGGAGGTGGCGGCAGCCGATGGTGGAGGTGGATTCCCGTGGGCCATTGCGCTCGTGGGGGTCGCGGGAGCGGGCGCGGCGGTGGCCCTGTTCGCTGGAGGCGGCGAGGGTAACGGCGGCGGCCCGCCGCCGCCGCCGCCCAGCGAGCCCGGGAGCATCTCCGTCAGCATTCCGAACAGGTGAGGTGGGCCATGAAGCGCTATCTGATCGCAGCGATGTTCGTGGCCGCGGGACTGATCCCCGCCTGTGAGGACGACCCGTTCGAGCCTCCCACGACCGGAACCATCACGCTGAACCTGATCGAGCTTCCCTACCCGGGCCCGACAGCCGGCGCGCCGGCCACGCCCGAGGGGACCGCGGGAGAGCGGGCCGACTCCCTCACGGACGTCCCCGAGGAAGCGGAGCCGCTGCGGCGCCGCGGCGGCCGTGAGGCCGACGCCGAACCCGGTGAGGAGATCCCGGAAGACGAGCAGGACCTCAAGATCACGCTGCCGGAGCGGCCGACCCGTGGAGCCGACTCGGCGTTGTCGGCGCCCGCTCCCACCCTCAAGACCGCCGCCTTCGATGCGGCGCGGGTTCGCGTGATCGGCCCTACCAACAAGGAGATCATGCTCACCCAGGTGGGTGGCAATTGGGAAGGCACGGTCACCGATCTGGCGGTGGGCTTCTACAAGGTCGTGGTGGAGGGCCTGGTGAGCGGTGCCGTGGACTGGTACGGCGAGGCGACCAACGTGCAGGTGCGCGCCGGGCAGAACACGCCGGCGAATGTCACGTTTGCCTCGTTCCGGCCGGTGATCGCCGACTTCAGCCCGGCGACGATTACGCTGTTCCGCTTCACCGCGAGCGTGGTGCCGATGCAGTTCGGCGATCGCTACTGGTTCGAGTGGGACAGCGATCCCAACTTCACCAACCCCACCAACTCCGGCTGGACCACACAGACCAGCATCGAGATCGCGGTCGGCGCCACCGGCACGTACTACGTGCGCGCCAAGGCGCAGAACGACGAGGTGGCGGAAGGCCGGCTGGGCGATGCGAAGTCGATTCAGATCAGCGATGACATCACGCCCGCCGGTGATGACTCGTCGAATCCGGCGTATCTGGGCTTCGGTGTCGCGGCCAACCGCACGATCGACGAGGTCAACATCTACCCAGGGTGGGAGGAGGACTGGTTCTCGCTGGACGCGTGCGGCGGCGACACGCTCATCCTGGAGACCTGGGCGGAGCGCCACGGCGTCTATTCTGAGCTGGACACCTGGGTCGGCGTGTACGACCCGAATGGGGAGACGGTCGGCGAGGACGACGATAGCATGGGCCTCGACTCCTACCTCGAGCGTCAGCTACCGCTCGACGGCACCTACACACTCGTGGTGGGGAGCGCCGACGGATTCTCGGTGGGCCACTACCAGATGGACATCGAGGTGCGTCCGGGGCCGCGCAACACCGGCGGCACGTGTGTCTGGGCGCCCATTCCGACTTCCGGGCCGATCGTGTTCGAGAGCGACCGGGACGGCAACAGGGAGATCTACCTGCGCACCAGCGACGGCACGCTGTTCAACCTCACGAACGATCCGGCATCCGATCGGGCGCCTGCATTTTCGCCCGACGGCTCCAAGATCGCGTTCTCCAGCGATCGCGCCGGCACGTTCGATGTCTACGTCATGGACAGCGACGGCTCGAACCTGCAGCAGCTCACGAGCGAAGTCGTGGTAACGACCTTTCCGTTGTACTCCACCTGGTCTCACGACGGCTCGCAAATCGCGTTCCGCACCGAGCGCGACGGAAACGCCGAGATCTACGTCATGGACGCCGACGGGTTGAACCCGATCCGCGTGACGAACGACCCCGGCGTCGATACGCGTCCGGCCTGGTCGCCGGAGGGATCGCAGATCGCCTTCACCTCGAATCGCACCGGCGACTGGGACATTTACGTCGTCAACCCCGACGGCAGCGGTCTGCAGAACATCACCAACAGCCCCGGCACGACCGAGACGCATGCGGCATGGTCGCCCGACTGGTCACAGATCGCGTTCTCCAGCGATATGTGGCGGACTCCCGGCGACCGGCGGCTGTTCCTCATGGACATCGACGGGTCGAACGTGTATCAGCTGGGGGAGTTTTCAGGGGTGCAGTACCTGCCGACGTGGTCGCCCGACGGGCAGCAGATCTCGTTCGCGAGTGACGTGGACGGCGACTTCGACGTCTACGTCGTGGAGATCGACGGGTGGAATGCCACCAACATCACCGAGAGTAGCTCCAACGACAGGTATGCGCGGTGGCAGCCGGCGGGCGGCGAGCCGCCCCCGGTGGTGGTGAGTGTGTTGGTCACGCCGGAGGGCGCAACGCTGACGTCCGCCGGCGCCACCCAGGCCCTGGCGGCCGAGGCGCTGAACGCCTGGGGTATGCCGCTGGCGGGCAAGACCTTCAGCTGGACGAGCCTCAATACCGACATCGCGGACGTTGACGGCGGCGGCGTGGTGACGGCCGCCGCGAGCGGCCAGGTCACGATCGCGGCGGAGACCGACGGCGTGTACGGCTACGCCCTGGTCACCGTGGCGATCCCCGGTGCTACCACTGCGACGTCCTGGAGCGGCATGGCGAGCGGCTCGCTGGAAGATCTCACGGACGTATGGGGCAATTCGGGAAGCGACGTCTTCGCCGTCGGCGACAATGGCACGCTACTGCATTACGACGGCTCGGCGTGGAGCTCGATGACGAGCGGCACGAGCCAGATGCTGCTGGGTGTGTGGACCGCCTCGGCCACGGACGCCTTCGCGGTCGGCAACGGGGCGGCGATCCTGCGCTACGACGGGTCCAGCTGGAGCCAGATGACGCCCAGCACCGGGACGAATCTGCATGACGTCTGGGGTGCGTCGAGTCACGACGTATTCGCCGTGGGCTGGAATGGCGAGATCACCCACTTCGACGGCTCGGTGTGGAGCAACATGAGCAGCGGTACGACTGCCGCCCTGTGGGGTGTGTGGGGTGCCTCCCGGTCCGATGTCTTTGCCGTGGGCCAGGCCGGCACCATCCTGCACTACGACGGCACGGACTGGAATGCCATGACCAGCGGCACCACGTCCGACCTGAACTCCGTGTGGGGCACCTCGGGAGCCGACGTCTACGCCGTGGGGAGCAACGGCACGATCCTGCACTACGACGGGTCGAGTTGGAGTTCCATGACGAGCGGCACGACGTTGCCGCTGTTCACCGTGTGGGGGTCCTCCAGCGGCGATGTGTACGCGGCCGGCGAGTCGGGCACCATCGTGTGGTACAACGGATTCAGCTGGAACCCCCTCACCAGCGGAACGACCCTCACCATCCTGGGGCTCTGGGGCGCGCCCAACCCCGGCCTGTTCACAGCCGGTGCGGGCGGCGAGATCCTGTTCGGCGACCGCGTGGGCTTCCCGGTGGCGACCGTGGAGGTCACGCCCGAGGGAGCATCGCTGGTCGGGATAGGTGCCACCCAGACGTTCACGGGCGTGGCGCGGGACGGGGTGGGCGACCCGATCCCCGACGTGCCGATCGTCTGGTCCAGTCTCAATCCGAACGTGGCGACCGTAGACCCGGTCACGGGTCAGGCGACAGCTGCAGCCCCCGGCCAGGTGACCATCGCGGCCGAGGCGGCGGGCGTGTACGGCTACGCGCTGCTGACGGTGGAGGCTCCGGGGTACCAGGAAGTGAACCTGTGGACTGTTGAGACCCAGGGGACGCCCACCACGCTCGACGCCGTGTGGGGCAGCTCCTCGACCGACGTGTTCGCCGTCGGCTCGGGAGGCGTGATCAGCCACTACGACGGCACCGCCTGGAGCACCATGGCCAGCGGCACGCCGGAGGACCTGCGCGCCGTGTGGGGCAGCTCCGGCTCCGACGTGTTCGCGGTCGGGCTGAACGGCGTGATCCTGCACTACGACGGCGCGGGCTGGAACCCCATGGCCAGCCCCTTCTCCGTGAACCTGGGGGTGTGGGGCGCCGCGCCGAACGACGTCTACGCCGTGGGCAACACGCGGATCCTGCACTACGACGGCACGGACTGGACCATCGTGCACACGCACGCGGGCGACCTGAACGATGTCTGGGGTTGCTCGCCGGATACTGTCTACGGCGTTGGCAGCGGCGGCCAGATCCTGCACTACGACGGCACTGCCTGGAGCGCGATCACGAGCCCGACGACCAACACACTGTGGGGCATCTGGGGCGCGTCGTGCTCGAACATCTACGCCGTGGGCGACAACGGCACCGTGGTCCGGTTCGACGGCACCGTCTGGTCGGCCCAGACGGACATGCACCCCCAGCCCTTCCGGGACGTGTGGGGGACGGCCAGCGACGACATCTACGTGGTCGGCGACGCCGGCATTCACGTCTGGTTCGAGGGCGCCGTCTGGGTCACCAAGAGCAGCGGCACGACCGACGACCTGCTCGGCGTGTGGGGTGGCGGCGGCCCGATGGTACACTACGTCGGGGCCGCCGAGACCGTGGGCTACGGCTTCCGCGACGCGACGGTTACCGTATTGCCCGATACCGACACCCTGACGGTGATCGGTGACACCGTGCGCTTCGCAGCCGACGTGCGCGATGCCGGCGCCAATCCGATCACCGACGCCGCGCTGCTGTGGGACAGCTTCGACGAGACGGTGGCCACGGTGGACGCCGACGGCCTCGTGACTGCCGTGGCCGAAGGCACGACCACCATCAGGGCGCGCTGGCCCGGCGGCGCCCAGGGCAGCGCGACGATCGTGGTGCTGCCGGTCGAGCCCGGGAACATCGCCGCGGGCTACGACCACTCGTGCGGCATCGACGCGTCGGGCAACGCCTACTGCTGGGGCTACAACAACTACGGGCAGTTGGGCACCGGTACCACCAACGGGAGCGCCTCGCCGGTCGCGGTCACCGGCGGTCACACCTTCGATCGGGTGGACGCCGGCGAGCGGTTCAGCTGCGGCGTGGCCAGCGATAGCACGGCGTACTGCTGGGGCCTGGGGAGCAACGGTCGGTTGGGGAACGGAACCATGGCCAACAGCCTCAGTCCGAGCACCGTCGTCGGCGGCCACAAGTTCGTCACCGTGGCCCCGGGGAACAACCATGCCTGCGGGGTCGCCAGCGACAGCACGGCGTATTGCTGGGGCTACAACGGGTGGGGCCAGGTGGGCAACGGCTCGACTACGGATGTCTCGGCACCGGCGGCCGTGCTGGGCGGGCTGGATTACGTGGACGTCGCGGCGGGGTACGCGCACAGCTGCGGCGTCACCGCCAGTGGTGACGCCTACTGTTGGGGCCGTAACAACTACGGAGAGCTGGGCGACGGGACTGCTGGAACTGCTGACAGCAGCCATACGGCGGTCCTGGTGCTGGGTGGCCAAACGTTCAGGCAGATCGACGTGGGGTGGTACCACTCGTGCGGCGTCACGGCGGACCGCGAGCTGTACTGCTGGGGGAACGGAAGCTACATCGGCACGGGCGGCGGCAGCAGCAGCATACCGGTCCAGGTCTCCATTCCCGACCCCGTCGAGTACGTGACCGCCCAGCAGTGGGCCAGCTGCGCGATCACCAGCGCCGGCACGGCGTACTGCTGGGGCTCGGGGAGCTACGGCCAAGGGGGCGACGGCACGACCTGGTTCCACAGCACCCCGGTCCAGGTATCGAGCGGTGCGTTCCTCCGCTCCATCAGCACCGGCGGCTATCACACGTGCGCCGGAACCGAAGCCGGAGAGGCGTATTGCTGGGGCCGCAACAGCAACGGACAGCTGGGCGACGCGAACCTGCCGCATGTGGTGCCTCTGGCGGTCGCCGGCGGTCTCACGCTGCAGTCGATCGAGAGCGGCGGATACCACACGTGCGGCCTCGACGCCTCCGGCAACGCCTACTGTTGGGGGGAGGGAGGCTGGGGGCAGCTCGGCAACGGGGTGTTCGGCCCATCCACGACGCCCGTCTCCGTGCTGGGCGCGCTCGCGTTGCAACAGGTGAGCGGGGGCGGTCGCCATACCTGCGCCGTGACCACCGGCCAGGCGGCGTACTGTTGGGGATACAACTTTCAAGGACAACTCGGAACCGGCAACACAGTGAACACGAGCGCGCCCGTGGCGGTGAGCGGCGGGCACTCCTTCGCCACGGTGAGCTCAGGGTATAGCCACACCTGCGGCGTGACGACGCCAGCCGGCAGCGTGTACTGCTGGGGTAGCAATTCCGATGGCCAGCTCGGCGACGGCACCACGAACAGCGACAGCACGCCGGTCGCCGTCTCCCTCCCGGAGACGATTCAAGCGGTGACCACCGGCACCTACCATAGCTGCGCGCTCGGCACATCCGGAACAGCCTACTGCTGGGGTCACGGCCTCAGCGGCGAGCTCGGGCATGGCGTGTGGGGCAGCAGCCTGATTCCGGTCACCGTGTCCGGAGGCCCCTTCCAGAGCATCGAGGCGGGCGACTATTACACCTGCGGCCTGGATCCCGTTGGCAACGCGTACTGTTGGGGCAGCGGCTGGTCCGGACAGATCGGCGATGGCACCACGACGAGCTACAACATCCCGACACTGGTGCCGGGGACAACGTACCAGTGGATCAGCGCCGGCGACGCGACTACTGGCGGGATCACCTCGGGAGGCGCGGCACAATGCTGGGGCCGCAACGACTACGGCCAGGTGGGGAACGGCACCCAGACCGACAGGGAGCTCTCGCCGCTCGCGGTGACCGGCGGCGCTGGCTATCAACAGGTCACGACCGATGCGTGGTCGTTCTCTTGCGGGCTCGACGCCAGCGGCGCGCCCTACTGTTGGGGCGATAATGCCGACGGGTACCTGGGCGTCGGATACCGCAGCATCGAGACCACGCCGGTGGGCGTGTCCGGTCTGACCCTCAAGGTGCCGCCCATGGCCGCGGCGCTCATGCCGCGGCGGTAAGGAAACCAGGCAGCGAGCACAACGAAGCGGCGGGAGCTCGAGAGCTCCCGCCGCCTGTCTTGTTCCTCAACGGTGCCGGCTAACGCTGTGGCGGCAGCCATTCGGTTGCCATCTCCGCATCCCCGCTGCTCATGGCCCGCGGCGGCTCCTGCCCCGCTCGATCCACCAAGTACACGCTTCCCGCGTCCTCCACCAGCCGGAACGCGATGTACTCGCCGTCCGGTGACCAGGTCGGGCTTCCACTGATGTGGCCGGCCACGGGCACGCGCGTCGGGCTGCTTCCGGGCAGGGCGTCCCCCAGCCGTAGCGCTTCCCCGCCCTCCGCCACGCACGCGAGCCGTGCCGCATCGCCGTGCCAGTCCACGGCAAAGGCACCCCGACACCAATCGATGCTTCCGATTGCAGCTTCGTCGACGGTGAGGAGCACCAGCTCCTCGCCGTCCGGCCCGGCGCGGCGCACCACCGCGCGGTCGCCGGCGGGCGAGATGGACGACGCCTCCGGTGCGGCGGAGCCAGCCGACTCACCAAAGGCCGCAACCCCTCGCGGTTCTGGTCCGCCGCCCCCCGAGCCGTTCCCTCTGGGCCAGAATGTCCACCCCAGGAGCACGACCGCGGCCGCTACTGCCACGCCGCCCGCCGGCGCGGCGTAGCGCCGCAGTGGCGGCCGCTTGCCCGTTCGTGCCTCGAGCCAGCGCCGTGCCGTCCATTTCCCCGACAACGCCGGCCGCAGCTCGCTCTCCAGCTCACGGCGCACGGGCTCCGGCATCGGATCGAGGATGCCCCGCAACGTCTCCTGCGCTGCCTCACGCCCGGCAGTCCGCTCGACTACGGCCGCGGCCCGAGCCGCGTTGAGCGCGGCGCGGGGGAAATCACCGCCCGATGCTGCGTGGTGTGCGGCGACCGACCATTCCGCCGGCCGCAGGCGCGCCGCCTCCTCCGCCAGCTCGGTCGCCCGGTGGTGGTAGCGGCTCACCAGGGCAGCCGGCACCGCCTGGATGGCGGCGGCGGCCAGCTCGTCGTGCAGCACCGCCGGCAGGCTGCTCCTGCGCCCGATGAGGCGGCGCCGCTGGAGCGCGCCCAGCGCACCGGTGACGGCCTCATCGTCGAATCCGGTGAGCGCGGCCAGGTCCTTGACCGACGCCTCCCGCTCCAGCACGGCCAGCGCCGCGAACACCTCGAGCGGCGTCTCGCCCAGGTTCTCCAGGCGCTTCGCCAGGATGGCCCCGCTCGTTTCGGGAATGGGCAGCGTTCGGCTCGGGTCGCGGATCGCCGGGCTGAACTGCCACACACCGTCCTCCACCGTCAGCTCGCCGGCGTCGTACAGCGCCTTGAGCAACTCGAGCACGTAGAACGGCACGCCGGCCGTCTGGGCAAGTACGCGCTCGGCGAGGCTCCACCCGGTGTCTTCGGCGGGGAGCTTGGCGATAGACCCGACGAAGTGCCACACGTCGGTGACGTCGAGGGGACTCAGCGGTACCTCCGCCACCACGCCGGTGCTGGTCAGGTCGCGCAGGGCCTGGCTGGTGTCGGGTACTCGGCCCACGTCGCGCGCCGTCATCAGCAGCGCCAGATGCGTGGACCGTGCCCGTCGGGCGAGCCGGTGCACGAACTCGATGGTGGGCGGCGTCGAGCGGTCCAGGTCCTCTACGATCAGGGCGAGCGGCAGCTCCTCGGCGATGGCGACATACGCATCGATCAGGGAGGCGGTCAGGGCCTCCCGTGGAATCGGTGCCGGGCGCGGGCGGATCGTGGTGCTGAACCGCGTGCCCACCTCGGGGATGAACGCCGCCAGTACCTCCAGCGAGGAGGGTGATGCGGCCGCCAATCCCGGAGCCCCGTGCGCCTCGCGCAGCATCTCCACGAACGGTCCCAGCGGGTCAGACTGCTCGATCGAGTAGCATGCCGACTGCAGCACCAGACAGGGATCGCGCTGGAACCGGCGTGCGAGGTCGCGGGTGAGCCTGGTCTTCCCGATGCCGGCCTCGCCCGAGATCAGCACCGCACCGCCCTCGCCGCCGAGCGCGCGCCTCCAACGGTCCACTACCGACCGGAACTCCGCCGCCCGGCCCACCAGCTCCGGGTGGCGCGGAAACCCCCGGGACTGGCGGCGGTCGGGGACCGCCGTGGGGGTAATCGCACGAGCCAGCGCCTCCTCCAGCACCTGGGGGATGCGCTCGCCGTGGATGTCTGCGGCCACGCGCCGGAACTCTTCCGCGACGGCCTGCGCCCGCACCTCGTCGCCCGAGAGAGCCAGCAGCTCCACCATCTTGAGCCGCGGCTCGAGATCGTAGGGATCGCGCTCAATCAGCCGGGCCGAGTACTGAGCGGCGTCCGACCAGTTGCCCGCGTCCACCGCGTGCGCAATGAGCGTACGCGCCAGCTGCCGCCACTCCGCGGCCAGCTGCTGCCGCATGCCCTCGGCCCACTGCTCGAACTCGCGTGCCCCGGAGAGGGCCACGTTGGCCAGGAAATCGGCCTCATACAGCTCGAACGCCTCGATCAGGCGGCCCTCCGCCAGCAGCTGCCGGAACGCCTCCACGTCGAACGCGAGCTCCGCCTTCTTGAGCACCAGGACCTCGTCGCCGCTCAGGAGATCCCGATCGGTGCCATGGCGGATCTGGTACACCACCTGGCGCAGGGCCTGGCGCGCATCGTGGGGTGACGATCCCTCCCACAGCAGGCCGATCAACTCCTCTCGTGTGGCCCTTGTCTGCGGGCGGGAAGCCAGGTAGATGAGTACTGCGAGCTGCTTGGAGAACCGCAGACACTCCTTCGCATCACCCCGCTCACCGACGGTGAGGTTGGGCGTCCGAGAGAGGGTATGGAGGTGGAATCGGGGCATGGGACGCAACTAGAGCCTGAACAGCACGTTAGCCGTAGACTGTGATGTAGCTCACGCTCTCCTCACAGGTCCATAGTAAAACAAGGTGCGCCCCAGGGGACCCCAGTCAAGTCACCCCAGATCTCGAGAAGGGGGCGACAGGGAGCGATGTACCGCAGTAGATGGGCCTGGGCGGGTGCTGTGTCGGTGCTAATCCTCATGGCAGCAGGCGGCTGCGCGAAGAACACGGGCCAGTTGGCGCACTGGGAACGCGCGGGCCGCCTGGACTGCCAACACGGAACCATGGAGGTGCAGGACACGGTGGTCGTCACTGGCGCGGACGGCAAGCGCTGGATGCTGGAGCGGAAGCGGCTCCAGTGCTCGCCTCCCAGTGAAGTGACTCCCTGAACGGGGCGTCAGTCTGAGGTGGGTGGCGGCACCCCGTGTGCGCCGCCGCCTGCCTCACATCCCCCTCCGGCATGTGAGACGGCGGCGGATCTCTTGGAGATCCGCCGCCGTCTGTATGCTGCCCTGGCCCGCCGCCCTAGGACGCAACCGCCTCCAACGGATAGACGCTCACCTTCAGGCGCTTCTTGTTGAGATGCTCGAACTTCACCACGCCGTCGACCAACGCGAACAGTGTGTCGTCCTTCGCGCGCCGCACGTTACTGCCGGGATGGAACTTGGTGCCGCGCTGGCGCACGAGGATGTTCCCGGCGACCACCCTCTGTCCACCGTAGCGCTTCACACCCAGGAACTTGGGCTGTGAGTCACGTCCGTTGCGGCTCGAGCCGACACCCTTTTTGTGAGCCATGATCCTAGCCGAGCTTGAGGTCGGTGACCTTGATTTCGGTGAACGGCTGGCGGTGCCCGGTCTTGCGCCGGTAGTTCTTGCGCCGCTTGAACCGGAACACGAAGAGCTTGTCGCCCCGGCCGTGACGCACGATCTGCCCCACGACCTTGGCGCCCTTCACCGTGGGTTGACCGGCCTTCACCTTCTTGCCGTCACTCGTGAGCAGGACCTCGTCGAAGGTGACCTTGGCACCGGGCTCCATATCCAGCTTGGGCACCTGCACCGTGTCCCCCTTCGTCGCGCGGAACTGTTGTCCGGCGGCCCTGAAAATTGCGTATGACATAGGCGCTAAGTGTACCCAGGGCAGGGGGTTGGGTCAAGTGTACCGGGAAGCGGGAAGGGGGAAGCGCTAGGGGGATGCGGGCGTTTCCCGCTTCCCGATCACGCCACCGCATACCTCTCCGTCACATCCCTCCCCGCTGGCTGCGCCACCAGACGGAACTCGTCAATCCGCGTGATGGGATCGTCCCTGAGCTCGAGGTCGAGCCTGGTGGCGCGGGACACGTCCTTCAGGAAGTTCGGCTCCTGCTCCATGAGGTAGAGGGCCACCTCGGGGTGGAGCCGTACTGTCATACGCTGCTCCCGCTTCTCGCTCGCCACCCGCGCGAGCGTGCGTTCTAGGCGCCGCACGACCACCTCGGGGCGGAACACCTTGCCGGTCCCGCCGCAGGAAGGGCAGTCTGACGCCATGCTGTCCCACAGGGAGGGCCGCACCCGCTGCCGTGTCATCTCGATGAGTCCCAGCTGGGAGACCTGGAAGGCCCGGGTCCGGGCCCGATCCCGACCGAGATGCGTGCGCAACTCGTGCAGCACCTTGTCCCGGTTCACCTGCGACTCCATGTCGATGAAGTCGATGACGATGATCCCGCCGAGGTCGCGCAGCCGCACCTGCCGCGCGATTTCCCGAGCGGCCTCCAGGTTGGTGCGCAGTATGGTCTTCTCGGGGTCTTGGCGGCCGGTGTAGCGCCCGGTGTTCACATCGATCGAGACCAAGGCCTCCGTGGGCTCGATGATGAGGTAACCGCCGGTGGGTAGCTCCACCCTCCGGTTGAACAGCTCCCGGATCTCGGTCTCCAGGTCGTACTCGTCGAACAGGGGCGTGGCCCGCTTGTACAGGCCCACGCGGTCCACCAGGTCGGGCTCCACGTCCCGCAGGTAGCGGCGTATCTCTCCGTGGACCTGCTTCGAGTCGACCACCACGCGGTCGACCTTGTCGCTGAACAGGTCGCGGATGATACCGCTCGCCAGCGACGTTTCCCGGTAGACCAGCGACGGTGGCTTGAGCCGCACGAAGTGGGCCTTGCGGTGGATCTTCTTCCACTGCGCGACCAGCGACTTGAGCTCCCGCTTGACCTGCGCCTCCGTCATGTCCTCGGCCACTGTGCGCACGATGACGCCGCCCCCGTTCTTGGGGAGCAGTCGGCCCAGCATCTGGCGCAGCCGGGCGCGCTCCTCCCGGGAGTCGATTTTGCGACTCACACCGACCTTCGAGGCGAACGGCATGTAGACCAGGAACCGGCCGGCGATGGAGATCTGGCGGGTCACGCGGGGGCCCTTCGTGCTGATCGGCTCCTTGGTGACCTGCACCAGGATCGACTGTCCGCGCTTGACGTGGTCGGCGATGTTGGGGAGCCCGCGATTGTTGCGGGTGGGGCGACCGTTGCCCGTGTCAAGCGAGTCCTCGTCTGGCTCGATCAGATCGGACGCGTGCAGGAACGCGCTCCGCTCGAGCCCGATGTCGATGAAGGCCGCTTGCATGCCCGGCAAGACCGCCTCGACCTTGCCGAGGTAGATGTTTCCTACGGTGCGCCGGATCTCCGGTCGATCGTGAAGGAGCTCAACGAGGCGGTCGTCCTCCAAGATCGCCACGCGGGTCTCGCGTGGGTTGGCATTGATGAGAATGTCGCGCTTCAACGTGTCCTGCCCTGGCTCCCGTGACAGTCGGCGACGGGCGAGCGCCCGCCCCGGCTGCCACGCCGAGCCGGTGAATGTTGGCGGGCGGCGCGCCGGCCCCGTTCGGCCCGGGTGCCGCCATCGAGATGTCGTCCGATCCTGCCGAATGCGGCTTCCCGGATGCCGACCTGAGCGCGCTGGTGCGCTCCCCGGCAGCCGGGCCCGCATAGACGCCATGGGCGATAACTTGCCACAGCATGGTGCGGTAAGTATAGACAGGATCGAGAGTTAGGTCAACGGTGGCAGGGTGACCCATCACCTCACCCGCTGCGCCAGCTCCAAGCGGGGCGATGCCCCCAAACAGAGCCGGCCCAGATCTGCGTGCGCATCTGGGCCGGCGCTTGGAAGAGGCTCCTGACCGGATCAATCACCGGTCACGCGGATCAGATCTCCCAATAGCTCGCGCGCGATCACGATCCGCAGTATCTCACTCGTGCCTTCCCCGATCTCTCCCACCTTCGCATCCCGGATCATACGCTCCACGGGATAATCGGTGGTGTAGCCGTAACCGCCGTGCAGCTGCACGGCCTTGGTGGTCGCGCGCATGGCCAGCTCCGAAGCGAACAGCTTGGCCATGGCCGCTTCCTTCTTGTACGGCTGCCCGTTCTGGCGCAGCCATGCCGCGTGGTACACCAGATGCCGCGCCGCCTCGATCTCCGTGGCCATGTCGGCGAGCTGGAAGTGCACCCCCTGGAACGTGGCAACCGCCCGGCCGAACTGCTTCCGCTCGGCCGTGTACTTGAGGCACTCATCGAGCGCACCCTCGGCGAGGCCGAGGGAGAGTGCCCCGACGCCGATCCGCCCGTCGTCGAGCGTCTTCAAGAAGTTGACGAAGCCCTTGCCGCGCTCGCCCAGCATGTTCTCCTTGGGGACGACGGCGTCCTCCAGAATCAGCTCGCGCGTGTCCGAGGCGCGCCAACCAAGCTTGTCCTCCTTCTTCCCGGCCTTCACGCCCGCGATCTTCGGGAGGTCAGGGGCGTGCCCCACTCCCAGTTCCTGACACCGGTCCAAGTCGACCGAGTCCTTCGTGACGATGAACGACGTGATTCCTGCGTTACGCTTCTTGGGATCGGGATCCGTCCGGGCGGTGATGGAGAAGATCTCCCCCACGCCGGCGTGCGTGATGAAGATCTTGGAGCCGTTGATCACGAAGTGGTCGTTGTGCTCCACGGCCGCCGTCTTGGTGCCGCCGGCGTCCGAGCCGGCCTCGGGCTCGGTGAGCCCGAACCCGCCCAACACCTGACCGCTCGCCAGCAGGGGCACGAAGCGCCGCTGCTGCTCCTCGGTGCCAAAGTTGACGATGGGCGAAGTCCCCAGCGTCGTGTGCGCCGATACCGTGATGGAGTGACTCGCGTCCACCCGCGCCAGCTCCTCTACGACGATTATGTAGGAGAGGTAGTCCATACCCGAGCCGCCCAACTCGGTGGACCACGGCGCCCCCATGAATCCCAGCTCCCCCATCTTCTTCACGGTTTCCCAGGGAAACTCCGCATCGAGATCGTGATCTCGGGCGATCGGGCGGACCTCGTTGGCAGCGAAGTCCTGCACGATCTCCCGCACCTGGTAATGCTCGTCGGTGAGAAACGGATTGCTGCTCATCTATTCCAGCGCCTTTGGCGGCGAGAAGATGGTCTTCCAGATGACCGCCTCGCGGGCGGTGCGTGGCGTCAAGCGGTGATAGCGGGAAGCCCTGCGCCGCGGCCCCTGCTCTGCTGCGGCATCGACGTAGCGCTCGTGGAACTCTGCGTGCTCCCGCTTCCTGCTCGGCTCGACAGTGTCGAGCCCACGCGCCTCGCGGGGGGGTCGTTCCAGCGAGACCGCTTCGCGCCGGTAGTCGTCGAGCGCGGCGGCCTCGCGACGCTGCGGGGCCGGGGGCGGCGCCACCTGCGGTGCGGCCTCCTCCTCCAGTTGCGCGCCGAGCAGCTGGAGGATCTCCTGCGCGACACTGTGGCGGGTGGGCTCCCCCGCCGCTGCCTTGGGCGCCGGCGTGAGCCTCGGCTCGGGCCGTGTCCGCTCGGGAGCAGGCTGTGGCCGGCGCACGGGCCTCGCCTGGGGCCGCTGGGGTGGTTGCCCCGGCCGCGATCGCTGTTGCGAGCGGCTGCGCTTCTTCCCGCCTGCGAGGAGCGAGATGAACACGACGGCGAGGAAGATGATCAGCTCGATGAAGTCGCCCACGTCACCCTCAGCTGGAGCGCTGCGGCTCGTCGCCCTTGGCGATGCTGCGGCGCATATCGGTGTCGCTCTCGATGTTGCGGTAGCGCATGAAGTCCATGACTCCGAGGTTGCCGCCGCGGAACGCTTCGGCGATGGCTAGGGGGACCTGGGCTTCGGCCTCCACCACCCGGGCCTGCATCTCCTGCGTCTTGGCCTTCATCTCCTGCTCGGAGGCCACCGCCATGGCGCGCCGCTCCTCGGCCTTGGCTTGGGCGATTCGCTTATCGGCTTCCGCCTGGTCGGTTTGCAGCTCGGCACCGATGTTCTTGCCCACGTCCACGTCGGCGATGTCAATGGACAGGATCTCGAACGCCGTGCCGCTGTCGAGGCCCTTGGCCAGCACCGTCTTCGAGATGTCATCCGGGTTCTCCAGCACCGCCTTGTGGGTAATCGCGGAGCCGATCGTGGAGACGATGCCCTCTCCCACACGGGCCAGGATCGTCTCCTCTCCCGCGCCACCTACCAGACGGTCGATGTTGGCACGCACGGTCACGCGTGACATCGCAATGAGCTGAATCCCGTCCTTTGCCATGGCGGCGACCTTGGGAGTCTGGATCACCTTGGGGTTCACCGACACCTGCACGGCTTCTTGCACGTCACGGCCCGCCAGGTCGATCGCCGCGGCCTTCTGGAACGAGAGCTCGATCCCGGCCTTGTCGGCCGAGATCAACGCCCGCACGACCCGATCGACATTGCCTCCCGCCAGGTAATGCGCCTCGAGGTCGTTGACCAGCAGGCTCAGCCCGGCCTTCGTGGCGGCGATCAGCGGACGCACCACCGCGGGGGGGCTCACCTTGCGCAGCCGCATCCCCACGAGCGTTCCCAACCCGATACGCACGCCCGAGAACCACGCCTCGATCCACAGGCGGACCGGGACGAAGTTGAACAACAGCCCCAGCAGGATGAACGCCACCACCACCAGCACGACGAATACCCACGACCCCAATTGCGCCAGTTCGTTCATCGAGCACTCCTTCCTTCGTTACGCGCTTGGCTCCTCGTCGATCGGCTCGACGACGTGCCGGTAGCTCTCCGACTGGATCACCCGAACCCGCTTCCCCTTGGCGACGAATCCCACGTCGGACACCACGTCGAGCCGCTCGTCGCCCACCTTGATCGTGCCTGATGGCCGCAGGTCGGTGAGGGCCACGCCCTCGAGGCCCACGAGATCGTCTCGCGTCGAGCCCGCGATGTAGCCGTGGGCCCGGTCGGTAGCGGCCTTGAGGAAGATCCCCCGCGACCGGCGGGCCGTGGGGAGATGCCGCACCAATACGTAGATCGCGGCAACGATGATCATCGCCGCGGTAAACAGAATGCCGCTGGCTCGAGCGACGTCGCTCCAGGTGGGCAGGTTGCCGATCAGGGCGAGGAATACCGCGGAGCCGATGCACAGGATGGCGATCGTCCCCGCTATCCCGAACCCCGGCACCACGAACACCTCTATCCCCAGTGCGACCACTCCGACGCCGAGGAGGATCACTTCCTCCCAGCCGGCGAGGCCCACGATCAGGTGGCTACCGAAGAAGGCTCCGAGGGAGAGCAGGCCGACCAGTCCGGCGATGCCAAAGGAGGGCGTCTTGATCTCGATGATGAGTCCCAGCGTGCCGATGGACAGGAGCAGCGGTGCCACGAACGGGTTGGAGAGGAACCGCACGAGCTGCTCCGCCCAGTTGATTCCCACGGACTCGACGGCGGCTGCCGCGAGCTGCTGCCGCTCGAGCAGCGCAGCGAGATCATCAACCTCGGTGACCGCGACTCCGAGCTCCACTGCCTCCATCGAGGTCAGAGTGAGGAGCTTTCCCTCCTCGATCACGCCCTCGATTGCGATTTCCTCATCTACCATCGCCTCTGCGATCTGTGGATCGAGCCCGCGCCGCTCCGCCAGCGCGCGCATCTCGCTGCGCATGGCGGACACGATCTTCTCCGGGGCTTTCTGCCCCCCGCCGGTGACCGGGGTGGCCGCGCCGATGGACGACGCCGGCGTCATGTAGATGGAGTCTGCCGCGAGCGCGATGATCGCCCCGGCGCTCCAGGCGTGAGTGTTCACCAGGGCGAAGACAGGCAGATCGCTGCCGGTTATCGCCTTGACGATCTGTTGCGCGGCGTCGATGCGGCCGCCCGGCGTGTCGATGTCCAAGACGATCGCTGTCGCCCGCTCCGTATGCGCCTCCTCGATCCCGCGAGCGATGTAGGGAGCCAGGCCGAGCTCGATGGTGCCCGTGACCGGTATGCGGTACACGAGCGCTTGCTGGGCCGGCGCCCGGGTGGGAAGGGCGACCGAGAGAGCGGTAACCAGCGCAAGGGGCCAACGAGACACTGCATCCCCCGCGTGAAGGGTCGGTGTGACGGGTCGTCATGGAAGTTAGGTGAGTGGAGAGAGTCGCGAAATGGTCTGCGGAAAGACGCTGCGGCCTGCTGAGCCCGGGCTTTGCGTGGTCCCGCTCGTCCCCTCCCGACGAGAACTTGCCTGGCGACAAGGCGCTCAGCAGACCGCAGTGTATTTCTGCAGCATTCCCATTGGAAAATCCGTGCCACCAGTCACAGGACTTGTAAGTGGTTAGCTGTCAACGTGTTAGCAAGATTGGAACTCGCGCTGCTGCTGCCAGGGTGACCCCCTCATTCGCCAGCCTGTTACCTGAAGGGGACAGATCATGCGCTGCGACGGCTGCCGCACCGGTCACACCCGCCGCACCGTGCCAGGCGCTCGCCCAGGTAACCCAGCAGCACGCGACGCCGGCATCCGCGGGTGCGCACGTAGCGGCGCATGGTGCTGAGAGCTGCCCGTCGCGCGTTGCGGTGCGTGGCTGAGCCGCGGCCTGCCTGGGGACCATTCAGGCCCGCGAGATGGCGTGCCAGGTCGAGGTCGGACGGGAGCCACAGCAGCTCGCAGTGTGCCGGCGCACCATCGCGTCCCGCGCGCCCCGCCTCCTGGAAGTAGGCTTCCGGCCGGGGCGGTACTCCCAGATGGGCGACCAGCCGCACGTCCGGCTTGTCGATGCCCATGCCGAACGCGTTGGTGGCCACCATGACACGCACCCTTCCCTCCAGGAACAGCTCCAGCAGCCTGCGGCGAGCCGCACCGGGAAGGCCCGCGTGGTACGGCAGCGCGGCGTAGCCCCAGCGCTTGAGCACGGCCGCGACGCCGTCGGTCTGATTGCGGGTTGGGACGTAGACCACGGCGCTGGCGGGACGGTGTCTGAGGAGCGCTGCAAGCGCCCGCAGTCGCCCGGGCTCGGTGTCGCACCGTCGCGCAGCGAAGTACAGGTTCGGCCGGTCAAACGAGCGCACGACGCGCACGGGCCGGCTGAGGCGCAGCACGCGCAGGATGTCGCTCCGTGTCGCGGGGGTGGCGGTCGCCGTGACGGCGATGGTCGGTGGGCGACCGAGGGCCACCCGGTGAGTGCCGAGGGCCCGGTAGTGGGGTCGGAAGTCGTGCCCCCACTCGCTGATGCAGTGAGCCTCGTCCACGGCGAGCAGAGAGACCGGGCGGTGCCGGGCTGCGACGAGCTGCGCCAGCCGCTCGGGTGCCACGTACAGCAGCTTCACTTTGCCCGAGCGCAGGGCCTCCCACACGGCCGCCTGGACGGCCCGTGGCTGGGTGCTGCTGAGGTAGGCGGCGGCGACGCCCCGTGACCGCAGGGCCGCGACCTGATCCTGCATGAGGGAGATCAGTGGCGAGACTACGACGGTGAGCCCCGGAAGCACCAAGCCCGGAACCTGATAACAGAGCGACTTCCCTCCCCCGGTCGGCAGCACGGCCAGGCAGTCGCGCCCACTGAGCGCCGCCAGGACAGCGCGCCGCTGGTGGTAGCGGAACTCTGCGTGGCCCCAGAACCGTTGCAGGACGCTGCGCGCCGCCGCCATCCGTGGTGGTTTCGTTCGTTGAGCCATTGTGCGGCTGGCGTTACCCGGGAGCGCTGTGTCCACGCAAGATGCCCCCTGATGGCAGGCGGCTGCGTGACCTTCCCGTGCGTACGGGTCCGGATTACTTCGTGCGCTTGGGCCGCTTCTTGCTAGCGGCCTTCTTCTTGGTGGCCTTCCGGGGGGACTTTCTCTTGGAGTTGCCTGAGGCCCGCGAGCTCTTCGCCCGCTTGGCCGCGGCCTTGCTCTGCGCCGGCCCGTTTTCCTCAGTGGTCACCTTGGGGAAGGACGGCGGGGTCAGCGGGGCGGCCAGGGTGGCGCGGAGCTGCTCGAGGGAATCACGGCGCTTCAGTGGGGCGGTGCGTCCCTTAGACCGCTTCGCTCCTTTGTGGTTCGAGCGGAGAGGGCGCAGCAGCTCTCTCGCCAGGTCATACTCCGGCAGCCTGGCTGCGGGCGTCGACTTCAGATCATCCAGCGCCTTGGCTACGCGGTCCAGATCCGGTCGCAGCGTCAGGAGCTCGGCCCGGGCCGTCTCGAGGTGCTCGCGGGCGCGAGGGGAGGACTGGGCGGATCGGCAGACCTGCAGGTAGAGGCGACTGACGAGCTGGCGTGCGGTCTGGATGGCCACGGCGCGCAGCAGCGCTTCCGGGGTCGGGTTGCGCCGGTCCAGGCCGCTGCGGCGGTCTCCGCCGGAGCGTCGGTCCGCGATGCGCCGCTCCCACCCCGTGCGCCGCTCTGGCATCCCAGGCGGTGGGCCCAGATCGGCCTTGCGCCTGTCCTCTCCCAGGCGGCGGTCGCTTCCCTCCCGCCGCTCAGCGAGCTTGCGCCGGTCCTCCTTGCGTCGCTCGGTCCCGTCTCGTCCGGACACAGATTACCCTCCAGCCTGCTTGCGGTTACCGCGGTGCGGGCGCACGGGACACCGATCTCTAAGATGCTACCCCGCAGATGGTTGCGCCACCGAACGATGGGTCTAACCTGTCCCCGCCCGCTGCGGCATGGATCACGGTTGCAGCGCCGAGCTGCGGAAACTGTCCGGCCATGGTGTGGGTATACGAGGTGAGGAGGTCAGCCTATGAAAATGCGATACGGAATACCGACTGCGATCGTCGTCATCGGGCTCACTCTGGCTTGCGCCAAGGCGAGCCGCATTGAAACACCGGCGCAGGAGCCGCCGCAGCGGGTCTCTTCGCCGCCCCTCGTATACCCCCCTGACCTCTACGCCAGCGGCGTCGAGGGCACGGTTGTGTTGCGGGCTTTCGTCGACACGGAGGGCCGTGTGGATCCCGCCACTATCCGTGTGCTGAGCTCCACGCAGGCGGCGTTCGAGGAACCCGCCATCGCGATGCTCAAGGGAACGCGGTTCGAGGCAGGCCGACTCGGGGGCGAGCCGATCCGCTCGCTGGTTGACGTGCCGGTTCGCTTCGAGATCGCGAGTCAGGCGGCCCTGAGCGAGTCCGACTCTCTGGCACTACAGGGCGCGCTCGAGCAGGGGGAGCGACTCGCCAGGCAGGGGCGCATGCCCGAGGCCCTAGACAGCTACGCCAGGGCTCAATCCATCGACTCGAGGCTCACCGGGTCGGCGGCCTTCTGGTCCGTCGTATGCTGGTACGGGAGCCTCGGCGACTGGGCGGCTGAGGTCCTGCCTGCGTGCGATCAGGCAGTGGCGCTGGCCCCCAACCGGGCGGAGCCCCGGGACGCCCGCGGACTGGCACGGGCGCTCACCGGCGATCTGGATGGGGCCGCGGAGGACTACACGATCTTCGTGACCCTGACCGAAGACGGAGAGGCCAAGGCGGAGCGCGCCGGATGGCTCAGCGAGCTGCGACGGGGCCAGAGTCCGTTCACCGCCGAGGTGCTGGAATCGCTGCGGCAGCGCAACAGGAGCGGCGTTATGTAGTTCCGGCGGACTACGTCGTCTTGGCGTAGAGGTACACGTCCTGCGGCTCGGAGCCGAGATTGGGGAAGCGCAGGTAGCGGCGCAGTAGGCCCTCTCGGGTCATGCCGGCCTTCTCTAGCACTCGGGCCGATGCGGTGTTGTCGACGTGGCAGGTGGCCTGCACCCGCCGCACACCTTCCAGGCCCAGGCCGAAGGTGGCCGCCGCGCGCACCGCTTCGGTGCCGTACCCTCGGCCCCAACGGTCACGCGCGATGTTGAAGCCGAGCTCGCAGCGGGGTCCGTCCACCCGGAGGTGCATGGCGCCAATGAGGGTGCCGGAGCCGGTGAGCACGATCACCCAGGGGTAGTCTCCCTCATTGCTGCCGTGGCCGATGAAGTGCCGCAGGAAGGCCTCGGTGTCCTCGATTCCCTGGTGCGGCGTCCACATGACGTAGCGCGCCACCTCGGGGTCCGTGGCGTAGCCGCTGAAAATGGCCCCCGCGTCGTCGAGTTGCGGAGGCCGGAGCGTG